>DIVK01000040.1 GCA_002422455.1 Rhodoferax sp. UBA6134
ATGGGTGCCGCCCACGGCATGATGGCCTGGCAACCGGCGTCCACCAGGCGCTGGCACACGACCAGGTCTTCGGTGCAGTAGGGCAGCACCTTGAAGCCCTCCTTGATCAGCCGGCCGGCGGCCTCCACCAGGTTCAGGGTGTCGGGCTGCAAGGTGTAGTCGTCACCGATGAGTTCCAGCTTGATCCACGGAGTTTCAAACACTTCGCGCGCCATCTGGGCGGTGGTGATGACCTCCTGAATGCTGTGGCAGCCGGCCGTGTTGGGCAGCACTGGCACACCCAGCTGGCGCAACATTTCCCAGAAGCGGTTGCTGCCATCGGCTGCAGCATTTTGCCGGCGCAGCGAGGCGGTGAGCATGGCCGGGCTGGCCTGGCGCACCGCCGCCTCCAGTATGCTGGGCGACGGGTAGCGTGAAGTTCCCAGCAGCAGGCGGCTCCGAAAGGTCTGGCCGTACAGAACCAGCGGGTCGGCGTTGTCGTCAGTGCAAGGGTCGGTGGTCATGGTGTGGTTGGGTTAACCCCCGGTGACCGGAAAGATGATGTCGATGCGGTCATCGGGCTGGAGCAGTTGCTGGGCGTACCGGGTGTTGGGGACGAACTGCAGGTTGACGGCGGCGGCAAAGGGCGGCCGCGCCTGTAGCAGGGCTATCGCGTCGGCCAGCGTTGCGCCCGCCGGAAGTTCGCGTGCCATCTGGTTGATGAAGATGTTCATGGATTCAGTCGTGCGCCTGCTGGATCGACAGGGAAAGCCGGTCGGCCAGCGCCGACGAACCGGTGTGGAACAATTCCATCGCCACGTCCAGCAGCGCCGGGGCAATCATGAAGCCGTGCCGGTACAAGCCGTTGATTTGCAGCACCCGCTTCCCGAGCCGGCGGATGACGGGCAGGTTGTCCGGCAGCGCCGGGCGGCATTGTGTCACCAGGTCCAGGATGCGCGCCTCGGCAAAGCCGCTGTCCACCGAATAGGCGGCGCTGAGCAGCTCCAGCGTTGAGCGCACGCTCATGGGCGACAGGTCGTCCGATTCAATTTCCGTCGCGCCGATGCGAAAAATGCCATTCTGTTTGGGCGCGATGTAGATGGGGTAGCGCGGGTGGATCAGACGGGTCGGGCGCGTCAGCCTGACTTCCGGCGCATGCAGCATGATGACCTCGCCGCGCACCCCGCGCAGGGCGGGCCATTGTTCGCGCGCGCCCAGTCCGCGACAGTCGAACACCCAGTCCGGTTGCCCGGTTTGCCCGGGCGCGAAGTCGCCAACGGCGCGTGGACTGTGCCAGTTCAGTTTGGCGCCCAGACCCTGGAGCTGATGCAGCAGGGCGTCGAGCAACTGGTGATTGTCCAGTTGCCCCTCGCTCGGCAGATACAGGCCCTGGGTAAAGCGCGTCCCGAGCGAAGGTTCCAGTTGTGCCACGCCCGCAGCATCAAGCCGCTGCGCTGCGGGCAGGTCGGGCAATGCCAAACAGGTGGCGTCGAGCTGGCGCGTAAAACGCTCGGCTTGCGCCACGTCCTGGCGGTGCCACAGAATCAGTGTGCCCTGCTGCTGGAAGAAAACCGGTTCATCGAGTTGTGCCAGCAGAGCCGGCCAGCGCTGCAACCCATGAACTCCCATCTGCACCACGGAGGTTTCGGTGATTGCCGATTCCGCCAGTGGCGCCAGCATGGCGGCCGCAGCGCGGGCGGCCGAATTCAGGGCATCCGGGCCACCAGCGTCGAACAGCTCGACGGCATGCCCCGCGCGCGCCAGCTGGCATGCCAGCAGCCGCCCCATCAGACCGGCGCCCAGGATGACGATGTTCATGTGAGTCCTTGCCATCCATGTGCTCCCGGCAAACCCGTTGGCAGGTGGACCTGGTCCAGGTCCTGTTCAGTCAAAAACCGGCGTTTCAACGCCCAGCACCTTGTGCAGCTTGGGGCTGGTGGTGGTGTATTGCAGGAACACTTTCTTTTCCGGCTGGATGATCGGCATGGCCCCGAAGGCGGCCAGCGCGCATTCGTGAAAGCCGCTCAGGATCAGTTTTTTCTTGCCCGGATAGATGTTGATGTCGCCCACCGCAAAAATGCCCGGCACGCTGGTGGAGAATTTTTCGGTGTCGACCTTGACCTGCTTGCGCTCGATGTCCAGCCCCCACTCGGCAATGGGGCCGAGCTTGGGGCTCAGGCCAAAGAACACCAGCAAGACGTCCAGCGGCACCACGCGGGTGACGCCATCGGCGCCGGTGACTTTGGCGCCGCTGAGTTTGCCGTTGCTCTCTTCATAGCCGGTCACCTGGCCGATGATGAATTGCATCTCATAGGCGTCGCACAACTCTCTCATCTTGGCCACGCTCGCCGGTGCCGCCTTGAAGCCGTCGCGGCGGTGAACCAGGATGACGCTGGCGGCCTTGTGCGGGCTGTCCTTGACAAAGTCCAGCGCCCAGTCGAGTGCGGAGTCGCCGCCGCCGACGATCACCAGGTTTTTACCGGCGAAGTCATCGGGGTTTTTGACGCGGTAGAACAGTTGCGAGTCTTCAAAGGCGTCCAGGCCGTCGACCTTGAGCGTGCGGGGCTGGAAAGCCCCCACACCGGCGGCAATGAAAATGGTTTTGCTCAGAAAGCGGGTGCCTTTCGAGGTCTCGACGAAGAACCGGCCATCGTCCTGCTTCCGCACGGTGGTGACTTCCTGGCCGAAGTGAAAGGTGGCGCCAAAGGGCTCGATCTGTTTGAGCAGGTTGTCGGTCAATTCCTGGCCGGTGCATACCGGCACGGCGGGAATGTCATAAATCGGCTTGTCCGGGTACAACTCGACGCACTGACCGCCGGGGTAGGCGAGTGAATCGATGACATGCGCCTTGATTTCCAGTAATCCGAGTTCGAACACCTGAAACAGGCCCACCGGGCCCGCGCCCACGATGACGGCATCGGTTTCAATGGGGCCATCAGCGGCCTGTGCGGTATTGACCACTTCTTGGTTCAATTGAGGTTCCATCACTTTATGCAACTTATTTGATGAGCAGGGGGAGCTTGCCGGTCTTGTCTTTCCAGTCGTCGGCGTCCGGCAGCGGCGCCTTGCGTTTGGTGATGCTTTTCCAGGTGGGCAGCTTGGCCAGCTCGGCGTTGAGCTGGGTCATGTGCTGCTGGTCGGCCGGCACGTCCTCTTCGGCGTAGATGGCGTTCACCGGGCATTCGGGAATGCACACCGCGCAGTCGATGCACTCATCGGGGTCGATGGTCAGGAAGTTGGGGCCCTCACGGAAGCAGTCCACGGGGCAAACGTCGACGCAATCGGTGTACTTGCACTTGATACAGGCTTCGGTGACGGTATGTGTCATATTTTGGTTTTCGACGAATGGGAGGAAACCCCGGATTTTATTGGGTTTCCATATCTGGTTGAGTCAGTTGGGTCTTGCGGGCGAACGGGTCGTTTGAGTTGAGTCAATTGATCAGCACGGCCCCCGCTGTTTTATGCGACGCCGTGTCCACCAAAATCAGCGAGCCCAGTACGCGCGAGCGGCTGTAGGGCAGGGTTGCAACGGCTTCTTGCAGTATCAACTCCACATGGCCGATGGCATTGGCATCGAGCTGGCTGGCGTCTTCTTGCGCCAGTGTGTTGATGTCCAGTTTATGCACGATCCGCCTGATTTTTGCCTTGATCCAGCGGTGCCCGTGCAAGGCCCAGTACACGCGACCCGCCACCAGCGGCTCGTCGTCCATCCAGGCCACGGTGGCCTTGAGCTCGCGGCCGGGGTTGAAGGGGCCGCTCGGGGTGTCGAATTCGTCGGCGGCCCCGGTGGTTGGTGCAACGGCCAGCAGCCAGTCGCCGCGCGACACGTCGACTTCGCGGTCGAGGATGACGCCGGCGCTCAGGCCCGCAGGCACCTCGCCGGGGCGGCGAACATGGTCCAGCACCTGCGCCACGCGTGCCGTCAGGCCGCTGGGGAAAATCTGCACCTCCATGCCCGGTGCCACGCGGCCCGCAGCCACGCGGCCCCAGAACACGCGGCGGCCTTGGGACGTGTCGGACGAGGCGGAGAATTTCTCCACCCATTGCACCGGCAGGGCCAGTGGCAGGCCGGTGTCGGCCGGTGTGTTGGGCAGCAACTCCAGCACTTGCAGCAGCGTCGGGCCGTCGTAGCCGCACCAGCCGGGCTGGGCATCGACCACGTTCCAGCCCTTGAGCGCCGACACGGGCACAGTGGCATGCACGGCAATGCCCGCCGTCCGGGCAAAGGCCGCGAGCGCGGCGCGAATGTGCTGCCAGGCCAGGGCCGGGTCGGCCACGGCGTCGAGCTTGTTGACGGCAAACACCAGCGAATGCACGCGCAGCAAGTGTGCCAACAGGGAGTGGCGACGGGTTTGCGGCAGCAGGCTGAGTTGCGGGTTTTGCCAGTCGAGCTTGGTGGCGTCGACCAGCACCACGGCGGCGTCGGCGCTGCTCGCGGCGGTGACCATGTTGCGCGTGTACTGCTCGTGGCCGGGCGCGTCGCCGATGATGAATTTGCGCGCCTCGGTGGCGAAGTAGCGGTAGGCTACATCGATGGTGATGCCCTGCTCGCGCTCGGCACTCAGGCCGTCGGTCAGCAGGGCCAGATCGGTTTCGCCGCCGCGCTGCACGCCGGCCAGGTGGTCTTGCAGCACGGCACGGCTGTCCACCAGCAGGCGGCCGATCAGGGTGCTCTTGCCGTCGTCAACCGAACCGCAGGTGATGAAGCGCAGCGCAGCGACGTGGTCGTTTTGACCATTGGTGCTTGCTGCGATTTTGCTGGCAGCTATCAAATCAGTCGTTCTCATCAGAAATACCCGTCTTTTTTGCGCTTCTCCATGGAAGCCTCGGAAGTTTTGTCGTCCATGCGGGTGGCGCCGCGCTCGCTCACGTCCGCCGCCAGCGTTTCGATCACGATCTCGGCCGCCGTGGCGGCCATGCTTTCCACCGGGCAGGTGCAGGTGATGTCGCCCACGGTGCGAAAGCGCACGTCGCGCGACACAATGGCTTCACCTTCGCGTGCCGGTGTCAGTGGTGTGACCGGTACCAGCAGGCCTTTGCGTTCCACCACGTCACGCTGGTGGGTGTAGTAGAGCGAGGGCAGGGCGATCTGCTCGCGCTCAATGTATTGCCAGACATCCAGCTCGGTCCAGTTGGAAATCGGGAACACGCGAAAGTGTTCGCCGGGTTGCAGCCGGGTGTTGAACAGGGTCCACAGTTCGGGGCGCTGCGCTTTGGGCTGCCACTGGCCGAAGTTGTCGCGGTGCGAAAAAATGCGCTCCTTGGCGCGGGCTTTTTCCTCGTCGCGCCGGGCGCCGCCGATCAGCGCGTCAAAACGGAATTCGTCGATGGCCTCCAAAAGAGTGACCGACTGATGCACATTGCGCGATTCGCCGGGGTGGGCCAGGCGCACGGTGCCGCGTGCCATGGAGTCCTCCACATTGCGCACGATCAGTTCGGCGCCGAGTTCCCTGGCCCGGGCGTCGCGGAAATCGGTCACTTCATGGAAGTTGTGGCCGGTGTCGATCATCAGCAGCGGGTAGGGGATGCGGCCCGCACCGAAGGCTTTTTCCGCGCACTTGAGCATCACAAGGGAATCCTTGCCGCCGGAGAACAGCAGGGCGGGGCGCTCAAAGGCGGCGGCGACTTCGCGCAGGATGAAGATGGTTTCTTCTTCCAGCGCGTCCAGGTGCTGGTTGGAGAGTTGGTTGAAATGGCTGGTGTCGGTCATGGCGTTCATGCTTTGGTTTCTTCGTGTTTGACGTGCAAGCCGCATTCTTTCGCACTTTCGTCTTCCCACCACCAGCGCCCGGAGCGGAAGTCTTCACCCAGGCTGATGGCGCGGGTGCAGGGCTCGCAGCCGATGCTGGGGAAAAACTGGTCGTGCAGCGGGTTGTAGGCCACCTTGTTTTCGCGGATGTAGTGCCACACGTCGCCCCAGCTCCAGTTGGCCAGGGGGTTGATCTTGGTGCGTGGCTCCGAAGAATCCACCAGCGGCACGTCGGCGCGCGCACCGCTTTGCTCGCGGCGCAGGCCGGTGATCCAGGCGTCCTTGCCCGCAAGGGCGCGCGCCAGCGGCTCCATCTTGCGGATGCCGCAGCAGGCTTTGCGAAGCGTAACGCTTTTGTACATCGCATCGGCACCCTCGCGCGCCACGAACTGGACCACAGCCTCATGCACCGGCGTGTAGACGGTCACAGGCGCGCGCGACGTGGCCTTGAATTGCGCCAGCAAGGCCAGGGTTTCGGTGTGCAGGCGGCCGGTTTCCAGCACGAAGATGCCAATGTCGAGCTGCAGGCTGTTGATCAGGTGGCTGATCACCACGTCTTCGGCGCCCAGGCTGGAGGCTTGGGTGAGCGTTGCGGCGGCGCCATTCGCTCCGGCGTATCGGGTGGCGGCCCGGGTCAGCACGTCCTGCGCCTCGGCCAGCTTGAGGGCGTAGTCACTGCTGGGCCGGGCGTTGAGTTCGATGGCGCGCCCCGCGGGTTGCGGCTGGACCGCAAAGCGGCTCGCGTTGGCGTTGTCTGCGCTGCTCATGCGACGGCTCCTGCGCGGGCAAACGCGGGCTGCGGCGTGACCGCATCGCCCTGGTAGAAGCCGCGGTAGCGCGCAAACTGGGCCTGGGCCAGGTCCAGGTTCTGGTCATCGCGCAGCACGGCCGCGTCAAAGCCGGTACGTTCCATTTGCACCAGCTGGTCAATCAGCACGTCGCCGGTGGCGCGGATCTCGCCCTTGAAGCCGAGGCGGCGGCGCAGCAAAAAAGCCTGGCTGAAGGCGCGGCCATCGGTGAATTTGGGAAAGTGCAGGTCAATGCGCGTCACGCCCGCCAGCGACAGGGCGCGCGGGTCCTCGGTGTTGGCGAGTTCCACAATGCCGGGGCCTTTTGCACGAGCGCCGCTGGCGGAGTTTTCAGAGGCTGTGATCAGTTTCATGGTGATTTCTCTGTTTTTTCTTCTCTTCAGGCTTCCTGGGCGTCTTTGGCATAGCCGCTGGCCTTCGGGAGCGCATGCAGGTCTTCGTGTTTGTCGGCCAGGCGGGCTGAGTTGGCGGCTGCCTTGAAAGTGTCAAAGCCGACGCGCCTGAGGGTGTCGATAAAGGTCTCGCGGCCGGTGCGGTGCTGGCGGAAAGTGTCGAGCAGTGCTTCGATCACGCCGGGCACTTCCGCCGCGCCAAAGGATGGGCCGACCACCCGGCCGGCCGCAGCGGCGCCGCTGAGCGCAGAACCATCGGAGCCGCCCAAGGATACCTGATACCACTCCTTGCCGTCCTTGTCCACGCCCAGGATGCCGACGTGGCCGCTGTGGTGGTGGCCGCAGGAGTTGATGCAGCCGCTGATGTGCAGGTCGATCTCGCCCAGGTCGTGCAGCTCGTCCATGTCCTGGTAGCGCTCGGTGATGGCGGCGGCAATCGGGATGGATCGGGCATTGGCCAGTGCGCAGAAGTCGCCGCCGGGGCAGGCAATCATGTCAGTCAGCAGGCGCACATTGCTGCGGGCCAGACCGGCGCGGCTGGCCGCCACCCACAGGGCAGGCAGGTCAGCCTCATGCACCCAGGGCAGCAGCAGGTTCTGGTCGTGCGTCACGCGTACTTCGCCGGCGCTGAACTCATCGGCCAGGGCGGCGGCGGTGTCGAGCTGATCGGCATCGGCATCCCCGGGGGCCTGGCCCAGACGCTTGAAGGACAAGGTGACGGCGCGCAGGGCCGGGTCCTTGTGCGCTGCCACGTTCTGCTTGATCCAGCGCGCGTAGTCGCCCTGGCGTTCCGCGGGGATGGTTACGGGCCTGGTCGTGGTCCGCGCCGACCCCACGAGGGCGGGCGGCACAAACGATGCCGAAACGCGGTCCAGCTCCGCCTGGGTGATGGTGTGCGGCGCGCCGTCCACCGTCAGGATCTGCTGGTACTCCGCCTCCACCTCGTCGATGTAGCGCTGGCCTTCGGCCTTCACCAGAATCTTGATACGTGCCTTGTACATGTTGTCGCGCCGGCCCCAGCGGTTGTAGACGCGCACCACCGCCTCCAGGTAATTCATGATCTGGCTCCAGGGCAGGAACTCACGAATTACCGTGCCGATGACCGGCGTGCGGCCCATGCCGCCGCCCACCAGCACGCGAAAGCCCAGATCGCCGGGGGCGACACCAAGCGTCGCGTCGCCCGCCTCGCTTCGGACCAGGTGCAGGCCGACGTCATGCCAACGGGTGGCGGCGCGGTCCTCGGTGGCGCCGGTGATGGCGATCTTGAACTTGCGCGGCAAAAATGCGAATTCGGGGTGCAGCGTGCTCCATTGGCGCAGGATTTCGGCGAACGGGCGCGGATCGGCAATTTCGTCGGGCGCAATGCCGGCCAGCTCGTCGCTGGTGATGTTGCGGATGCAGTTGCCGCTGGTCTGGATGCCGTGCATGTCCACCGTGGCCAGCAGGTCCATCACGTCGGCGCTCCTGGCCAGCGGGATCCAGTTGAATTGCACGTTTTGCCGGGTGGTGAAGTGACCGTAGCCCACCGGCAGGTGGGTGGTGCCCCAGGCGGCCTGGGCGCCGATGGCGGTGTCGAACACTTCCTTGCTGGGCTGGTCGTACTCGCGGGCAATGCGGGCCAGTACGCGCAACTGGGCGCTTGCCAGCTCGCCATAGGGCACGGCCACGCGCAGCATGGGCGCGTAGCGCTGGATGTACCAGCCATTTTGCAGGCGCAGGGGGCGAAACTCGTCATCGCTGAGAAGGCCGGCCAGGTTGCGCTCCAGCTGATCGCGGTGCTGCGCGGCGCGATTGCGAATGAACTGGCGGTCAAAATCGGTGTAGTGGTACATCTTGATGAAGGGTGGGTTCTGGTCAGTTGCGGACGGCGCTACATTGCGCTTCGGTTGCTCCCGCAGGGTTTCACAAAGTAATCAATTTCGCACCGGCGTAGGCCAGCAGCACGGACAGCAGGGAGCGGATGACCCGTTCCGGGATGCGCGAGATCAGGTGCGAGCCGATCCAGATGCCGGGCAGCGAACCGGCCAGCAGTTTGACCAGCAGGGGCCAGTCCACCGAGCCGAGCGAGGCGTGTCCCAGGCCGGCCACCAGCGTCAGCGGCACGGCGTAGGCAATGTCGGCCGCCACAATGCGCGGCAGCGGCAGCAGTGGGTACAGGAGCATCAGCACGGTGACGCCGATGGCCCCGGCGCCCACCGAGGTTAGTGTGACCAGAGTGCCGATGACCGCGCCAAACAGCAGCGGCAGGCTCCAGTGGCGCGGCGTCGCCGCCAGCACTTCCTGGCCGCGGACCACCGTGGTCGGAGCGGCCCGGCCGCGCAACGCCTTGTACAAGGTGGCCGCAGCCGTCAGCAGCAGGGCGACCCCCAGGGTGGTGGTCATCAGACCTTGCACCCTGGCGCTGGCGGCGCCGACCTGGCTGAGCACAAACAGGGTGATCAGAGCGGCGGGAATGCTGCCGGCCGACAGGTGAAACACCACGCGCCAATCCACCAAGCGGGCCCGCGCCAGCCTGACGGTGCCCCCCATCTTGGTGAATGCGGCGAACAACAGGTCGGTGCCGACGGCCAGATAAGGTTTGACGTCAAAAAAGAAGATCAGGATTGGCGTCATGAGCGAGCCCCCCCCGATGCCGGTGAGCCCGACGACAATTCCGACAAAAAAACCGGCAAAAATAAACGCAAGGTCATGCATGGGTGCAGACTTTAGTCGCTCATCCTTATGTTGCAAACTACATTTACGTGATGTTTATATGCAATTTTGATATTAAGAGGGGTGAGGCTTGAAAGCTACTCGCCAAGGTGTGCTGCGCCGGAACCTGCGCCGGTTCAGCAATGAGCTCAAGGCGCCGCGTTGGCACGCAGGGCGTTCAGGGCGTTGGCCAATCCCGCCTCCACCGGCAGCGGTTCAGCTCCCCAGCGGGCCGCCAGCAATTCGGCGCACAGCATTGAAAAACTCAGACCGCGCGAACCCATGCCGGCACAAATCCACAGCCCCGGCCTGTCTGCCTGGTACAGCGGCCCTACCAGCGGCAGGCGATCGGCGCTGACGCAACGCGTGTTGCTCCAGGCCTGGACGGCGCCCGCAGCGAACCGGGGTGCCAGGGCTTGCCCCAGCGCTGGCAGCAATTGTTGCAGCCGTGCCAGGTTGGCGGCGTGATTTTCCCCTTCCGGTAAGGCCGGCTGCGTGTCGGGCTGGTAACTGGAGCCGACAAACCAGGCGCGCGCCGCAGGTGCGGCGCCGTCGACCGGAATTCCGGGGATCACACTGCCCGCGCCGTTGACCGGAAAAGGCGGGAAGGCCTCCTCCGCCGTGTCCTGATGCAGAGCCCACGACAATTGGCCCCGCACACCGTGCAGGGCGGGTAATTGGTCAAGGCGCAGGCCCAGGGAGGGCTGGGTGGTTTGCAGTGTTTCAAGCAGCGGCAGGGCACCGCCGGCGTTGGCGAAGACCACCCGGTCGGCGCGGGCGAGCACCTGGCCCTGCGCGTCCAGCAGCGCCCATTGATCGCCGTCCGGGCGAAGGGCATCCACCCTGGCACCGCCCTGAAAAGTGACGCCGGGTTGTGCCAGCCAGGCCTGCACCAGTTGGGCCGGTTTGAGCCACGCCGCCTGTTTGTGCCAAATTGCCGGCTTCCCGTGCGTTGTGGTCTCTGGTGGTGCTGGGTGCGACCAGTCCTGCCCTGTCGTTGACCAGCGGAGCGGCAAGCCCGCAGAGCCATCCAGGTGGCGTTCCAGTGTGCCCGTGGCGTTCCAGTCCTGCCCCGGACGCAGCAGGCTGCGGGCTTGTTGCAGCATCAGGCGAACGCCACTGCGTGACAGGCGTGACAGCGTGCAATCGTCGCCCGACACATGGGGTACCACCAGGCCCGCCGGCAACCCGGAAGCGCCGGCGGCAGGTGCCCGCGCCTGGTCGAGCACCCGCACCTGCCAGCCGCGCCGCGCCAGCGTTGCCGCGACACTGGCGCCTGCCAGCCCGGCGCCGATGACGGCGCAGCTGCCTGGCTCGACGGGATGGCCGGGCGCCGGGTCTCGCGTATGTTTGATGGTCCAGCGCGGGTTGAACTGGCCACTCAAGCCGCCGGTTGCCGGGGCGCTCTGGCGCGCCTCCAGTTCAAATCCGCACTGGGTCAAACCGGCGTGCAGGCCAGCGGCTTCGGACGTGCTCGCCAGTCGGGTGCCGCGCCGGCAGCAGCGCGCCAGGGCCTTGAACGTCCAGCTATTCCAGGGCAAAACTGCAGCGCCATCGGGGTCGGGCGTGTTGAGGTAAATCGCATCGGCGACAAAGCGCTGCTCCCGCAGCAGGGCCGTCACCTCGCCCACGCACAGCGTCAACAACACCTGACCGCCCTCCAGCGTCAGACGGTGAAAGCCGGGCAGCAGCCCGAACCACTGTGGCCTCAGCGCCTGGGCCAGTTCCTTCAGGTCGGAAATGGGCGCGGCACAGGCCAGCAGCTCGTCAGGTTTGGGGGGCGCGCTGGTCAGCGCCACGTAGTGCAGCAGGCGGGGCCGCTGTGGATCGTTTTTCCAGGCGCGCCAGGTGTTCAGGAAAGGCAGGCCGCGCTCAAACCCGGTGTCGAGAATGCGCCAGGCGTTTTGCCCGGCCCACGCCCGCGGCAGACCGCAGCCCTGCAACAGGTCGACGGCTTCCGGCTCAGCCATGCGCCAGGGATTTCAAGCGCTGGGCGGGACGTAGCCCTGCGCGGCGTCGGCACCTTCGCCAAAAAAGTGGTTTTCCATCTGGCGTGCCAAGTACTGGCGTGCCCGCGCGTCGGCCAGGCTCAGGCGGTTTTCATTGACCAGCATGGTCTGATGCTTGAGCCAGGCCGCCCAGGCCTCCTTGCTCACGTTCTCCCAAATGCGCTTGCCGAGTTCGCCGGGGTAGGGCGGAAAATCCAGCCCTTCGGCTTCCTTGCCGAGTTTGATGCAATTTACAGTGCGTGTCATTTGAAGCCTTTTCCGAATTCTTGTGAAAGTGGTGACTTTAGCAAGCTTTCAGTGACCGTCCGGTGGGTGGTTCAAAACCATGATGTACCCCGCCATGCGCCAGCCGAAGTAAAATACGGCCTATGGCAAAAGCTGACACCAAAACGAAAATGCTGGCCGACGGCCTGCGTTACAAATCCAAAGTATCGGGTTCTCCCTTCACGGCGGCAACGTCGTTCGGGGCCGCGACCATGTCGTGTTTTCTGTGTGGCAAGCATCGCGCCCGCTCGCAGATGGTCACGCGCAAGATTCTTGGCAAGTCCCAGGCGGTGTGCGCGCCGTCCTGCAAGGATGCGGACCAGGCGGCAGCAGGGTGAGTCCGTGATGTTGCAGGGTGTGACCGCCTGGCTGGACAACGCGCCACGTCGCGTCTTTGCGCTGCTCAGCGCGGTGTGCGTTGGCCTGTTGGCGTTTGGCCTGTACTTGCAGCATGGGGTGGGGCTGGAGCCCTGCCCGATGTGCATCGTCCAGCGCTACACTCTTGTTTTTATAGCGATTGTCTCGGGTTTGAGCGGAGTCAGCGATAAAAAAATCCTGCATGTTGGCGGCGCCGCGCTGCTGCTGCTGGCTGCCGGTTTTGGCGCCTTTGTGGCGGCCCGGCAGAGCTGGCTGCAATGGTATCCACCCGAGGTGGTGTCCTGCGGACGCGATTTTTACGGCATGATTGAGACCTTCCCGTTGCAACGCGCCATCCCCATGATTTTCAAAGGTGGTGGCGACTGCACTCAGGTGGATTGGACCTTGCTCGGAGGTTCGATTGCCAATTGGTCCTTCCTGTGTTTTGTGCTCATCGGCCTGCTGACGCTGGCACTGCTGGGCCGGCGGCGAGGCTGAGGTAGCCGCTTTGCCACGCTATGCTTGGCCCCACTATTTGAATAACAGGAGATGAAAATGAGCCAACTGGATGCTTCCGCCAAGGGCGTGTACCTGATCACCGTGACGCAGTTCACCGACAGCGGCGCGCTCAATCTGCGCCAGTACCGACAGCATGGTGGACTTCTGTTTGAAAAAAAGGCGTCATTGGGCTGACTGTGCTGGGCATCATGGACGAGGCGCCCAAGCTCACCATGGAGGAGTCGCGCACCTTCGTCAGACAGGTGCTGGCGCGCGTGAACGGGCGCGTGCCGGTGGTGGTGGGCGCGTCGGCGCCGGGCTTCGCGCCGATGCGCGAACTCACCCAGAGCGTGATGGATCTGGGTGCCTCGGACGTGATGGGTGGCGCTACCGTCCACGGTGCGCACCGATGACCAGATCACGGCCTACTTCGACATGGTCAACGAGACGCTGGGGCTGGACGTGCCCTGGGTGCTGCAAGACCACCCGGTAGCCACCGGCGTGCAGATGGCCACTGGCGTCATCCTGAAAATCCTGAAGAACTCACCGACCTGCGTCATGCTCAAGCACGAGGACTGCCCCGGCCTGACCAAACTCTCGGCCCTCCGCGCCGTCAGCGACAAGGGCGAGTTGCACCGCATCTCCATCCTTACCAGCAACGGCGGCGGCTTGTTCCTACCGGAAGAGCTTACCGACGCCTACCTGCCGCTGGCCCGGGCCAACATCGGCCTGGCGGTGCGCAAGCCGGGGCCGAAGCTGTCGGCGCAGGATATGGAAGATATTGCGCGGTTGACGGCGTGGCAGAACCAGCGATTGACTGAACTTGGCTGATTCTTTCTAAAATGTGAGTCCGGGGCGTCATCGACGGTGATCCGGTCGCCATCCGTCCCCGGTACATAATCAACCCATGCAATCTCTTCGCTTTCGTCTCACCCATCTCACCCGTTTCGTGCTGGTGTGGTTTGTGCTGTCGATTGGCGCGGCAGTTGCATCGCCCATGGTCAATCCTAAGGCCATGGACTTGGTGTGCTCAAGCGGTGGCGGCATGAAGCTCGTGGTGGCCGGTGACGAGGATGCCTCTTCCACTGGCCACGTGCTGGACTGTCCGTTGTGTGCGTCCATCATTGCCCCGCCACCGGCGCTGAACACTCAACTCGGCCAGGCCCCTCCCTTGGCGCATGCGCTGCACCCGAGGCGGACTGCGCACATTGTCGCCGTTACGGCCCCACCATTGCCTTCGCGCGGACCGCCTGAAATCTCCTGCTGAACTTTCGCGCGGGCTGCGGTCTTGTGGCTGGCCCCGTGATATTCGCTTAGCGCTCGGTTTCGAGCGCATGGCGTCGTTGTGGCCGTCGCAAAGGAAGGAAGGCAGGCAAGCCCGCTTGCCTCACGAAGATCTGCTTTTCCGCCAAGACATGGCCCGCGTGGACTTGGACGACGAGCCCTCAGCGAACTTGACGCCTCCATATTCCTCATGCAGACAGCCGCGCACCGCTGGTGTTCGCGGTTTGAACAGTTAATGGAAAGACAGAGAGATGAAACAACAAAGAGTATTCATGCTGAAACCCATCGTGGTTTCAATTTCACTGGCGTTTTCGGGATTTTCTTTTGCAGACATTGCCCCCGCCGCTGATGCCGATTCGACGGCGCTTTCGCTGGGAGAAGTCGTCGTGACATCCAACGGCGGGCCACTGAGTACGCAAAAAATTCTGACCTCCGTGAACATCGTGCCGGTGGAGCGGCTGGAAGACAAGGTGGTTTCCTCCAACTGGCAATTGTTCGACCAAGTGCCGGGCGTGATGCTGACCCAATTTGGCCAAGGCACTTCGTCCGGCAAGCTGTCCATGCGGGGCTTCAACGGCGAGGGGGAGATCAATGCGGTCAAACTCCTGATTGATGGCGTCCCCAGCAACAGCAATGACGGCAACATGCCCTACATCGACCTGGCGTCACCTATCGACATCGAGTCGCTTGAGGTCGTCAAAGGCACGAATGATCCCCGTTATGGACTGCATAACATCGCAGGCAATGTCAACATCACGACCAGGCGCGGCGGAAATTACACCCAGGGTCGCTTGACGGTTGGCAGCTTCGGAAGCGAGCAGGCCCAGGCCGCGCTGGGGATCGACAACGGCGGCGTGACGCAGAATTACGCTGTCAGCCAGCAAACCACCAACGGTTATCGCGATCACGCCAAGGCGGACAGCCAGACCTTTTCCGGCAAATGGTTTGTGAAAACGGACGGCGGGGCGCGTGTGGGCTTGATCGCCCGGCACCACGAGGTCAACGCCCAGGAGGCGGGCTACCTGACGGCGGCGCAAGCGAGCAGCAATCCGACGCAATCGCCCGCGCATAACGCCACCGACGAGGACAAGCGCCGGATGTCCCAGCTTGCCGTGCAGGCTGAAGCGGACTTGAGCGAGCGGCTGTATGCGACGGGGCAGATCTACTGGAGCGACCTGTATGACCGGCGTTATGTGAGGTTTTCGGCTGGCGCGTCGCAGCAGGAACGTTTTGTCGGAGAAACCCACACCGGCGCATCAACCCAGCTGACCTGGCGCCTGGGACAGACCGCGCTGGGAAATGTTTCACTTTCGGGCGGCTTGGACACGGAGCGCCAAAACAACCACAGTGACCGCTACAGCACGGTTTTGCAAGTGCGAACGGCCCAGACCCGGAATCAGCAGTTTGACTTCAACACCACGGGGGGCTTTGTCCAGGCGGTGATCAAGCCAACGCCGCAGTTCACGCTGATACCTGCCTACCGGGTCGACAAGCTCGACGGGAGCTACACCAACCACCTGAACGGCATTACCTACGACATGAACGACTATGGCCTCATCAGGCAGCCGAAATTGAGCGCCATCTACGCACTTTCCGAACCGCTGTCGGTGTATGCCAATTGGGGACGCACGTTTCAGGTCGGCGTCGGCACGGCTTCGTACAAGGTCTCCAATGTCACCGATCTGGCGCCTTCCATCAACGAAGGTTGGGAAACGGGCGTGAGGTTTCAGGCCGGTGCCGTGTGGGGCGGGCGCGTCGCCCTCTGGGAGCAGACGGCCAGTAACGAAGCCCGCCGTAAACTCAACGATCCGAGCAATGGCGCGGAAAACATCGGCAAGACCCGGCGCCAGGGCCTGGACCTCGAACTCAATGCCAAACCCAATCGCAGCCTGAGCTGGTGGGGCTCCGCCTCATTCCAGCGTTCCGAAATCCAGAAAGCCGATGCCGCATCCCTGGCAACTGAAGGCAAGGAGATCGACCATGTTCCGCGCGTGCTGTACGGCGTGGGGGTGGACTACCGCGCCACGGAGTTGTTGCGTCTGTCGGCCTGGCTGAATGGCCAGTCGTCCTACTTCATCGAGCGCACCAACGCCACCGGCGAGTTCGGTGCCTATACGCTGCTGAACGTATCGCTCAGCTACCAGGCCAGCAAAACGGTGAGCCTCGACCTGCAAGCCCGCAACCTGGGCGACCGCTACTACGAGTACGTCTGGCACGACGGCACGCAGTCGCTGCATGCTCCCGGGACGCCGCGCAGCGTCTTTGCTTCCATCAACGTCCGCTTGTAAGCAAGGTCGGTGTAAAAGCTCGACGTTCTGGGTGCGGGCGCATTTGATTGGCATCAGATACCAATGACAACGCGCCTCCGGCGCGGCTGCCGACTCCTATAGATGAAATATTCGGGCTAGCTAAGCTTCTTGACCAGCACCTGCGATTTGCGGTCCCAGTTGTATTTGCGTTTGCGTGCCTCGGGCAGCCATTCCGGGTCGACCAGAACGAAGCCGCGTTTGAGAAACCAGTGAGTGGTGCGGGTGGTCAGCACAAAAATACTGTCCAGCCCCGCCGCCCTGGCGCGCTGCTCGATGCGTTTCAAGACCCGTTCGCCGTCGCCCTGGCTCTGCACCTGGGGTGACACCGTGAGGGCTGCCATTTCGGCTGTGCGCGCTTCAGGGTAGGGGTAGAGCGCGGCGCAGGCAAAAATGACGCCGTCATGTTCAATCACCGTGTAGAGGCCGACATCGCGTTCGATTTCGGTGCGGCTGCGTTTGACCAGGGTGCCGTCTTTCTCGAACGGTTCGATCAGCTGCAAAATTCCGCCCACGTCGTCCACGGTCGCTTCGCGCAGGCTTTCCAGCTTTTCATCCACCACCATGGTGCCAATACCGTCATGTACATACACTTCCAGCAGGATCGAGCCATCTACCGAGAAAGGAATGATATGGCTGCGCTCCACGCCGTTTTTGCAGGCCTTGACGCAGTGCTGCAGGTAAAACGCGGTGTCGGTCGGTTGGTTGGCTGCCGGTAGCTCGGCCAGCAGTTTCTCTGCGGCGGCCAGCGGCAGTTCGGTGTCGACCGGGTTGTCCTCGCCTTCGGGCATTTCTGGTTGAGTGCGGATGCCCGGAATTTCAGTGACGAAAATAAGTTTGTCGGCTTGCAAGGCAATGGCCACCGAGGTCGCAACTTCTTCCATGGTCAGGTTGAATGCCTCACCCGTGGGCGAAAAGCCAAAGGGCGACAGCAGCACCATGGCGCCAAAGTCCAGCGTGCGCGTGATGCCTGCCGTGTCCACCTTGCGCACCAGGCCCGAATGCTGGAAGTCGACTCCATCGACAATGCCCACCGGGCGCGCTGTTAAAAAATTGCCCGAGATCACCCGCACCGTCGAGCCTGCCATCGGCGTGTTGGGCAGCCCCTGGCTGAAGGCGGCCTCAATCTCGTAGCGCAACTGGCCGGCTGCTTCCTGTGCGCAGTCCAGCGCCACTTCATCGGTGATGCGCATGCCATGCGAATAACGCGGCGTATGGCCCTTGGCCTTGAGCTGTTCATTGACTTGCGGCCGAAAACCATGCACCAGCACCACTTTGACGCCCATGCTCTGAATCATGGCCAGGTCTTGCGCCAGATAGTGCAGCTTGCCGGCTGCAATGGCCTCGCCGGCAATGCCCACCACGAAGGTCTGGTTGCGAAATTTGTGGATGTAAGGCGCCACCGAACGAAACCAGGGCACAAAGGTGAAGTTGAAAACGGAGGACATGCGGGCAAGGTTCGGATGAATAGGGCCTGGGCTGGGATAATCGTCGATTCTCTACGAAGTTACCGCCTTGACAGCTCAGCCCTTGAAAATCGAGTTTCCAGAATCCCTGCCTGTGTCGGGTAAACGCGACGAGATCATGACCGCGTTGGCGCAGCACCAGGTCATCATCGTCTGCGGTGAAACAGGCTCCGGCAAAACCACCCAGCTGCCCAAGATCGCCCTCGCCATGGGCCGCGGCAAGCTCAATTACCCGAGTGTGAACAAGGACGGTTCGCCAGCGCCCCGGGGCAAACTCATCGGCCACACCCAGCCGCGCCGCATTGCCGCCAGCAGTGTGGCCAAGCGCATCGCCGAGGAGCTGAAAACCACTTTGGGCGACGTGGTGGGTTTCAAGGTACGGTTTCAGGACCGGCTCGGGCGCGATGCCTCGGTCAAGCTGATGACCGATGGCATCTTGCTGGCCGAGACGCAGACCGATCCGCTGCTCAAAGCCTACGACACCATCATCATCGACGAGGCGCACGAGCGTTCGCTCAACATCGACTTTTTGTTGGGCTACCTGCGCCAGATCCTGCCGCGCCGCCCCGACCTGAAGATCATTGTGACCTCGGCCACCATTGACGCGCAACGGTTTGCCGACCACTTTGCCTCCCGCAAGCGTCTGGCGCCGGGCCGCCCCGAGCCGGGCGACGCTCCCGGGGGCGGCGACGGTGCGCAGCGCGAAGCGTGGGGGCCCTTGGTTCCGGCGCCCGTCATCATGGTGTCGGGCCGGATGTTTCCGGTAGAGCAGCGTTACCGGCCCTTCGAAGAATCCCGTGACTACGACCTGAACTCGGCCATTGCCGATGGCGTGGACGAGTTGTGGCGTGACGTGCACAACGCAGGCGACATTCTGGTTTTTCTGCCCGGCGAGCGTGAAATCCGCGAGGCGGCTGACCATTTGCGCCGTCACCTGAGCCACCAGCCGCTGTTTCGCAATGCCGAGGTGCTGCCGCTGTTTGCGCGCCTGAGCCAGGCCGAGCAGGACCGCATTTTTGACGGCCACACCGGGCGGCGCATTGTGCTGGCGACCAACGTGGCCGAAACCTCGCTCACCGTGCCAGGCATCCGCTACGTCATTGACGCAGGCACTGCCCGCATGAAGCGCTACAGTTTCAGGAGCAAGGTAGAGCAATTGCTGGTGGAGCCCATCAGCCAGTCCTCCGCCAACCAGCGCGCCGGGCGCTGTGGCCGGGTGGCCAACGGCATCTGCATCCGGCTCTATGACGAGAACGACTTCAACAGCCGGCCGCGCTTCACCGACCCCGAGATTCTGCGCAGTTCGCTGGCCGGGGTGATTTTGCGCATGAAGTCCCTGCGCATGGGCCTGGTGGAGGAGTTTCCTTTTATTGAGCGCCCCTCCGGGCGGGCCATTGCCGACGGCTACCAGCTACTCAATGAACTGGGCGCCGTGGACGAGGCCAATGAGTTGACGCCCATGGGCCAGGAGCTGGCCAAACTGCCGCTCGACCCGCGCGTGGGCCGCATGATTCTGGAAGCGCGGGAACGGGGTGCGCTTGATGAAGTGCTGGTCATTGCCTCGGCCCTGAGTGTGCAGGATGTGCGTGACCGCCCAATGGAGGCGCAGCAGCAGGCCGATGCCGCACACATCAAATTTGACGACGAAAAGAGCGAGTTCAGCGGTTATTTGAAGCTGTGGAAGTGGATCAACGACGGCAAGGGCGATAAATCAAGCAGTGCGACACACGGCGTCACGGGGCAGCACAAGCTCTCCAACCGCCAGTACGAACAGTTGCTGCGCCAGAATTTCGTCAACATCCGCCGCGTGCGCGAGTGGCGCGACATTCACTCGCAACTGCATACCGTGGTGGCCGAGCACAAGTGGCGTCTGAACACGCTGCCTGCCAGCTACGAGCAACTGCACCTGTCGATGTTGTCCGGCCTGTTGGGCAATATCGGTTGCAAGCTGGAGACGGATGGCGCGTCCGGCGAATACCTGGGCGCACGGGGCATCAAGTTTTACCCCCATCCGGGCGCGCACCTGGTCAAAAAGCCCGGCCGCTGGATTGTGGCGGCTGAACTGGTGGAAACCACACGCCTGTTTGGCCGGGGCATCGCCGCCATCGAGCCACAATGGCTGGAGCAGGTGGGCGTTCATCTGCTCAAGAAGCAACTGCTCGACCCGCATTGGGAAAAGAAGGTGGCCGAGGTCACCGCGCTGGAGCGCGCCACGCTGTATGGCATCGTCATCTACAGCGGGCGCAAGGTCAACTTCAGCCGCGTGGACATGGTGGCGGCGCGCGAGATTTTCATCCGCGAAGCGCTGGTTGGCGGCCAGTGGGAGACCAAACTCCCGTTTCTGGAAGCCAACCTCAAGCTCATCCAACAGGTGGAAGAGCTGGAACACAAAGCCCGCCGGCAAGACGTGCTGGTGGACGACGAGCTGATTTACGCCTTCTACGACCAGCAGCTTCCCGCCGACGTGTGCAGCGGCTACAGCTTTGAGAACTGGTACCGCGAAGAGGTCAAAAAACAGCCGAAGTTGCTACTGCTCACCCGCGAAGAGCTGATGCGCCACGAGGCCGCGGGCATCACCACCCAGTCGTTTCCCAAAACCATCCGCTTGGGCGGCGTGGATTGTTCAGCCACTTATTTGCACGAACCGGGCGACGCCAAAGACGGTCTGACCGTGACCGTGCCGCTGTTTGTGCTCAATCAGGTCAACGAGGAGCGCTGCGAGTGGCTGGTGCCCGGCATGCTGAAAGACAAGATTCAGGCGCTCATCAAAACCTTGCACCAGCGCCCGCGCTCGCGCCTGGTGCCGTTGCCGGACACCGCGTCAAAAATGGCCGCCACGCTCAACGCGCCCGAGGTGTTTGGTCACGGTTCGCTGATGGACGCGGTGCTGAAACTGGTGCGCCTGGCCACCTCGATTGACATTGTTCGTGCCGACATCAAGGCCGACATGCTCAGCCCGCACTTCTTCATGAATTTCCGGGTGGTGGACGAGCATGGCCGCCAGCTCGGCATCGGGCGCAACCTGGGTGCCCTGAAGGCTGAGCTCGGTGCCAAAGCCCGCGGCGCCTTCCAGGCGCTGGCGGGGCTGAAGATGGCCAAGGACGCCGCGGCATTGCCCGTTTTCAAGGAAAACCAGCCTGTAGCCCGTGTGAACAGCTCGAAAGAAGCTATTAAAAACGTAGCGACACCTGCAGCACCGGCTGGCCAGCGTTACACCGCCTGGACCTTTGGCGAGCTGCCCGAACTGCTCGAAATCCAGAAAGGCGGGCAAACGCTGATCGGCTACCCCGGCCTGATTGACGCCGCAGACGCCGTCACCATTGAGGTGTTTGACGAACCCGACGTGGCCGCCGCCAAACACCGCGCCGGTCTGCGCCGCCTGTTTTCGCTGCAGATCAAGGACGCGCTCAAATACCTGGAAAAAAACATTCCCGATCTGCAAAAGATGGCGGTCACCTTCATGCAGGTCGGCAAGTCGGCCGACGGCTCGGGCGGCGGCACCATTGAAGAACTGCGCGAGCAGATCATCGCCGTGGCGCTGGAGCGGGCCTTTTTGCTCGACCCGCTGCCGACCAATGAGTTTGACTTCAAGCGCCGGGTGGACGAGGGCCGGGGACGGCTCACCCTGATTGCCAACGAGGTGGCCCGCCTGGCCGCCGCCATCCTGGCGGAATACGCCATTGCGGCCCGCAAGATCAAGGACACCAGGAATGCGCCGGACGCCACCGCAGACGCCGCGCAACAACTGGCGCGCCTGATGCCCAAACGCTTTTTGGCGACCTCACCGTGGGGCCCGCTGCAGCACTTTGCCCGCTACCAGAAAGCCATCACCGCGCGGCTGGACAAATACCGCGCCGACCCGGCCCGCGATGCCGCTCGCATGGCTGAATTGCGTCCGCTGGAGCAACGCTACTGGCGATTGGTGGCCGAGCGCAAAGGTGTGACCGATGAGCGCATGCAAGAGTTCAGGTGGCTGCTGGAAGAGTTGCGCGTGAGCTTTTTCGCGCAGGAGCTGCGCACGCCGCAGCCGGTGAGCGTGAAGCGGCTGGAGAAGGCTTGGGGGCAGTTGGGTTCCTGAAGCAGACCGGTCGATTCGTCACCGCGTGCGACGGTGACGGGACCGCAGCAGCCAGATTTGCAGCCGGTTCAGGTCGGCCAGGTCGAGCCATGTTCCGGCACCATGGCGCGCCAGCCCAGTTCATGCTTGATGCGCTTGCGCAGTTCATCCGATGGCCCCAATTCGCCATGAACCACATAGACCTGGTCGGGTGCCTGGGGCAGGGTGCGCAGCCACGCCAGAATCTGATTGGCATCGGCGTGGGCCGAGGCCGACTGCAATTGCACGACTTCGGCATTGACCGCGACATCCCGTCCGTGAATACGCACCGACTTGGCGCCACTGCTCAGCGCGGCACCGCGCGTGCCGGGAGCCTGAAAGCCGGTCAGGATGATCATGTTGCGATGGTTGCCGGCGTAAAGCGCGAGATGGTGCAGCACGCGCCCGCCGGTGGCCATGCCGCTGGCGGACAAAATCACCATCGGCCCGTGCCGGTTTGCCAGCGCGCGCGACTCATCGGTGCTGCTGACCATGGTGGCCGAACGCGTCAATGCGTGTGCTTCCTTGCTGCTGAGCCGGTGTTCCCCCTGATGGTGTTCGAACAAATGGGTCGTGTTCACGGCCATCGGGCTGTCCAGAAAAACGGGAAGCGAATGGGGCAGCCCACCGCGCAGCTTGAGCAGGTGGATGGCATGCAGCAGGGCCTGCGCCCGGCCTACGGCAAACACCGGGATGACCGCCACGCCACCGCGTTTGGCCAGTTTTTTCAGGGCTGGCCCCAATTCGGCGACCACGTCTTCCTTGGGGTGCTCGCTGTCACCATAGGTGGACTCGATCAACACCGTGTCGGCCATTGGCGCTGCCGCGGGGGGATTCATGATGAGGTCATCGGGCCGCCCCAGGTCGCCCGAGAACAGGATGCGCCGCCCGGCCACCTCCAGCAGCACGCTGGCCGCACCCAGGATATGCCCGGCCGGGGAGAAGGTGATGCGCCAGCCGGGGAGCGGTTCAAAGCTTTTGCCAAAGTCGACGGCCTTCAGCAGGCGCAGACAATCCAGCGCGTCCTGGCGCGTATACAGGGGCAGGGCAGGCGAGTGTTTGGAGAAGGCGTGGCGATTGGCAAACGCGGCGTCTTCTTCCTGAATGTGGCCGCTGTCGGGCAGCAGGATGCGGCACAGGTCGCGCGTGCCTGTGGTGGCGTACACGTGGCCCGTGAAGCCTTCCTTGACCAGCAGGGGCAGGTAGCCGCTGTGGTCCAGGTGGGCGTGGGTCAGCACGACCGCATCCACCTGGTTGGGCGCAATGGGCAAGGGGGTCCAGTTGCGCAGGCGAAGCAGTTTGTAGCCCTGGAACAGGCCGCAGTCCACCAGCAGACATTTGCCGTCGTGACGCACCAGATATTTGGAGCCGGTGACGGTGCCCGTGCCGCCGAGGAAGGTAATGTTGACACTCATGCAGTGGGGTTCCTGGTTGATTGACGTTCATGGCGCTACTATGCACAAAAAAATGCCACGAAGTCATTTGAATCCTTCGCGGCACCACTTGAGCGTCATCACAGGTGATGAAACTTGATCAGCGTCAACTGAACAAACTTTTCAGCCGGTTGGTCCAGCTGTCGCCTCCGGGCGAATGCTTGTTGCCCCCCTTTTTCAGGGACTCGTCGAGTTCGCGCAGCAGTTTGCGCTGATGCTCGGTCAGTTTGACCGGCGTTTCCACCGTAATGTGACAGTACAGATCGCCGGGGTAGCTGGAGCGCACCCCCTTGATGCCTTTGCCGCGCAGCCGGAATTGCTTGCCGGTTTGCGTGCCTTCGGGAATGTCGATGGCAGCCTTGCCGGCCAGCGTCGGCACGTCAATTTCGCCGCCCAGGGCTGCGGTAATGATGCTGATGGGGACCGAACAATGGATGTCGTCTCCATCGCGCTCGAAAATGTCGTGTTTCTTGAGGCGGATTTCGATGTACAGATCGCCGGCCGGGCCGCCATTGCTGCCTGGCTCGCCGTTGCCGGCACTGCGAATGCGCATGCCGCCGTCGATGCCGGCCGGAATTTTGACTTCCAGGGTTTTCTGTTTTTTGATCCTGCCCTGTCCGTGACAGGCCGTGCAGGGTTCGGGAATCACCTTGCCGGCGCCGCGGCAGGTGGGACAGGTTTGCTGCACGCTGAAAAAGCCCTGACGCACCTGCACCGAGCCCGAGCCAGTGCAGGTGTTGCAGGTTTTGGCTTGTGTGCCGGGTTTGGCGCCGCTGCCGTGGCACACCTCGCACGCCTCCCAGCTGGGGATGCGAATCTGGGCATCCTTGCCGCGGGCGGCTTCTTCCAGTGTCACTTCCATCGCATAGCTCAGGTCGCTGCCACGGAACACCTGGCGTCCGGCGCCGGCGCGCCCGCGTTGCTGGCCGAACATGTCGCCAAAAATGTCGCCAAAGGCCTCGGCAAACCCGCCATACCCTTCGCCGCCCGGGCCGCCGCCCCGCATATTGGGGTCGACACCGGCAAAACCGTGTTGGTCGTAGGCCGCACGTTTTTGCGGGTCCGACAGCATCTCGTAGGCTTCCTTGGACTCCTTGAATTTTTCCTCGGCCACCTTGGCAGCATCACCCTGATTGCGGTCGGGGTGATGCTTCATCGCGTGTTTGCGATAAGCCTTTTTGATTTCTTCGTCCGAGGCGTTTTTGGGAACGCCCAGGACTTCGTAATAGTCTCTTTTAGCCATGGTCTTTCAGTGCCCGGTTCAACACAAACGCCGCGTTGAACACCTCATGTGTTCAACGCGGCGCGTCATCACAGTGTTCAGCGCAAGCGCTTACCCCTTTTTGACTTCTTTCACTTCCGCATCGACGATGTTGTCGTCCTGCGCCTGAGCCGCCTGCGCATCTGCCGCACCGGCATCACCGCCGCCGGCCTCGGCGGCCTGCTTGGCCTGCATGTCGGCATACATCTTCTCGCCCAGTTTTTGGCTGACGGTCATCAAAGCGGTGCTCTTTTCCTCGATGTGCGCTTTGTCATCGCCTTTCAGGGCTTCTTCCAGGTGCTTGATCGCTTCTTCGATTTTTTCCTTTTCCTCGCCTTCGAGCTTGTCACCGTAGTCAGTCAGGCTCTTCTTCACGCTGTGCAGGCTGCTGTCCGCCTGATTTCTGGCCTGCACCAGTTCAAGTTTTTTCTTGTCCTCAGCGGCATTGAGTTCCGCGTCTTTCACCATTTGCTGAATCTCGGCTTCACTCAAACCGGAATTGGCCTTGATGGTGATCTTGCTTTCCTTGCCCGTGCCTTTGTCTTTGGCGCCCACGTGCAAGATGCCGTTGGCATCAATGTCGAATGACACCTCAATCTGCGGCGTGCCACGGGCTGCGGGTGGGATGCCTTCCAGGTTGAACTCGCCCAGCATCTTGTTGCCAACAGCGATTTCACGCTCACCCTGGAACACCTTGATGGTCACGGCCGGCTGGTTGTCTTCGGCGGTCGAGAAGGTCTGTGCAAACTTGGTCGGGATGGTGGTGTTCTTGGTGATCATCTTGGTCATGACGCCGCCCATGGTCTCAATGCCCAGGCTCAAGGGTGTCACGTCGAGCAGCAGCACGTCCTTGCGGTCACCGGACAGCACCTGGCCCTGAATCGCAGCGCCAACTGCTACGGCTTCGTCCGGGTTCACGTCCTTGCGCGGCTCCTTGCCAAACAACTCCTTGACCTTTTCCTGCACCTTGGGCATGCGGGTCATGCCGCCGACCAGAATCACGTCATGGATATCGGCCACGTTCACGCCGGCGTCCTTGATGGCTGTGCGGCAGGGTGCAATGGTGCGCTCGATCAATTCCTCCACCAGGGACTCAAGCTTGGCCCGGGTGAGCTTGACGCTCAAATGCTTGGGACCTGACGCATCGGCCGTCACGTAGGGCAGGTTGATGTCCGTCTGCGCACTGCTGGAGAGTTCGATCTTGGCCTTTTCAGCGGCTTCCTTCAGGCGCTGCAGGGCGAGCACGTCCTTGCCCAGATCTACGCCCTGGTCTTTCTTGAATTCGGCAATGATGAAGTCGATGATGCGCTGGTCAAAATCTTCGCCGCCCAAGAAGGTGTCGCCATTGGTGGAGAGCACTTCGAACTGCTTCTCGCCATCGACATCGGCAATCTCGATGATGGACACGTCAAACGTGCCGCCACCCAGGTCATAAACGGCGATCTTGCGGTCACCCTTTTCGTTTTTGTCCAGACCAAAAGCCAGCGCGGCTGCGGTCGGCTCGTTGATGATGCGCTTGACGTCCAGTCCGGCAATGCGTCCGGCGTCCTTGGTCGCCTGGCGCTGGGCATCATTGAAATAAGCCGGCACCGTGATCACGGCCTCGGTGACCTCCTCACCCAGATAGTCTTCGGCGGTCTTCTTCATCTTGCGCAGCACGTCGGCGCTGACCTGCTGGGGCGCCATCCGGTTGCCGCGCACTTCAACCCATGCGTCGCCGTTGTCGGCGGCGGCAATCTTGTAGGGCATCAGATCGATATCTTTCTGGACTTCTTTCTCGGTGAACTTGCGGCCAATCAGGCGCTTCACCGCGTACAGCGTGTTCTTGGGGTTGGTCACGGCCTGACGCTTGGCCGATGCGCCGACCAGTACTTCACCATCTTCCTGGTAGGCAATGATGGACGGCGTGGTGCGCGCGCCTTCGGCGTTCTCGATCACCTTGGGCGTGTTGCCCTCCATGATGGCCACGCAGCTGTTGGTGGTTCCCAGATCAATGCCAATGATTCTTCCCATGATTTTTCCTTCAATGATTGGGGACAGTGCCGGCCTGCTTCGCAGTTTGCAACCCGTCCCGCAAGGGTTTTAAATTCAGATGTACCTGACTTGTGGATAACTCGAAGATATTCAAGTCGTCACAGCGCTTGTTTCGATGCGTGCCTACTTCGGCGCAGCGACGGTGACGAGTGCCGGGCGCAGCACGCGGTCGGCAATGAAATAGCCTTTTTGCAGCACCGTGACCACCGTGTTGGCCTCGTGCTCCGAGGGCACCACACTGATGGCCTGGTGCTGATGCGGATCGAATTTTGTTCCTGCGGGCGGATTGATGCCCATCACCTTGTTGCGTTCCAATGCTGCGAGCAACTGGCGCAGCGTAGCCTGGGCGCCTTCACGGATCTGATCGGAGGTGGCGTCCTTGATGATCAGTCCCGCCTCCAGGCTGTCTGCCACCGGTAGCAGGCTTTCAGCGAAGCTCTCCACTGCGAACTTGCGGGCCTTCGAGATTTCTTCCTCGGCCCGGCGCCGGGCGTTGTCAACCTCGGCTTTGGCCCGCAGGAACTGGTCGGCCAGCTCGGCACTTTTGGCCTGCAACTCGGCCAACTCGGCCTGCGCCCGTGACAGGGCGTCGGATTCGTGGCTGGACTGGGCGGCGACCATTTCTTCAGTACTTTGGTAGCCGGCGGGCATTGGTTTGGATGGGGTTGAATTGGTTTCAGACATGCGTTTAAGCCAAGTTTCGGGTACTGCCCCCGCAAATGAGGGCGGGCGCAGGCAATTCAAGAGTGCTCGGATGCAAAATCAAAGCCGGGCGATTGGCCACGTGCGCGGCAATGGGGGGCATTCAGTTGGAAACGTCTAACAATTCGACGTCAAATTTCAACGTGGCATTGGGTGGAATCACCCCGCCCGCACCCTGTGCACCATACCCCAGCGTGGCCGGGATGATGAGGGTGCGCACGCCGCCGACCTTCATGCCCGCCACGCCTTCGTCCCAGCCGCGAATCACCATGCCGGCGCCAAGCGAAAAGACAAAAGGGTCGTTGCGGTCTTTGCTGGAGTCAAATTTGGCGCCTTGGGTGCCATTGCTGTAGAGCCAGCCGGTGTAGTGAACGGTGACGTTCTGCCCCTTGGTGGCCTCGACGCCCGTGCCGATGACGGCATCTTCGTATTGCAGGCCGGAGGGGGTGGTAGTCATGTTGCAGTCCTTGTTTCGACATTAAGTGGATAGCTGGTCACGCTCGCTTGGCAAGGGTGTTTCCAGAGAAGCCAAAATTATGCCAGCAGGCCGCGGCTTGGGGCTTTCATGACGGTTATGTGTTCACGCAACCTTTTTTGCCTGACGTGCGCTCCATTTGGCGGCAAATGCCGGAAGCTCGGCCAGTCGCTTGAGCAGGTCTGCGCCCAAAGCCGTCACGACATAGCCTTCCTTGCCGTGATTGACCAGGTCCGCTTCGCGCAGCTCCTTGATTCGAGTGTTCAGGGTGTTGGGGGTAATGCCGCCTACGCTGTCCTGCAGCAGTCGAAAGGTCTGGGCATGGCCATCTCTCAAGGCCCACAGGACGCGGATGGCGTAGCGAGACTCCAACAGGCCGAGCAGTTGACCGATGGCGGCATTGTCCTTGGAACTCATTAAACAGCTCTCCTCAAAGCGTGGGTTGATGGCCGGGTATTTGTAACTTTTACACAGGGATCGGCTTCTGCCGCGTGCTGGTCCCCGTGGCTCTCCGGCGCAACCGGAAACTATAGCGCAGATCGGATGATGCTACAAGATTCATAGCTTTCGCGCAGCCTGTTTTCTATCATTTTTCTTGTCATGTTTCATTTGAACTGCTAAGGTTGCCCCGGATCAAGGTTTGGCTGGCATTCGCGGGATGTTGTATGGTTATCAATTTTGAGCAGGTTCACAATTATTACGAGCGCTTGGTGCTGGAAGACGTGGTACGGGGTGCCGGGACGCGTCCGGACTTCACGCCTGACATGCTGGCCGACGTGGCCTGTGTTGCGCTGAACCGTCTGCCGGCCCGCTACGTCAGGCACGACGTGGACATGATGTTCTATCTGACCGAGCATGAACGCCACGCCATCGAGCAGGCGATGGAAGAAGCGCTGACCTTTGCTTTTGATTTCGTCAGGGAGCGCGTTGCCAGTCGCCGCGGGCTGGCCAGCTGAACAAGTCTCCCCCGTTCGGGTTGAGGGTTGCCGCCGACCGAAAACAGCGCCACTGTCTCCAGTTAAAGACAAGGAGGCACAGGCAAAAACCAGCTATTGGGTACACTTATCCACGGTTGCCGATTCAAGAATTGGCAACCCGCCCTGGCTCAATATTGAATCGGTGCCGACACTCATGAAGGCCAGCGTGCCGGTCTGCGTGACCCAAGCCTTCGCCCAAGTGCTCAAGATGGTGATCAAGTCACTCGGCTGCATTTACCGAATTTCTGGCAATAAGTCGAGGAGATTGCATTATGCAATTTGTGACACGGTAAGATTGGAAATCTTATTCAAGATGGTCTCGTAAGCTGTTGATTTTTCAATGGTTTCATGATTCGAAAATCATGAAACGTTGGTAAACTTCGAAAGCCGCGGGTTTGACAGATATTCTGGTGCCGCAATCCGATGAGCAGCGCCACAATTGAACGGCGCTGGTTGATTTTCCCCTCCATCGGTCTGAAACAATCATTGCCTACAACTGTCACGGATGACATTTCCTACCCGCCCCCTTAATATCCTTGGCACAGGGCTGGCGTTGACCACTGGCCTGCTGTGCCTGTTGTTCCCCCGCATGGATGGCGATGCCGCCGTGTATGCCTTGCTGGCCAAGCACATGGTGTTGCAGGGCGATGCCTTCAACCTTGTTTTTCAGGGCAAGGACTGGCTGGACAAACCCCATTTCCCGTTCTGGATGATGGCCATCTTCTTCAAGCTGTTTGGCATCAATGAATATGCCTACCACGTGCCCGGCCTGCTGTTTTATGGCCTGGGGGCCTGGTTCACCCGCAAGATTGCGTTGCATTTTTACGATGAGGTGACCGCTTCGTTCGCGGTTCTGATTTATCTGAGTCTGTTCGGCCTGCTGCTGGCGGTTCATGATCAGAAGGCCGAGGTTTACTTGCTGGCGCTCATGACCGGGGCCAGCTACGCCTGGCTCAGGTACGAACAGCAAGGGCGCTTCAAATACTGGTTACTGGGTTGCGTATGCACGGCTGCGGCGGTGATGACCAAAGGGGTGTTTGTACTGGGAATTTTGGGTGTGGGCCTGGTGGTCATGCTGGTCTACCGCCGGGCCTGGTCACGCCTGTTCCACTGGAAATGGGTTGCAGCCATCGTCGGAACCCTGCTGTTCACCTTGCCGGAGCTGCTGGCCTTGTACCTGCAGTTTGATACGCACCCGGAGAAACTGGTGTTCGACCGGACCCATGTGTCCGGGTTGAAGTTCTTTTTATGGGACAGCCAGTTTGGCCGCTTTTTGAACACCGGTCCGATCCAGAACACCGGTGGAAGCCCGTTTTTCTTCGTGCACAACCTGGTCTGGACCTTCTTTCCCCTGTCCGTGGTATTGATGGGTGTTCTCTGGACTGGTGCGTGCAGCCTGTTCACTTGGACGCGTAGCGCGGGGGCAAAGACCGACGTGGCGTGTGCTGTCGCGCATGACGTGGCCCCTGTCTTTCTTTGGAGCACGTTCCTGAGTGCATTTGTGCTGTTCAGCGCCACCAAATACCAGATGGATTACTACCTGGTAATCGTGTTTCCCTATGCGGCAATCGCCTGCGCACATTGGTTGAAAAATGGGAACCTTTTCTCCGTTTGGTCGGGCTGGCTGGTCCGCATGCACCTGGGCTACGTGGGTTTGATTCTGGCACTGACCTTGATGTTCGCCGTGTTGTACTTTTGGCATTCAGGCTACCCATGGGTGTTGCTGGCCTGGGCACCGGTGCTGGCCCTGGCGCCTGCGATGAAAAGATGGGGGCCGCAAGGCCGTGTGCTGGTTTGTTCGCTTGGCGCGGTGCTTGCACTGTTTGCCTTCACAGTCACCTTCCATCGGGACCTGTACGTCAAGTTCAATATGGGCCATGTCGTGGCGCGCTATCTCAATGCGCAGGTCAGGCAACCGGTCTTTGTTTACAACATGATTTTCAACACCTTTGATTTCTTCAGCGAGATGCCCAGCCTGCCCGTGCATAGCGCAGAGGAGTTGCTCGGTGCGCGCAGGCAATGTTGCGCCAATCAACCAGAGGGCAAGGCGTTTTATGTGGTGATTCGCACGAGCGAAGTGTCTGCCCTGGTTCAGGGACTGGAGAAAATCATCGCTTCAAATCCTGGTGGCGATGGCGCCACTGCCACCCCCAAGATGCAGGTAAAGACCATGCAGCAGTTTGAGGAAATTGAATTGCCCAAACAGTTCGTCTGGCAATTGGTGAAGGACGACAAAACCTTGCCGCGCCAGTCGCTGTCGGTCTTGCGGGTGGAGATGGGTTCCTGATGTTTAAGGCTACGCTGAATAAGTCNNAGACTTGTTCAGCATTGCCTTAATCGGCCCAATTGACTCAATCTTTCCAGAAAGTTCTCCATGTTGCTTGATGCCGCCGAATCCCAACTGGTCCTGATGGACTACCAAATTCGCCTGATGCCCGCTATTTTTGAAGACGCCCTGGTGGTGCGCAACGCGGTGCGTCTGGGCCAGCTGGCCCGGCTGATGGAGGTGCCGGTGTGGGGCACGGAGCAAAATCCGTCCAAATTGGGGGTGAGCCTGGCCGAGGTCAGAGTGCTGTGCCCGCAAACTTTGAGCAAGATGCATTTCAGTGCGGTGGAGGAGGGGCTGGGTGAATGGTTGCGGCCACCAGTCAAACCGGTTGCAGGCAATGCCCGCAGCTTGCCCAAGCACTTGCAAAAGCCTGCGGCAAGTGCGGCGCAGCGCAACACAGTGGTGATTGCCGGCTGCGAAGCCCACGTCTGTGTACTGCAGACTGCGCTTGACTTGCTGGAAGACGAGTTTGAAGTCTGGGTGGTGACCGACGCCTGCAGTTCGCGCACCGAGCGCAACCGGGATGCTGCGTTTGACCGTCTGGCAGGCGCCGGGGCAGAACTGGTGACGACCGAGATGGTTGCGTTTGAGTGGCTGCGCACCGCCGAGCATCCGGCATTCAGGGCCGTTCAGTCACTGATCAAATAAGCCGCCGCCGGCGCCCGATCAGGTGGACCGGCAACTCAGCATAGAATCATAGGTTTGACATGTACGTCAAGAGACGAATCGAATTCGTAACTAGTAACTATCTGGAGTCATAGCAATGAAAGTCCTGGTCGCAGTCAAACGCGTGGTGGACTACAACGTGAAGGTCCGTGTCAAGTCGGACAACACCGGTGTAGATATCGCCAACGTCAAAATGAGCATGAACCCCTTTGATGAGATCGCCATCGAAGAAGCCGTGCGCCTGAAGGAAAAGGGCGTGGCCACTGAAGTCATCGCCGTATCCTGCGGCGTCGCCCAGTGCCAGGAAACTTTGCGCACCGCCATGGCCATCGGCGCCGATCGCGCCATTTTGGTCGAAACCGTCGAGGAATTGCAGCCCCTGGCCGTGGCCAAGCTGCTCAAGGCGTTGGTGGACAAGGAGCAACCTGGTTTCATCATTCTGGGCAAGCAGGCTATTGACGACGACTGCAACCAGACCGGCCAGATGCTCGCCGCCTTGGCCGATCTGCCGCAAGCCACCTTTGCCAGCAAGGTCGAAGTAGTTGACGGCAAAGCCTCGGTGACGCGTGAAGTCGATGGCGGATCGGAGACCCTGGTTCTGAGTCTGCCGGCAGTCATCACCACCGACCTGCGCCTGAACGAACCGCGCTACGTCACGCTGCCCAACATCATGAAGGCCAAGAAGAAGCAGCTCGACATCTTCAAACCCGAAGATCTCGGCGTGGACGTGGCACCGCGCATCAAGACGCTCAAAGTGACCGAGCCGCCTGTACGCGGCGCCGGCGTCAAAGTGCCCGATGTCGCCACACTGGTGGACAAGCTGAAAAACGAAGCCAAAGTCATCTAATCCAAGCTTCACAGGAGAAAATTCATGACATCATTAGTGATTGCCGAACATGACAATGCGTCCATCAAGGGCGCCACTCTCAACACCGTGGCCGCAGCGCTTCAGTGCGGCGGCGACGTGCACGTGCTGGTGGCTGGGGCCAACGCAGGAGCAGCGGCAGCAGCAGCGGCGCAAATTGCCGGCGTTGCCAAGGTACTGCACGCTGACAGCGACGCTCTGGCCCATGGTCTGGCAGAAAACATGACCGCGCAGATTCTTGGTGTGGCGTCGAACTACAGCCACATCCTGTTTGCGGCCACTGCCTCGGGCAAAAACATTGCCCCGCGCGTGGCCGCCAAACTCGATGTTGGCCAGATTTCCGACGTCACCAAGGTCAACAGCCCCGACACCTTTGAGCGCCCGATCTACGCTGGCAACGCTATTGCCACCGTGCAAAGCAGCGACGCGATCAAGGTCATCACGGTGCGCACCACCGGTTTTGATCCGGCAGCGGCCACGGGTGGCGCCGCCGCAGTGGACAGCGTGGCGGCAGTGAGCGCCAGCGCGCAAGTCACTTTTGTGGGCAGCGAAATCGCCAAAAACGATCGCCCTGAACTGACCGCGGCCAAGATCATCGTCTCCGGTGGCCGGGCGCTGGGCTCCAACGAGAAGTTCATGGAAGTCATGACGCCGCTGGCTGACAAGCTTGGCGCCGCCATGGGCGCATCGCGCGCGGCAGTGGATGCCGGCTACGCGCCCAACGACTGGCAGGTCGGCCAGACCGGCAAAATCGTGGCGCCCCAGCTGTATGTGGCGTGCGGTATCAGCGGTGCCATCCAGCACCTGGCCGGCATGAAGGATTCCAAAGTGATCGTGGCGATCAACAAGGACCCTGAGGCGCCGATTTTCTCGGTGGCCGACTATGGGCTCGAAGCCGACTTGTTTACGGCTGTGCCCGAACTGGTTGCCGCACTGTAAGACTGGCAGAATGAAGGGGGGCATCGTTTACGGTGCCCCCCTTTTTTCGAGCCCATTTTCCCCAATTTTTCCAGAGATCCTCCATGAGCTACGTTGCCCCCCTCAAAGACATGCTGTTCAACCTCAAATATGTGGCTGACATTGAGCAGATTGCGCAGCTTCCCGGCTTTGAAGACGCTGGTTTTGAAACGGCGCAGGCGGTGCTGGAAGAAGCCGCCAAGTTCAACCAGGACGTGTTGAGTCCGTTGAACTGGGAGGGCGATAAAAACCCCTCAAGCTGGAAGGATGGCGTCGTTACGGCGACGCCAGGCTTCAAGGAAGCCTTCCAGCAGTTTGTGCAGGGTGGCTGGCAAGGGCTGCAACATCCGGTCGACTTTGGGGGTCAGGGATTGCCCAAGACCATAGGCGCGGCCTGCGGCGAGATGCAAAACTCGGCCAACATGAGCTTTGCCTTGTGCCCGCTGCTGACCGATGGCGCCATCGAAGCGCTGCTGACGGCAGGCTCCGATGAACTTAAAGCGACCTACCTGAAAAATCTGGTGAACGGCAAATGGACCGGTACCATGAACCTGACCGAATCCCAGGCCGGCAGCGACCTGGCCGCGGTGCGCAGCCGTGCCGAGCCGCAGGCGGACGGCAGCTACAAGGTGTTTGGCACCAAGATTTTCATCACCTGGGGCGAGCACGACATGGCCGAGAACATCGTCCATCTGGTGCTGGCCCGCGTCAGTGGCGCGCCGGCAGGCGTCAAGGGCATCAGCCTGTTCGTGGTGCCCAAATTCCTGGTGAACCAGGACGGCACATTGGGCGCACGCAATGACGTGCATTGCGTCAGCATTGAGCACAAGATGGGTATCAAGGCCAGCCCGACGGCCGTACTGCAGTATGGTGACAATGGGGGCGCCGTGGGTTACCTGGTGGGTCAGGAAAACCGGGGCCTGGAGTACATGTTCATCATGATGAACGCAGCCCGTTTTGGTGTCGGTATGCAGGGCGTTGCCATTGCCGAAAGGGCTTATCAAAAAGCGGTGTCTTTCGCCAAAGACCGGGTGCAAAGCCGACCGGTCGATGGCTCCCTGCCCGGCAGCGGCCCCATCATTCACCACCCGGACGTGAAGCGCATGCTCATGACCATGCGGGCCTGCGTCGAGGGCTGCCGCGCCATGGCCACCGTGGCGGCTGCGGCCTACGATGCAGCGCATCGCCATGCCGACGCCGAGGCGCGCAAGCAAAACCAGGCTTTCTATGAGTTCATGGTGCCGCTGATCAAGGGTTACAGCACCGAGATGAGTCTGGAAGTCGCTTCACTGGGCGTGCAGGTGCATGGCGGCATGGGCTTCATTGAGGAAACCGGTGCGGCGCAGTATTACCGCGACGCCAAGATTCTCACCATCTACGAAGGCACCACCGCCATTCAGGCCAATGACCTGGTGGGGCGAAAGACCGCGCGTGATGGTGGACAGACCGCCAAAGCCTTGGCCGCACGGATCGAGGCGACCGAGGGTTTGCTGCTCAAGAGCGGCAGCGCCGACGCACTGGCTGTGGCCAAGCGACTGGGGGCGGCCCGCGAAGCCTTTGTCGATGTCGTGAATTTTGTGGCCGGCAACACCAAGGCCAGCCCCAATGCGGTGTTTGCCGGCAGCGTGCCCTACCTGATGTTGGCCGGCAATCTGATGGCCGGCTGGCAATTGGCCCGTGCCCTGCTGGTGGCACAGGATGAACTGGCCAAAGGCGTGGATGCACCCTTCATGAAAGCCAAAATCATCACCGCCCGTTTTTATGCCGACCACCTGCTGACCAGGGCTCCGGGCGTCCGGGACGCCATCCTGGAAGGTTTTGAGAGCGTGACGGCGCTGGCACTGGACGCATTCTGAGTTTTTTCGCCGTCAATGCCATGCTCAGGCCGCCCGTCCCCCCGCACCGGCTGTCTTCCCCCTCGGACGGCTCGTCATGCTTTATCGATAATTTCAAGTCGATGACTGCATGGCCCACTTGACATAGGAATTTTTCCCGAATGCGCATGAAGATTCTTATTTGCAATGACGATGGGTACCAGGCGCCGGGCATAGTTGCACTGTACGAAGCCTTGAAAGACGTGGCGGAGGTCGAGGTAATTGCGCCAGAACATAACAACAGTGCCAAGTCAAACGCTTTGACGCTGCATTCTCCGCTGTACGTCCACCGGGGTGGCAACGGTTTTCGCTACATCAATGGTACGCCTGCCGATTGCGTGCATATTGCGTTGACGGGCTTGTTGGGGTATCGGCCAGACCTGGTGGTTTCGGGTATCAACAACGGCGCCAATATGGGTGACGACACGATTTACTCGGGTACCGTGGGCGCCGCAATGGAAGGCTATTTGTTTGGCATTCCGGCCATTGCGTTCTCCCAGGTCGAGAGAAACTGGGGGCACCTGGAGTCTGCTGCCCGCAAGGCCCGGGATCTGATCTTGCAGATGTCGCGTGACAACCTGATTGGCCGCAGCCCCTGGCTGCTCAATGTCAACATACCCAACCTGCATTTTGATGAAATGGGCCACGTGAAGCTGTGCCGGCTGGGGCGGCGTCATGCGGCCGAGGCTGTAATTACCCAGATCAGTCCGCGTGGCGACACGATGTACTGGATTGGCGCGGCAGGACCTGTCCTGGACGAGGCCGAGGGTACGGACTTTCACGCCACTGCCCACGGGCACGTCGCGATGACGCCGTTGAAAGTCGACTTGACCGATCATGACCGTCTGAATTATTGGGCCCAGACTGCGGCCAGGTTGTCCGGCTCCCCGCATCCGGACACGTCGACCTGATGGAGTCCGCATGAAAGAGCGCCCGCCGTTTCCCGCCCGTCTCGATTTTTCGGTGGGTCAGCCCAAGGCCAACCGGCCTGTCGCAGGGGCCGCTCGCACGGCCTCGGATCAGAGTACCAGGTTGCCAGGTCGCCTGGCACCACAGGGGGTCGGGCTGGACTCCAGTGCGGTGCGCCTGAACATGGTGCGCCAACTGGCCGGGCAGGGTATTACGGATTCTCTGGTGTTATCGGCCCTGGGTGTCGTCGAGCGTCACCGGTTTGTAGACAGTGCCCTGGTCAACCAGGCATATGAGGATACGAGCCTGCCGATCGGCCTGGGACAGACCATCTCCAAACCCGGTGTGGTGGCGCGAATGGCTGAACTTCTGCGCCATGGGGCTTCTGGCCGGCTGGGGCGCGTGCTGGAGATCGGGACCGGCTGCGGCTACCAGGCTGCCGTCCTGAGCCTGCTGGCGCACGAGGTCTACAGCATCGAGCGCCTGCGCGGCTTGCATGACAAGGCGCGTGACAATCTGCGGCATTTGCGGCTGGCCAACTTGCACCTGTTGTTTGGGGATGGCATGGCGGGTTATGCCAAGGGCGCCCCGTATGCGGCCATCATCGCGGCCGCTGGCGGTGAGGCGGTGCCCCAGGCCTGGGTTGATCAATTGGCGGTTGGTGGGCGACTGGTGGCCCCAGTATCGGCGGGCACCGCCTCGACGGGGCAGCAGGCACTGGTGGTGATCGATAAAACCCCGCAGGGGTTACGGCAAACTGTTCTTGAGGCCGTTCACTTTGTCCCTCTAAAATCGGGGATCGCATGAAGGGATGTCATATGTTTGGTTTGAGTGCGCGCGCGGGTTCTGTCGTGACAGTCGTGGTCGCAACTGCGTTGCTGGGCGGGTGCGGCTCCAAAGTGCTCAATCGGGCGCCCGTGGAGGATCGGGGAACCGGTTCTGGCAGATCCGTGGTGATGGATCCGGCAACGCAAGCCGCCAGGCAAGCACCTGGATTCGAGAACGCGGGCAAGCCCGGCTATTACACGGTCAAGCCGGGTGACACGCTGATCCGGATTGGTCTGGATCAAGGGCAGTCTTCCAAGGACATTGCTCGCTGGAGTGGCCTGGACAATCCCAACCATATCGAAGTCGGTCAGGTGTTGCGTGTCGTGCCGCCTGTTGCCGGTTCGGTCAGCGGCGTGGTGACGAAGCCGGTCACCCAGGCCAGTGCCTCGCCCGTTGCGGCCACGCCCGCGCCGGCGGCCAGTGCGGACAAGCCGGCGCCGCCCGTGGCTGCCGCCGTGGAAGATGAGATCATCTGGATCTGGCCGGTTAGTGGCACGGTGCTGGCCGGGTTTGACGAGGTCAAGAACAAAGGTCTGGACATTGGCGGCGTGGCGGGAGAGCCTGTGCTGGCCGCAGCAGACGGCCGTGTGGTTTATGTCGGGGCCGGTCTGCGCGGTTACGGCAACCTGATCATCCTGAAGCACAACAACACTTACCTGACGGCTTACGCCCATAACCAGACTCTGCTGATCAAAGAAGATCAGTCGGTGCGCAAGGGCCAGAAGATTGCCGAGATGGGCAACAGTGATGCGGACCGTGTCAAACTTCACTTTGAAATACGTCGGCTGGGCAAACCGGTCGATCCGGCCAGGTACCTGCCCGCCAGGTAATGGGATCGCATCGTGAGAAAGCGCCCTGTGAGTGGCCATGGCGAATCAGCCAGGGCTCGGACACGCGGCGCGTCAGATCACCCGACAGATTCACTGTCGACTCCCGTTGATATTGAACACATTGCAGTTGATTCCGTAGCAGACCAGGCGCTGCCTGGGCTTGCCCTGTCAGTGGATGCCAGCGTCGATTCGGGTGACGCACTGACCGTTTACCTGCGTGGCGTGCGCCGCACCGAGTTGTTTACCGCGCAAGAGGAGTTCGAGTTTTCGAGCCGGGCCCGGGCTGGTGATTTTGCAGCCCGCCAAAGCATGATTGAGCACAATCTGCGGCTGGTGGTGAGTATTGCCAAGGTCTACCTGGGCCGCGGTGTGCCCCTGTCGGACCTGATCGAAGAAGGCAATCTGGGTTTGATGCATGCCATTGACAAGTTCGAGCCCGAGCGCGGATTCCGTTTCTCCACCTACGCCACCTGGTGGATTCGGCAGTCGGTAGAGCATGCCCTGATCCACCAGGGGCGGGCGGTGCGCCTGCCGGTGAACGTGGTCAGGCAGTTGCAGCGGGTGTTGCGGGCGCACCGGGTGCTGGAGAACGATGCAGCGTTTGTGGCGATTCGGCCAGAGGGCATTCGTGCAGAAGATATTGCCGCCTTGTTGGGGCGCGACACGGCAGATGTCGCCGATTTGCTGGCCCTGGCGGAACCCCCCAGGTCGCTGGACGCCGCCTCGGACCGCTCGGACGGCATGCAGACCTTGGGCGATTCCCTGGTCGATGAACTCACGATGGACCCTTTGGGCGTGACGCAGGCCCATGAAGTGGCGCGTTTGCTGGAGGAATGGATCGACACCCTGTCGGAGCGCGAAAAAGAGATTCTGGAAGGACGGTTTGGTTTGCATGATCGCGAGCCCGAGACGCTGGAAGTGCTCAGTACGCGCCTGGGGTTGACCTGTGAACGCGTGCGACAAGTCCAGAACGAGGCGCTGTCCAAGTTGAAACGTTATCTGGCGCGCCGGGGCATCACCCTGGATGCCCTGCTTTGAGTCGTGGGCGATGAGTTGGCCTGTTCTTGTCTTCGACATTGAAACCATCCCCGACGTGGCGGGCTTGCGCACCTTGCGGGGTGCGCCAGACGGCGCGAGTGACGCTGAGGTCTATGGCATCTGGCTGGAGGAGCGCAAGGCAAAGGGACAAAGCGATTTCATGCCCTTGTATCTGCAGCGCGTCGTGGTCATCAGCGCGGTATTTCGCAATGCCGAGGGCTTGCGCGTGCATTCGTTTGTGGACAGGGACGGCCACAGTGAGGGCAAGATCATCCAGGCTTTCTTCGGCACGCTGGAAAAGCACACGCCGCAACTGGTGAGCTGGAATGGCGGTGGTTTTGACCTGCCGGTGCTGCATTATCGTGGCTTGAAGCACGGCGTGGTGGCCGACAAGTATTGGGACATGGGGGAGGATGATCGCGAGTTCAAGTGGAACAACTACATCAGCCG
>DIVK01000016.1:0-2667 GCA_002422455.1 Rhodoferax sp. UBA6134
TACGAGCCGAGCGAACTGGTGGTCACGGTGCGCGCCGGCACCCCCTTGGCCGAGCTTGAAGCCGCCTTGGCTGAAAAGGGTCAATGCCTGGCGTTTGAACCGCCAAGATTTGGCAACCTGAGCGGCACTTGCGGAGGCATGGTGGCGGCGGGCCTGAGCGGCCCCGCGCGTGCCAGCGTCGGCGGTGTGCGTGATTATGTGCTGGGCGTGCAACTCATCAACGGCCGCGGCGAACACCTCACTTTTGGCGGCCAGGTCATGAAAAACGTGGCCGGCTACGACGTCTCGCGTCTGATGGTGGGCGCCCTGGGCACACTCGGGCTGCTCACCGAGATCTCGCTCAAGGTACTGCCGGTGGCGCCGGCCGAGGCCACGCTGGTGTTTGATCTGGACCAGGCCAGCGCCTTGGCGCAACTGCACCGCTGGGGCGCGCAGCCGCTGCCGCTCAACGCCAGTTGCTGGGTGCGCGACGACACCGCCGCCAACGCGCCAGAACTGTTGTTTGTGCGCCTGCGCGGCGCCATCGCGGCGGTTGAATCCGCCTGTACAAAAATGCTGGCCGAGGTACCCGGCCGCCGCCTGGACAACNNGGCCCTGTGGCGCCTGAGCCTGCCGCCAACTGCCCCGGTGCTGGACCTGCCTTGGCCGCAGCTGGTCGAGTGGCATGGCGGCCAGCGCTGGCTGCGGGCTCCCGAGTCGGCACGGGAACCACTGCGCCAGGCTGCCAGTGCGGTGGGCGGCTCAGCCAGCCTTTTCATGGCTGCCAGTGATGCCGCCACGACCGCCAAAAACGGCTTCGCCCCGTTGACACCCGCCGTCGAACAAATCCACCGCCGCCTGAAGGCCGAGTTTGACCCGGCAGGCATTCTTAATCCGGGTCGCATGTACGCCGGCATCTAAGCACTTCAAGCCCATGCAAACCCAACTCGCTCCCCACTACCAGGGCACGCCCGATGGTCAGGCGGCCGAAGCCATTTTGCGCAAGTGCGTGCACTGCGGTTTTTGCACCGCCACCTGCCCGACCTACCAGCTGCTCGGTGACGAGCTCGACGGCCCGCGCGGGCGCATTTACCTGATGAAGCAGGTGCTGGAAGGCGCGGTGCCCACGCGCAAGACGCAAGCGCACCTGGACCGCTGCCTGACCTGCCGCAACTGCGAAACCACCTGCCCCAGCGGCGTGCAATACGGCCATTTGCTCGACATCGGCCGCAGGCTGGTCGACGCCCAAGTGCCGCGCCCGGCGGGCGAGCGCGCGCTGCGCTGGGTCTTGAAGGAAGGCCTGCCATCGCCGCTGTTTGGCCCGGCCATGGCCGTCGGTCAACGGCTGCGGCCGCTGCTGCCCAAAGTCTTGCAAAACAAGGTCCCAGTCAGGCAGCCTGCGGGCGAAACCCCCACCCGCGAACTCAGCCGCAAGGTGCTGGTGCTGGAAGGCTGCGTGCAACCCGCCATGAGCCCCAACATCAACAGCGCCACGGCCCGGGTCTTTGATGCCGCCGGCATCCAGTGCGTGGCGGCGGCCAAGGCCGGTTGCTGCGGCGCGGTCAAGTTTCACCTCAACGACCAGGACGGCGGCAAGGCCCAGATGCGCGCCAACATCGACGCCTGGTGGCCGCACATTGAAGCCGGCGTGGAGGGCATCGTCATCAACGCCTCGGGCTGCGGCGTCACCGTCAAGGACTACGGCCACATCCTGCATGACGACCCGCATTACGCCGCCAAGGCGCAGCGCGTCAGCGAACTCACCCGGGACGTCAGCGAATGGCTGCCCGAGCTGGTGGGCCAGCTCAAAAGCCGGGTGGCGGGCAGCGCCAGCCGCATCGCCTTTCACCCGCCGTGCTCGCTGCAACACGGCATGCAACTGCGCGGCGGCGTGGAGAAATACATGGGCGAGCTGGGCTTCAACGTCAAGACCACCGGCTGCGACGCCCACCTGTGCTGCGGCTCGGCGGGCACCTACAGCGTGCTCAACCCGACGATTTCCTACCAGCTGCGCGACCGCAAGCTAGGCAACCTGGCCACCACCTTTGGCGACCAGGCCCCCGAGCAGATCGTGTCAGCCAACATCGGCTGCATCACGCACCTGCAAAGTGGCACCGAGACCCCGGTGCGGCACTGGATCGAAGTGCTCGACGAAGCGCTGCAAAAATAAACCGCTCAGGCCCCCAGACGCTGGCGCAGCACGCGCACGGCGCTGGCGGGCGTGGTCAGTACGGGTAGACCCAGCGCCTGGCGCACCGCCGCTTCGGCGCGCGCCATGCTGAACTGGGCCAGTGCCATCACCTCGCAACCCTGCTGCTGCAGCCAGCGGGCGGCCTCCACCACCTGGGCGTCGTGGCCTGCGGTGTCACCCCGGTTGAGCGCTTCCATGGCGCCTTCGGCCAGCCGGGTCACCAGCGCCGTACCCGGCGGAAACTCGGCCGGCATGGACACCAGCGTGGGCGCAAATGACGCAATCAGCCCGATCCGTTGGCCGCTTGCCACGGCTTCGGCCACCATGGCCTCGTTGGGCTTGAGCACCGGCATGTGGGGACGTCGCGCGGCCACGGCGTCAATGCACGGCCCGAAAGCCGAGCAGGTGAACAAAATGGCCTGGGCACCGGTACCCTCGGCATAAGACGCCAGCGCCTCGAAGCGCTGGTGCATGGCCGCATCGAGCCCGCGACCGCT
>DIVK01000016.1:2755-8505 GCA_002422455.1 Rhodoferax sp. UBA6134
GGCGGGCAGGAACATCCACTCCTTGGCGGGCCGATCAGCCGGCATTTCTGCCGAGACAATCTTGAAACCCTGCTCCATGCCGAGTTTTTCGGCGCGGCTGCCAAAACGCACCTGCGTGATCAACAAGGCATCGCCCTGCGCCATCACGGTGATGCCGGCACTGGCAAAACGTTCGCGCGCCGTGCCTTGCGGGCCCAGCGGCAGCAACACGCCCTTGCGGATGTCCTTGCCGTCGATATTGATGCCCTCGATCCAGATCCGCTTGCCCGCATTGGCGGGTTGGGCTTCAATCAACTGGCTGATTTGGGCCGCGGACACCTCGGTGTACGGCGGGTAAGCCATGTCCCACCAGTAACCCGGGCGGAACAGCGTGAAAGTGACCAGCAGCAGCGCGATGGTTTCATACCAGCGCGACTTGACCAGAAAATGGCCCTGCGTGGCCGCGGCAAACACCAGCATGGCCACGGTGGCGCTGACCACGGTCAAAATCAGGTGCAGCGGCCCGCTCAGCCCGATCATCAGCAACTGGGTGTTGAAGATGAACAAAAAGGGCAGGATGGCCGTGCGCATGCTGTAGAAAAACGCCGTCACCCCGGCCTTGATCGGGTCGCAGCGCGCAATGGCCGCCGCGGCAAATGACGCCAGTCCCACCGGCGGCGTCACGTCGGCCATCAAGCCAAAGTAAAAGACGAACAGGTGCACCGCGATCAGCGGCACGATCAGGCCGCTTTGCGCGCCCAGCTCCACCACCACCGGCGCCATCAGCGTGGAGACCACGATGTAATTGGCCGTGGTCGGCAGGCCCATGCCCAGGATCAGGCTGATGACCGCCACCAGCATCAGCATCAGCATCAGGTTGCCGCCCGACAGCAACTCGACAATCTCGGTCATGACCAGGCCGATGCCAGTCAGCGACACCGTGCCCACGATGATGCCGGCGGCCGCCGTGGCCACGCCAATGCCGATCATGTTGCGCGCGCCGGTGACCAGGCCGTCGATCAGATCCAGTACCCCTTGGCGTGCCGCCAGGCCCAAATCACTGCGGCCACGGAACCAGGAAATGATGGGCTTTTGCGTCAGCATGACAAAAATCATGAACATCGTGGCCCAGAAAGCAGACAAGCCGGGCGACATTTGCTCGACCATCAGGCACCAGATCAACACCACCACGGCCAACAGGTAATGCAGGCCGGATTTGACGGTAGGCCCGGTCTCGGGCAGTTCAAACACCTGGGCGTTCGGGTCGTCGAGTTCCAGTTCGGGTTGGCGGGCGCCGAACCACAACAGGCCGACATAGGCCGCCAGCAGGCCCGCACCGATCACCCAGACGGCGGCGTCACCCATGACCGTCTTGATCCAGCCAATGCCCCAGTAGACCGCACCCGACAGCACGATGAAACCCGCCACCGTGAAGCCAAAAGACAAGAGGCGCGAACCCGCCGAGCCGAGATGGCGCCGTGGCAGTCCGACCATGTTGTTTTTCAGGGCCTCGATGTGGACGATGTAGAGCAGGGCAATGTAGGAAATGATGGCCGGCAGAAAAGCGTGCTTCATGACCTCGATGTAGGGAATGCCCACGTACTCCACCATCAGGAAAGCCGCCGCGCCCATTACCGGCGGCATCAGCTGGCCATTGACCGAGCTCGACACCTCGACCGCCGCCGCCTGGTCAGGGCGGTAGCCGACGCGCTTCATGAGCGGAATGGTGAAGGTGCCGGTGGTCACCACATTGGCAATGGATGAGCCCGAAATGATGCCGGTGGCCGCCGACGACAACACCGCCGCCTTGGCCGGGCCACCGCGCATGTGGCCGAGCAGGGCGAACGCCGATTTGATGAAGTAGTTGCCGGCACCGGCCTTGTCCAGCAAGGAGCCAAACAGCACAAACAGGAAAATGAAACTGCTGGAAACGCCCAAGGCCACACCAAACACGCCTTCGGTGGTGAGCCATTGGTGACTCATGGCACGGTTCAGCGAGAAGCCGCGGTGGGCAATCATGTCGGGCATGAAGGGGCCGCCGAAGGTGTAGCCCAGGAACACCAGCGCCACGATCACCATCGGCAAACCCAGCACCCGGCGGGTGGCCTCCAGCAGCAGCACGATGCCGACCAGACCGGTGTACACGTCCATGGCCGTCGGCTGCCCCGGACGGGTCGACAGTTCGCGGTAAAACACAAACAGGTAAACCGCACAAAACGTGCCGACGATGGCAAATATCCAGTCGGTCAGCGGCACGCGGTCGCTCGGCGAGCGCTTGAAAGCCGGGTAGGACATGAAGGACAGGAACACGGCAAAGCCGAGGTGGATGGCCCGTGTTTCGGTGTCGTTGAATACCAGCACGCCCAGACTGAACGGCAGCGGCGAGGCAATCCACAACTGAAACAGCGACCAGGCCAGCGCCACCAGCAGCAGAAAACGTTTCATCAGCGGACCGGGACTGCGCGCGCCGGTGTCGTTGTCGGCGACGAACTTTTCGACATCAATCTCTGGCACGCTGCCGTTAGCCGTTGCTGATTTCATAAGAATTTCTTTATCAAAGTAGTTTGATCAACAAAAAAAGCTCTGACAGGTCAGAGCTTTTTTGCGGACTTGGTCCGAAGACGTTCAGCTGGGCCGGATTACATCCAGCCTTTTTCCTTGTAGTACTTCACGGCGCCGGGGTGCAAGGGGGCCGACAGGCCATCCTTGATCATGCTCTTGGGAGTCAGGCCGATGAAGGCGGGGTGCAATTTTTTGAACTCGTCAAAATTCTCGAACACGGCCTTGACCAACTCGTACACGGTGGCGTCAGGCACCTTGGCCGAGGTCACGAACGAGGCCAGCACGCCGTAGGTGCGGGTCGGGTTGGGATGGCCCGCATACAAGCCGCCAGGAATGTCGACCGCGGCGTAGTAGCTGTTGGCCTTGACCAGCTTGTCCACGGCCGGCCCGGTGATCGGCACCAGTCTAGCGCCGCAGGTGGTGATCGGGTCCTGGATGTTGGCGCTCGGATGTCCCACGCCGTAGAAGAAGGCATCGATCTTGTTGTCGCACAGGGCGGCACCGTGCTCGTCGGCCTTGAGTTCGGCAGCCAGACCGAAATCGGTGGTTTTCCAGCCCATGGCGGCCAGCAGTTCATCCATGGCGGCGCGGCTGCCGGAGCCGGGGTTGCCGACGTTCATGCGCTTGCCCTTGAGGTCTTCAAACTTGGTGATGTTGGCTTCTTTGCGGGCCAGCAGCGTGAAGGGCTCCGGGTGAATCGAGAACACCGAACGCAGGTCGGTGTGCTTGCCGTCTTTCTCGAACTGCTTGGCGCCGTTGTAGGCGTTGTACTGCACATCGGACTGGGACACGCCAAAGTCAAGCTCACCGGCCTTGATGGTGTTGATGTTCACCACCGAACCCCCGGTGGACTCCACCGAGCAGCGGTAGCCGTGCTTGGCGCGGTCTTTATTCACCAGGCGGCAGATGGCACCGCCGGCGGCGTAATACACACCCGTGACACCACCGGTGCCAATGGTCATGAATTTTTGCTGCGCCTGCACGCTGCTCACGGGAGCCATCAGGGCGGCGGTAGCTGCGATGGCACTGACAACCAGGGACAATTTTTTCATGGGATCTCCAACAATAAAAATTTTCGAACGGCTTAAACACTTTCTGTTTAAACAGTGTGACATCTTAGTTCAAAGACCGAATCCTCTTGAATTAAAAAGCAAAATAGCAACCCTGCTTTCTCATGCAAATAGCGCATATTCCGGTATCAGGCGGGCATGGACAAGTGGATGGCCTGCGCCAGCCGCGCCACGATCAGCGCCAGTTCGTCCTCACTGGCAATGAACGGTGGCGCCAGCAAAATGTGGTCGCCGCAGCGCCCGTCCACTGTGCCGCCCATGGGGTAACACATCAGGCCCAGCGCCATGGCCTCGCGCTTGACGCGGGCGTGCAGTTTGAGCGCCGGGTCAAACCACTGGCGTGAGGCGCGGTCGGCCACCAGCTCCAGACCCCAGAACAAACCGCGGCCGCGGATGTCGCCCACATGCGGATGGTCGGCAAACGCCTGCTGCAGCAAGCCGCGCAGCGTCTGGCCGCGCGCCTGTACCTGCGCCACCAGGCCGTCGCGCGCTATGACCCGCTGCACGGCCAGCGCGGCCGCGCAGGCCACGGCATGGCCCAGGTAGGTGTGGCCGTGCTGAAACAGGCCGCTGCCAGCACGGAACACATCAACCAGTTTTTTCTGCGCCAGCACCGCACCAATCGGTTGGTAGCCGCCGCCGAGACCCTTGGCAATGGCCAGCAAATCAGGTACCACGCCCTCCTGTTCACAGGCGTGCAGCGTGCCGGTGCGGCCCATGCCGCACATCACCTCGTCCAGAATCAGCAAAATGCCGTGGCGGTCGCAAAGTTCCCGAATGCCCTTGAAGTAGCCCGGCACCGGCGGCAACACGCCGGCCGTGGCGCCACCCACGGTTTCGGCGACAAAAGCCATGACGTTTTCCGGGCCCAGGCGCGCAAAGCTTTGTTCCAGTTCGGCCACCAGCCGCTGGCCGTAGGCTTCTGGCGTCTCGTCAGGCGCGCGGTCGCGGTACTCGTAGCAGGGCGCCACGTGGGCCACGTCGATGAGCAGCGGCTCGAACTGGGCGCGGCGCCAGGCATTGCCCCCCACCGCCAGCGCGCCCAGGGTGTTGCCGTGGTAGCTTTGCCGCCGCGCCACAAAATGGCGGCGTTGCGGCTGACCGATCTCGACAAAATACTGCCGCGCCATCTTGAGCGCCGCCTCCATCGCCTCCGAACCGCCACTGACAAAGTACACATGGCTCATGCCGGCCGGGGCCGACGCAATCAGCACATCGGCCAGTTCCTCGGCCACTTCGGTCGTGAAGAAACTGGTGTGGGCGTAGGCCAGCCGGTCAATCTGGGCGTGCATGGCTGCCAGCACCTCGGGGTGACCGTGACCCAGGCAGGACACGGCAGCACCGCCGCAGGCATCCAGGTAGGTCTTGCCGCTGGCATCGGTCAGGGTGATGCCCCGGCCTGACACCGCCAACGGCAACTGGTGCTGCAACTGGCGGTGAAAGACATGGGTGGTGTCGGGATGAACCGCCGTGGTGGGGGGGATGGGGCTGCCGATGTTCATGGTGATGCGCAATGACGATGCAATGGGGGGAGGCGTGGGCGTGAGGGCCAAATTGAGGGTGCCTGAAGCAGACAGATTATTCATATAGTATAAAAACCTTGGCGTCATGTCCAGGGCGATTTTTCTCAACATGAGACCAGCCCACGCATAATTCACACATGAATACCTTACCCCCCCTGCCGTGTTACCTCAACGGTGCATTCACCCTGCTGCCCGATGCCAGGATCAGCGTGATGGACCGTGGCTTCATTTTTGGCGACGGCGTCTATGAAGTGGTGCCGACCTATGGCGGCCAGATGTTCCGCTTTGCCCAGCACATGGCGCGGCTTGACCGCAGCCTGGGCGAGTTGCGCATCGCCAACCCGCTGACGCACGCCCAATGGGCCGACGTTGCGCGGCAGTTGATGGTCACTTACGCCGCATCACAAGGCGTTGACGTCCATGCGCTGGACCAGTTAATCTACATCCAGGTCACCCGCGGCGTGGCCATGCGCGACCACGTCATGCCCACCGACATCACGCCCACCGTGTTTGTCATGACCAACACCATGAAGCTGCCCACCGAGGCCCAGCGCAGCCAGGGCGTGGCCTGCGTCACGGCCGACGACTTCCGCTGGGAAAAGGCCCACATCAAGAG
>DIVK01000062.1:0-16278 GCA_002422455.1 Rhodoferax sp. UBA6134
GTTTCACCCGCATGCACGTCCAGGTCCACCCCCTGCAGCACCGTCACGTCCAGCCGGCCTTCGGTAAACCGTTTGCTCAGGCCGCGCGCGCTGAGAACGACGGCAGCACCCGAAGTGGCGGGCATGGAAGTCATATCACTCATAACGCAGGGCCTCCGCCGGGTTGACGCGGCTGGCACGCCAGCTGGGGTAGAGCGTGGCCAAAAAGGCCAGCACCAGCGAGATGATGGTAATCGGCACGATGTCGCCCCGCTGCGGCTCGCTGGGCATGCGGCTGATGAGGTAAATGTCTTTGGGCAAGAAGCTGGCATGGAACAACTGCTCCAGCGCGGGCACGATCACGTCGATGTTGAACGCCACCCCCAGCCCCAGCAACAGCCCGGCCAGCGTGCCGATGACGCCGACCATGGCCCCCTGCACCACAAAAATGGCCATGATGCTTTGCGGGCTGGCACCCAGCGTGCGCAAAATGGCAATGTCGGCGCGCTTGTCGGTCACCGTCATCACCAGCGTGGACACCAGGTTGAAGGCGGCCACCGCCACGATCAGGGTCAGGATGATGAACATCATGCGCTTTTCAACCTGCACGGCGGCAAACCAGGTGCGGTTCTGGCGCGTCCAGTCGCGGATCAGCAGGTCGCCGGTCAGGGTGCTGGCCAACTGCGCCGCCACCTCGCGCGCCTGGTGCAGGTCGCGCAGCTTGATGCGCACGCCGGTGGCGCCCTCCAGCCGGAAAATCCGGGCCGCATCGTCCAGGTGCATCAACACCAGACTGGCGTCGTACTCGTAGTGGCCCGAGTCAAAGGTGCCCACCACCGTCATCTGCTTGAGGCGCGGCACCACCCCGGCGGGGGTGACTTGCCCGCTGGGCGCCACCAGCGTGACCCGGTCACCCTGGCGCACCCCCAGGGCACGGGCCAGCTCGCCGCCCAGCACCACACCAAACTCACCCGGAAGCAGGCGCGCCAGCGCCGTGTTCTTCAGCCCGACGGCCAGGTCGGTCACACCGGGCTCCAGGCTGGGATCAATCCCCCGCACCATGACGCCTTTCATGTCCTCACCCCTGGCCAGCAAAGCCTGCGTTGCAATGAAAGGTGCGGCACCCACCACCTGCGGATGAGCCCGCACCTCGGCCAGCGTGCGGAGCATGTCGGGCAGGGCCGCCCCATCGGGCGCAAAAACCTCAATGTGCGACACCACGCTCAGCATGCGATCACGCACCTCTTTTTGAAAACCGTTCATCACGCTCAGCACAATGATGAGTGCCGCCACGCCCAGCGCAATGCCCAGCATCGACACGCCCGAGATGAAGGAGATGAAGCCGTTGCGCCGGGTGGCGCGGCCGGCACGGGTGTAGCGCCAGCCCAGGATAAGTTCGTAAGGAAATTGCATCGGCCACCACGATTGGAAACAGTCGTCATTGTGGCACTGCACGCGGCGTCTCCCGCATCCCGCACAATCGCTCCATGCACCTCCTGATTCCGTTTGCGTTTTGCAGCACCGAGGGCTGCGCCCCGGCCCTGCCCGCCCTGAAACTGCCCTACCTCGAAAAACTGCTGTCCCGCCTGACGCCGGAGCCGCCGGACCACGGCGACGAATTCAGTCTGAGCCCGCCGCACGAACGCGCGCTGGCCCGCGCACTGGGCCTGCCTGTGACGGACGGCCTGATTCCCTGGGCCGCCCGGCAGGCACGCCCGGCAGGCGGCGCCTGGGGCTTCATCACCCCCTGCCACTGGCAGACGGGCACCCACCACGTCATCATGAGCGGGCAGGAATTGCCCGATTTTTCTGCCGGGGAATCACATACCCTGCTGGTCGCCATGCAACCTTATTTCAAGGAAGACGGCATCGTGCTGCAGTACGACCAGCCCGGCCGCTGGCTGGTCCAAGGCGACGTATTCAAAGACCTTCCCACCGCCTCGCTGGACCGCGTGGCCGGCCGCAACCTGGAGAACTGGATGCCGCGCAGCGCCAGTGCCGCTGGCTTGCGCCGTCTGCAAAACGAAATGCAGATGCTGCTCTACACCCACCCGGTGAATGAGGCGCGCGCCGCACGGGGCGTGCCTGTCGTCAACTCGTTCTGGCTGAGCGGTACCGGCACGCTGCCCCGGACACCCCTGCCCTCCACCGTTGCGCCCCAACCAGTCACGGTCAACACCCTGCGCACCGCAGCACTCAACGAAGACTGGGCGGCCTGGGTGCAGGCCTGGCACGCGCTGGACGCCAGCCAGTGCGCCGCCCTGCTGGCCGCGCTGGACCAGGGCGAACCCGGCCAACTCACACTGTGCGGTGAACGCCACGCCCAAACCTTCACCACCCAACCCAAAACCCTGGTAACACGATTCATGAACCTGTTTGGCACCCCGCCTGCTTCGAAGCTACTGGAGACGCTATGAAAATAGCCATCAGGGACATCCCGCCCCGCGCCGTCTGGGCGCTGGAGCAGGCCGGCGTTCATCCCCTGCTGGCCCAGCTGTACGCGGCGCGCGGCGTACAGGGCACCCAGGAACTCGACGACGGTCTGGCGCGCCTCATCCCGCCGGGCGAGCTGCGCGGCGCAGCCGATGCGGCCCGGCTGCTGGCCGATGCCATCGCCGCCGACAGGAAACTCTGCATCGTGGCCGACTACGACTGCGACGGCGCCACCGCCTGTGCCGTGGCCGTGCGCGGCCTGCGCCTGCTGGGCGCCCGACACGTCGGCTACATCGTGCCGGACCGGGTGGTGGACGGCTACGGCCTGACGCCGCCGATCTCGCAGCGCGTCAAGGACAGCGGCGCCGACATGCTGATCACCGTGGACAACGGCATTGCCAGCTTTGAGGGCGTGGCAAGCGCCAAGGCATTGGGGCTGCAGGTGCTGGTGACCGATCACCACCTGCCCGCCAGCCAGGAGGGCCGGATTGAGCTGCCCGCGGCCGACGTCATCGTCAATCCGAACCAGCCGGGTTGCACCTTCGCGAGCAAGTCCATCGCCGGCGTTGGCGTCATGTTTTATGTGCTGCTGGCGCTGCGCGCCGAGCTGCGCGCGCGCGGCGTGTTCTCCACCCAGGCCAGGCCGGTTACCGTTCGGGCTGAGCTTGTCGAAGCCCCCCCGTCAACCCTTCGTCAAACTCAGGACGGACCGGGCTCAGGGCGAACGGAACCCAAACTCGACACCCTGCTGCCCCTGGTCGCCCTCGGTACGGTAGCCGACGTGGTCAAGCTCGACGCCAACAACCGCCGCCTCGTGGCCCAAGGGCTCAAACGGGTGCGTGCCGGCGCCATGCCGGCGGGGTTGGCCGCTCTTTTCGTAGCGGCCGGGCGCAACGCGGCGCTTGCCACCACCTTCGACTTCGGCTTTGCGCTGGGCCCGCGCATCAATGCCGCCGGTCGCCTGTCGGACATGACGCTGGGCATCGAATGCCTGCTGACCGATGACCCGGCGCGGGCTGACGAACTGGCCAAGACGCTGGACGGCATCAACCGCGAGCGCCGCGAGATCGAAGGCAGCATGCGCGAGCAGGCGTTTGACATCGCCGAATCCCTGTTTGATGAAGACGAGGCGCCGCCGCCCGCGATCTGCGTCTTTGACCCCGACTTTCACGAAGGCGTGGTCGGCATCGTGGCCTCGCGCCTCAAGGACAAGCTGCACCGCCCCACCTTTGTCTTTGCCGCCAGCGCCGCGCCCGGCCGCGAGCATGAACTCAAGGGCTCGGGGCGCTCGATTCCCGGCTTCCACCTGCGCGACGCGCTGGACCTGGTGGCCAAGCGCCACCCCGGCGTGCTGCTGCGCTTTGGCGGCCACGCCATGGCGGCGGGCTGCACCATCGCCGAAGAAAACTTTGACGCCTTTGAACAAGGCCTGAACGAGGTCGCCCAGGAATGGCTGGACGCCGCCACGCTCACGCGCCGCATCGACACCGACGGGCCGCTGAAACCCGAGTACCGGCGTGCCGAGCTGGTGGACGTGCTGCACAAGGAGGTGTGGGGCCAGGGCTTCGCGCCGCCCACCTTCAGCGAAGAACTGGAGGTGGTGTCGCAACGGTTGGTGGGCGAAAAACACCTGGCTCTCAAGCTCAAACACCAGGGTCAGCCGGTGGACGGCATCTGGTTCGGTCATACGGAGCCGCTGCCGGCCCGCGTCAAACTCGCATTCCGGCTGGACGCCGACGAATGGCAGGGCATGCGCCGGGTGCGCTTTCTGGTGGAGGCCGCCGAGCTCTAAATGCGGCGCCACCGGCACCGGCCATGCGGCAGGCCTAAAATGGCCCGGTGACCTCCATCCTCAACGCCGACCTGCACTGCCACTCCGTCGTCTCCGACGGCACCCTGACACCCGAAGCCCTGGCCGCACGCGCCAAGGCCAACGGCGTGGAGTTGTGGGCCCTGACCGACCACGATGAAATCGGGGGCCAGCAGCGCGCCGCAGCGGCCGCCCGGGCGGTGGGCCTGCACTACCTCACCGGGGTCGAGATTTCAGTCACCTTCATCGGCCAGACGGTCCACATCGTGGGCCTGGGGTTTGACCCGCAAGACCCGGCCCTGGCGCGCGGGCTGCTCCAGACCCGGGGGGGACGCGGACAGCGTGCCATGGAAATAGCCGCCAGTCTGGCCAAGGCCGGCATTGCGGAGGCCTTTGAAGGCGCCCTCGGCTTTGCCGGCAACCACGACCTGATCTCCCGCACCCACTTTGCCCGCTTTCTGGTGGAGCGCGGCGTGTGCCGCGACACCCATGAAGTGTTCCGCAAGTACCTGACCGAAGGCAAGCCCGGCTTTGTGCCGCACCGCTGGGCCGCCCTGAAGGACGCCGTCACCTGGATCCGGGACGCCGGCGGGGTGGCCGTCATCGCGCACCCGGCGCGCTACAAGTTCAGCGCCAATGAAGAATTCGCCCTGTTCAGCGAATTCAAAAACCATGGCGGACAGGGCGTGGAAGTCGTCACCGGCAGCCACAGCGCCGCCGAGTACCTGACCTACGCCGACACCGCCCGCGAATTTGGCCTGGTGGCCAGCCGCGGCAGCGACTTTCACAGCCCCGAGGAAAGCCACACCGAACTGGGTACCTTGCCCTATCTGCCGGGCCAGCTGACACCGGTGTGGGAGCTGCTGAGCCACCGCATCCAACGCAGCACCTCCGCGACCCCGGCATGATGACCTCCACCCAGCATTGAGTAAACCAGCAATGTCCTTTTTACGTACCCGGCAAGGTGGCGGCATCTTGCTCATTTTGCTGGCTGCGTTGTGCTTCGCCGCCCTGGACACCACCACCAAACACGTGGTCACCCTGGTGCCGGTGCTCATGTTGCTGTGGTTTCGCTATGCCTTTCAGGCGGTGATGACGTTTGCGCTGCAATTTCCGGCACAAAAACAGCGACTGTTTGCCACCGCCAACCCGCGCTTTCAGGCGCTGCGCGGCGTGCTGCTGCTGATCGCCAGTGGCTGTGCGTTTTTTGGACTGCAGCACCTGCCGGTGGGCGAGTTCACGGCCATGGTGATGCTGTCGCCCCTGGTGGCTACCGGCATGGCAGCCTGGCTGCTGAAACAACCGGTGGCCGGCCGGCGCTGGCTCCTGCTGGCCACCGGCATGGGCGGTGTGCTGCTGGTCATCCGGCCCGGCGGGCAGGTCTTCAGTTGGGCCCTGCTGTTTCCGGTGGCACTGGTAACCTCCTATGCCTGGTTCCAGGTGCTGACGAGCCGCCTGAGCAGCGAAGAAAACCCCTACACCACGCATTTCTACACCGGTCTGATGGGCGCCCTCATCACCAGCCCGGCGGCGCTTATGCAATGGAGCAACGCGGCCCTGCTGACGCACTGGCCGTGGTTCATCGTGATCGGATTTTTGGGCAACTTTGCGCACATGCTGCTGATCCGGGCCTACCGGCGCGCGCCGGCTCAGGTGCTCACGCCCTACCTGTACACGCAAATCGCATTCGCCACCGTGGGCGGCTGGCTGGCATTCAATCACGCGCCTGACGGTCTGACCTGGCTCGGTATCGCCATCATTGCCGCCAGCGGCGTCGGCAACGCGCTCCTGTCCGCCCGCGAAGTGCCTGCACCACAGCGCGCGACGGCACCCTCACCGGCACCCGCCAGCGCGCACTCCCGCCGACATTGACAGACTCGCCCTGCCCGCCCATGCCCCAGCTTTTTGAAGTCCACCCCGACAACCCGCAACCACGGCTGCTGAAGCAGGCCGTCGCCCTGCTGGAAAAAGGCGAAGTCCTCGCAGTTCCCACCGACTCCAGCTACGCACTGGTCTGCCACCTGGATGACAAAACCGCCGCCGACAAGCTGCGCCGCATCCGCGGAGTGGACGACCGGCACCACCTCACCCTGCTGTGCCGCGACCTGAGTGAACTGGCCAACTACGCCCGGGTGGACAACCAGCAGTTCCGGCTCATCAAGTCGGCCACGCCCGGGCCGTACACCTTCATTCTGGAAGCCAGCAAGGAAGTGCCGCGCCGCCTGAGCCACCCGTCGCGCAAAACCATCGGCCTGCGGGTGCCGGAACACCAGGTGTTGCAGGCGCTGCTGGCCCTGCACAACGGGCCGTTGCTGGCCACCACCCTGATCGCGCCGGGCGAGACCGAGCCGCTCAACGATGCCGAAGAAATCTGTGTGCGCTATAAAAAACAGATTGCCGCGGTCATCGACGCCGGGGCCTGCGCCCGCGAACCCACCACGGTGGTAGACCTGAGCGGTGCGGAGCCGGCAGTGATCCGCCAGGGCCGCGGCGCATTGGCGCCCCTCGGGCTTTCCAGCTAGTTGCAGATCGGGTCAAAGGCCCGTCCGGCAGTTCCCCAACCCCGCCCCTGCGACAATTGCCTGATGGACATTGCACACCTCATTCAAACTGTCGCCCTCTACGCCCTGCCGGTGCTGTTCGCCATCACGCTGCACGAGGCGGCGCACGGCTACGCCGCGCGGCATTTCGGCGACAACACCGCCTACATGCTGGGGCGCATCACGCTCAACCCCCTCAAGCACATTGACCCCGTGGGCACCGTCCTGATGCCCCTGCTGCTGTACTTTGCCACCTCGGGCGCCTTCCTGTTTGGTTATGCCAAACCGGTGCCGGTGCGCTTTGGCAACCTGCGCAACCCCAAGCGCGACATGATCTGGGTGGCACTGGCCGGGCCGGGTGCCAACTTCATCCAGGCGCTGCTGTGGGGCGTGACTTTTTACCTGCTGCAAGGTACGGGCGTGACCGAGCCCTTCTTTCTCAAAATGGCCCAGGGCGGCATCCTGGTCAACGTGGTGATGTTTGCCTTCAACCTGTTCCCGCTGCCGCCACTCGATGGCGGACGCATTCTGGTCGGGCTGCTGCCGCACCGCCAGGCCGAGCTGATCTCACGGGTGGAGCCCTGGGGGTTTTTCATCGTGATGGCGCTGGTAATCTCGGGGGTGGTCAGCACCCTGTGGCTGACGCCCCTGATGTCCCTCACCTTCACCCTGCTGGACGTCTTGCTGACCCCGATTGCCATGATTTTTGGCTAGTCCATCGTCTTACCAGAAAATAATTTTTGCCATGAGCTCCACGCGCTTCCTGACCGGCATCACCACCTCCGGCACCCCCCACCTGGGCAATTACGTCGGCTCCATCCGGCCCTCGGTACAGGCCAGCCGGCGCGCTGACGTCGAGAGTTTTTATTTTCTGGCGGACTACCACGCCCTGATCAAGATCGATGACCCCGCGCGCATCCAACGCTCCACGCTGGAAATTGCCGCCAGCTGGCTGGCCGCCGGGCTGGACCCCGCGCGCGTCACCTTCTACCGCCAGTCGGACGTGCCTGAAATCCCGGAGCTCACCTGGTTTCTCACCTGCGTCACCGGCAAGGGCGTGCTCAACCGCGCCCACGCCTACAAGGCAGCAGTGGACAAGAACGCCAGCACGGGCGCCGATCCCGACGCCGATGTCAGCGCCGGCCTGTTCATGTACCCGGTGCTGATGGGGGCGGACATTCTGCTGTTCAACGCCCACAAGGTGCCGGTCGGGCGCGACCAGGTCCAGCACATCGAGATGGCGCGCGACATGGCGCACAGTTTCAATTACCGCTACGGCGAACACTTTGTACCGCCCGAGGCAGTGATCGAGGACGACGTGGCGACCCTGCCCGGTCTGGACGGCCGCAAGATGAGCAAAAGCTACGACAACACCATCCCGCTCTTTGCGCCGCGCGAGCAACTCAAAAAACTCATCGCCGGCATCGTGACCGACTCCGCCGCGCCGGGCGAGCCCAAAACCGTGGAAGGCTCCGCCCTGTTCCAGATTTACCAGGCCTTTGCCACACCTGAAGAAACGGCCAGCCTGCGCCAGGCCTACGCCGGCGGCATTGCCTGGAAAGACGCCAAGCAGCTGGTATTTGAACGCATCGACCGCGAACTCGCCCCCATGCGCGAGGCGTACCTGGCGCTGCTGAGCGAGCCCGCCAAGATCGAGGCCATTTTGCTGGCGGGTGCCGCGCGCGCGCGCCAGATCGCCACACCCTTCATGGGCCGCCTGCGCCACGCGGTGGGCCTGCGCGACCTGCGCACCCAGGCCGGTGAGCAAACCGCAAAAACCGCCAAGGTGGCGAAACCGATGTTCAAGCAATACCGCGAACGCGACGGCAAGTTCTACTTCAAGCTGGTGGATGCCGATGGCCGCCTGCTGCTGCAAAGCGCCGGCTTCGACTCGCCCCGGGACGCCGGCCAAGCCATTGCCTTGCTGCAGACCCAGGGCGCATCTGCCCTGGCCGGTCTGACCGGCAAGCTGCAGGCCGCTGCCGATGTGGCGGCGCAGGACATCAGCGCGGCCCTGCGGCAGCTCGGCGACGCCGGGAACGGATGCTGACAGCGGCCGAAGCAGGTACCGCCGCTGCTACAATCACGCCAGTTCGACACAGGAGAGGTGGCAGAGTGGCCGAATGTACCTGACTCGAAATCAGGCGTACCGCAAGGTACCGTGGGTTCGAATCCCACCCTCTCCGCCAATACCAGCAAGGGTTTGCCGCTATAAATATTGCAGCAAGCCCTTTCCCTTTGGTGCTCCATGTAGCCACCATGTAGCCAGCGGTACATGGTTTCGCGCCTTTTCAGGCACCCCCAAATGCAGAAAACCAGCACTCGGCTGGCTTTGATTTAATTTGATTGTTTTTCAGTGTGAGCCCCGGACAATCCCGGCCCCTCTACCGTCACCTCGAATAGCCAACGCTCGCTAAGTAGGTTTTCCAGCATCGCCACCACGTCCGAAGTCTTGCGGCGAACCTTTGCCTTAACCCCGGCGCGGTTCAGTGGATTACCTGCCAGCCATGCCACCTCCACGGCATCGCGTATGTCTTGGCGCAGACTAGCCTCATCATCCTTGCGCTGTTGCTCTGCGGCCTGTTCTGCGGCTTCCTTGCGGCTCTGTTGGGCAGGTTCGGCAATGCCCCAACGCAGCAGCACGGTTTCCATGTTGCCGAACTCGTCGGGCGCGGTCGTTTGTGCGGTGTAGCCGGTTATTTCAAGCTCTGGCCACCGTGCCTCAAACCGGGTCTTTCCTTGCACCAGGTAACGACTCTCACCCTCACGAATCAGAAACATGGTCTGGTTTGCGTCGCCTTCAATGGCACTGGCCCCTCGGCTTGTCAGTGCGTCATTGCGGGTCAGGTTCGCTTTTGCAACATGACCGATTAACCAGACTGGCAAACCGTCAAACCCCTGCTTCAATGCGGCCATCATTCGGCTCGCCTCGCTGTTGTCGTTTTCGTTATCCAGCGCCAGCACTGCGGATTTAGTGTCCAGCACCACCAGCGGCAGCACGTCCACGCCTTCCACAGTGCGGTTGAACTGCTCCCTGTAGGTTGCACCAACTTGTGCCACGAATGCCGGGTCAAGTCGAACGGCTTCCACGATATGCACGCGCTCTCGCACTAGCCCTAGGTCGATACCTAGATTTGAATGCAGAGTCACCCCGGCCAATATGCGGCGGGCCTGCTCCACATCCTCGGTGACATAAACAACATGCCTCCACTGGCGCGGCATCAGGTCATCCCCGTGCAGCCCGGCGGCGGTCATTGCCAGTGGCAGCAAGGCGGTTGTCTTGCCCACGCCATGCGCCCCAGCAATCACGGTCACGCCATGCCCAATGAAGCCCGGCAGCACCCAGCGCGGCGGCTTTGCGGTGCCATCAATGTCAACGAATCGCGCCAGCGGGTGAACTTTGGGTTCAGGCTTGGGCGGCTCGGTCGCAGCCTCTAACAATGCTTGCACCACGTCAAAGCCCCCATCAGGCGAACAGAACAGGTCGTTAATGTCGCTGTTTGCAGGCCAGCCCGAGGGCATGGTCGCCACTGCGCAATGATGCAGGGCGGCAATTTCAGCGGCGGCGGCTTCCTTGCCAATATCCGGGCATATCACCAGCTTTGCGATTGGCTCACGCTGGCGCAGGGCGTCAGCCACGCGGGCGATATTGCCCCAGCCAAAACAACACACGGCGCGGTGTCCGGTTGCCTGCCATGCGCTCCACGCGGCCCCGATACCCTCGCAGAGATACACCGGGCCATCAGTGCCTAGCGCGAACATTGCCCCGGTCATGCTTGCACCGGGTAGGTTTAGCTTTTTGCCACCACCAGCTGGGATAAATTGCAGGCTCTGAATTTCGCCACCTGGAGCATAGGCTGGTACTGCCAAAAACCCGGCCATGCTTTGCCCGGCAATGGTCAGACTGTCACCAGCAGGCACCACGCGCAGGCCATCAGGGTTGCCTTGCTTTGTGGCAATGTAACCATGCGAAGCGGTCGCAGGCAGGCAGCGTGCAAACACTTCTCTGGCACTTTGTCCGGGCGCGGCCTTGCGTTGCGGCTCCACTGGCTTCGGTGCGGGTCTGGCTGGCGCAGGGCGCGGGCTTGGGTTGCCATCCTTCCAGCCGTGGTCTTTTGCCATGCCAAACAAGGCACCAGCACCGACACCACCGGGCGCGGTCTTGAAACTTCGCCACGTTGCCCAGCTCGCTTGGGCGTTGTAATTGCCAGCGGGTGCGCTCCATTGGTCGAAGTCATCAAAGCCCAGCCCGGCAGCGTGCGCGGCCATGCCAGCTTTCACCCATGAATCACGCGGCAAGTCGGCAGGAATCGAGTAAAGCGCATCACGGGCGCGGTCGATTTCGTTAAGCATGGGCAGCACCTCCACGCTTTGCAATCCACGCCAGGACACGGCGGCGGTCTTGCTGGGTAAAGTGATAAACACCGGGCCAGCAATCGAATAAATCACGGTCTTTCTTTTTGGTGCGGGCGCATGGCACCTCCAGCCCACGGCGGCGAAGTTCCGCGACAAGCTCGGGGCCATTACTGCAACCCGCTATCTGGTCGAGGTGTTCCCGCGTTACCGGGCGCGTCATCAGAGCTTGAATGGTGCGAAGGTGTCGCGGGTTATCCGTGCCAGTGAAGCGGGCGACACGGATAGAATCGGCGGTGTCTTTTGTGTGAGTCTTGGCGGGTTGGTCGTTTGCCGCGTCCAGCCCGTTGCCTTTTGGGGCGGCCATTACAGCGTCACCCCCAGCACACGGCGCAGTTCAGATACAGGCCATGCAAGGCGGCCATTGATGCGAAGCGGGCGGATTGGCCCATCCTCGTTACATGCCCAACCCCTCAAAGTCTGCGGGCGACGGTTCAGGTAATAGGCGAGTTCGCCGGTCGTGAGATTGGGTTTAGTAACCAGCGCCAGTGGTGGAAATGGCGGCGTGAATTGTTGCGGGGCGGTTGCCTCGCGCATGGTTTCAGGGCTGTGATTTACAGCTTGGGTCGTAGATAGCATCTCGGTATCTCCAGCGCATCTCTGCGTTAGGTTTTTCGAACAACCCACTAGCCCGAATGACTAGGGGTACAAGCGGCGCATCGCTGCATTGACCTGTTGCTACTAATGTAGGTTTGCGTTCATCCCAAATAAAGCCTATTTAATGGGAAGTCTTGTACTGTCGGTCTCTCGCATTCCCAAGCCTGTTTTTCAAAGTCTTTAACTTGCCTTGAAATACCTCGCCCCGTACTCTTGATGCACTCCAGCCATAGCGGGCATATTCCTTGGTGAAGTACCACGTCAGCACGGCGGAATCGGTTGGTTTTGCATGCCGATTGGCTGCGATAAATTCGGTCAGCATGGTGGTGTTGAATATCTCCACCAGCGCCAAATCCTCCGTGTTCTTTGTGGGTCTGCCTCTACCGCGCTTTTCAGTTTTGGCGGGGGGTATCAAGGCCATCAAAGAATTGAGCGTTGCTATGGTCTGATTCGCTGCGTTCAGGGTCGCGGTCGTAGCCTCCAGCAATGCGCGCTGCGAGGCAACCAGCCGCAGCAATTCATCAATGGTTTTATTGCAGGCTTCGTGCCCTATGCCACCAGGCAGGGTAATTGTTTTCACTGTCGCACCCCTTCAGGTGTTCACTTCAAATAAGGAGCCCCGGCCAGGTCGGTGAAGGTGTCCGACTTTTCGGCCCGGTTTCGAAGCGGGTCTAGCTGGGGCAAAACTGTTATTCCTTCGTCACGCCATGCGCCACGGCATCACGCAATACGGCATTGATACGCGTCTGCCACCCCGGCCCGGTTGCCTTGAATGCGTCCAGCACATCAGCATCCACACGCATGTTCAGGGTCGGGCGCTTGACGCTCACGGGCGGCCTACCCCGCCCACGGGTAATGGTTGCCTGTTGCCAGTAGGCAGATGCGGCGGCGGTGTCGTTGGGGTCATACGGCCCGGACTGGTCATCAATGGGCGCATCAGCAGCGGCTTCGCGTTTGACACGCGCCCAGTCTGTGCCCGTGGGCTTAGTGGTAGTTTTTGGCATACAGCGTCCTTTCCTGTTTGGATGCACGGCGCAACGAAATAGCTCGCACCTCGTCAGACTGGCTCATCACGTACACCAGCACCAGAACCACGCCTGCCACTTCAACCATTGCAATATCCATCAACCGGGCTTCACCTTGTCGGGTTGATTCCAATGTCAGTTTGTTTTGTGCATCGAACACCAGCAGCGCATCAGCCAGCGACAACCCGTGTTTGATGATGTTGGCGCTGTCCTTTTCCGGGTCATATGTGAGTTTCATTGCTGTATTTATTGTATTGGCATCAATTCATCAAGTCAACCGGCCACCACGCGCAGCGCACCGGGCGCGGCCTTGGTATCAAACACAATCCCGGCCTGTTCCAAAATCCACGCTTCAATCTTTTCATGATGCACGCGCAGCAGGTCCAGCGGGCGCACGGTGTAATGCTTTTCAGCGGTCGCGCTGGGTTTGTGCCCCATGAGTTGCGCCACCACGCCAGCGGGTATCTCCAGCCACTCGGTCAGCGACTTGAAGGAACGGCGCAAACCGTGAATGGTCAGGTCGTTAATACCGGCTACCTTGCAGGCGTCACCATGCGGGTTGCGCGGGATTACCAGAGTCCCGCCTGCAGCCGTAGTGCTGGAAAATACAAACTCATTCCGGCGCGGCAGGGTTGCAAACAGTTGCGAGACATAGGGGGTGAGCGGAATAACACGGGTGCCCTCTACTTTGTCGCGAATGGTCAGCCCACGCCATTTCGTGTTTATGTCATCCCAGCGCAGCCCCAACACCTCCCCGGCTCTTGCGCCAGTGAGCAGCAAGGTTTGCAGGTAGGCAGCGATAACCGGGTTTTGAAGCTGGCGCACTGCGTCAAACCATGCTGGCAACTGTTCTTTCAGCAGGGCATCCTGTTTTACCTTTGGTTTGCCCAATGCTTCGCGGGTCTTTGTGGTCTTGGCTGGGTTCTTGAGTGGCAGCAGGTCAACATAGGCGGGCTGTTCCTCGCACCAGCCTAGAAACGCTTTCAGGCAACGCCATGCCAGCCGGGCAGCGGACGGGCGTGTTTTGGCTTCGTTATCAGCCCATGCCTCTATCACTGGCGCGGTCAGGTCGCGCAGGGGCTTCGCCATCAGTGCGTGCAATATTCCCGGCTCTGTCACTCCACGCCCACGGGTTCCGCGCATGGTTTGAATCCCACCGGCATTCACCATTGAAACGTGTTCGCTGAAATGGCGCTCCCCCCAATGCTTTTTACGTGCGGCAAGATAGACAGCCCAAACCTCGCCCACGGTTGCAGCTTGCAGGGCAGCAGCGGCTTTGCTGGAAGCTTTGGCGGCGTCTTGCTGGCGCTCCAGTTCGCGGGGGTCATCCCCATCGCTTCGCACCACCACGGCAAGGCGGCGTGCTTCGGTTCTGGCGGCTTCAATGTCCCACACCCTCACATCCCCAATGGTGCGGCGAATGGTCTGCCTGTTTAGCTTTGCCTCATAGACAAACGCTTTTAAGCCCTTGGGGTTTTTGACACTGGCAGCGGTTGCACGCACGCGTAAGCCGGGCGCTTTGGCGTCTCTCAGGAAAACCTGAGACTTACCAGCCGGGCAGGTCAGGCGCTCGATTAACCCGGCTGTCAGGTCTTGCGCTTCACCCAGGTCTGGCGCGTCGGTTTTCTTTGGTCTTGCCATCGTCTGCCCTTTCCATGTAGCCACCATGTAGCCACTTTTGCCCTATTTAGGCGAATATCAACGAATACTCAGGCTGTTTACTTATCCAGTGGATAGCCTGTAAGCTGTTGATTTATATGGATTGTAGCAACACTAACGAATATGGGCGAATACTATATTCTTCCGACTCGAAATCAGGCGTACCGCAAGGTACCGTGGGTTCGAATCCCACCCTCTCCGCCAGTTGTACCCCACTGGGGGTCACTGAAAACAGCCACAACAACCCGATACCCTGACGGGGAAACTTGCAAAACCTTGCAAATTGGCTCGACTCCGTAGGTAGGGCGGTGCTGCTGAACAAACGCCCTTAAGGCTTGAGTCGGCGGTCGCGCTTTTCGCTGGTGATGCCATCGCGCAGCCCGGTGTCAATCTCTTGTTTGCGCACCCATTCGTGCAGGGTTTAGGGCACACGCAGCCGATCTTGGGCGCAATTGATTCAATGGCGACCTGCAGGGACGCATATTTGCCATGGTGCTCTTGCACCATACGCACCGCACGTTCGACAAAAAACCCGGCACGACGCTCACGCCGTCCCCCCCACCGTCAGCCCGTCAATCCGCAAGGTCGGCTGCCCCACGCCCACCGGCACGCTCTGGCCTTCCTTGCCGCAGGTGCCCACGCCGCTGTCCAGGCGCATGTCGTTGCCGATCATGCTGACGTGCTTGAGACACTCCGGCCCGCTGCCGACAATGGTGGCCCCCTTCACGGGGTACAGAATCTTGCCGTTCTCCACCCAGAACGCCTGGCTGGCGGAGAAGACAAACTTGCCGGAGGTGATGTCCACCTGGCCGCCGCCGAAGTTGGTGGCGTACAGGCCTTTTTTGATGCTGGCCACAATTTCTTCGGGCGACTTGCTGCCCGCCAGCATGTAGGTGTTGGTCATGCGCGGCATCGGGACATGGGCGTAGCTTTCGCGCCGTCCGTTGCCTGTTGGCCGTACGCCCATCAGGCGCGCATTCATGGCGTCCTGCATGTAGCCCTTGAGGATACCGTCCTCAATCAGCACGTTGCGCTGGCTGACATTGCCCTCGTCGTCCACATTGAGCGAGCCACGGCGGTCAGCCAGCGTGCCGTCATCCAGCACGGTGACGCCCCTGGCCGCCACGCGCTGGCCGATGCGCCCGGCAAAGGCGCTGGAGCCTTTGCGGTTGAAGTCGCCTTCCAGTCCATGGCCAATGGCTTCATGCAACAGAATGCCGGGCCAGCCGGGGCCGAGCACCACGGTCATCTCGCCGGCCGGTGCCGGGCGCGCCTCCAGGTTGGCCAGGGCCGCGCCGACGGCTTCATCCACATACTGCTCGATGATGGCCTCGTCAAAATACGCCAGCCCGAAACGCCCGCCGCCGCCGGCCGAGCCCATTTCGCGCCGCCCTTTTTGTTCGGCGATGACTGTCACGCTCAGGCGTACCAACGGGCGCACGTCGGCCGCCAGGGTACCGTCAGCGCGGGCCACCAGCACCACGTCGTATTCACTGGCCAGTCCGGCCATCACCTGCGCCACGCGCGGATCTTTGGCGCGGGCCAGTTGCTCCACCCGTCCCAGCAAATCGACCTTGGCGGTACTGTCGAGCGTGGCGATCGGGTCCAGGTCCTGGTAGAGGGAACGCGCACCCGCGATCTTTCGTGCGGGGGACTTCGCCCGTGCGTTGCGGGCGGCCACCGAGATGGAACGCACCGTGCGGGCCGCGTCCAGCAGCGAGGCCTCGGAGATATCGTCCGAATAGGCAAATGCGGTTTTCTCCCCGCTCACGGCGCGCACTCCCACCCCCTGGCTGATGCTGAAGGAGCCGGTCTTGACGAT
>DIVK01000062.1:16301-17447 GCA_002422455.1 Rhodoferax sp. UBA6134
GGCGTGAGCAGCAGGGACTTGGCAATGGCCAGGCGTTCAAGGGTGGGTTCGCGAGAAATCATGGTTTGATTCTAGGCCGGATCACGGCCCCGCAATCTCTCAGGATTGCACCAGCCGCTTGGACTTGGCGATGGACATCAGGAACCCCAGACCCAGGCCCAGCGTGACCATGGCCGTGCCGCCGTAGCTGATGAAGGGCAGGGGCACGCCCACCACCGGCAAAATGCCGCTGACCATGCTCATGTTGACAAACGCGTAGGTGAAAAAGATCAGGGTGATGCTGCCCGCCAGCAACCGCGCAAACAGCGTCGGCGCCTCCATGGCAATCGCCAGGCCGCGCAGCACCAGAAACACGAAGCCCGCGATCAGCAACAAGTTGCCGAACAGGCCGAACTCTTCCGAAAACGCCGCGAAAATGAAGTCGGTGGTGCGCTCGGGGATGAACTCCAGGTGCGTCTGCGTACCCTGCATGAAACCCTTGCCCCAGAAGCCGCCCGAGCCAATGGCGATCATGCCCTGGATGATGTGAAAACCCTTGCCCAGCGGGTCGCGCGCCGGATCCAGCAGGGTGCAGACGCGCTGCTGCTGGTAGTCATGCAGCACCGGCCAGCGCACACCGTCGGCGCACAACTGCGGCTCGAACCCCACCACCAGCGCCATGCCAAGCACCCCCAGCAGCACGGGCGGCACAATCAGCTTCCAGGACAGTCCGGCAAAAAAGATGACCGACAGGCCGGCCGTCAGCACCAAAATCGAGGTTCCCAGGTCCGGCTGCCGCACGATCAGGGCCACCGGCACGGCCAGCAACAGCCCGGCCACCACAAAATCAAACGGCCGCAAATGACCCTCGCGCTTCTGGAACCACCAGGCCAGCATCAGCGGCACGGCAATTTTCAGAATTTCACTGGGCTGGATGATCACACCCACATTGAGCCAGCGCCGCGCGCCCTTTTTGGTGATCCCAAAGAGGGCCACCGCAATCAGCAAGGTGATGCCCGCCACGTACAGCGGCACCGCCAGCGTCATCAGCCGCTGCGGCGGAACCTGCGCCACCACGAACATGATGAAGCCGGCAATCAGCATGTTGCGGCCATGATCCTCAAACCGGGTGCCATGGTCATAGCCCGACGAATACATGGTCAGCAA
>DIVK01000062.1:17551-18408 GCA_002422455.1 Rhodoferax sp. UBA6134
TACCTGCACGGTTTTCGCTCCTCGCCGCAGTCCGCCAAGGCGCGCCTGATGGCGCAGCACGTGGCCACACGGCACCCGGCGCTGCGCTGGTGGTGCCCGCCACTGCCGCCCTCGCCGCGGGCAGCCATGGCGCTGGTGCTGGACGGCGTCGCCCGCTGGCCGCGAAAATCCATGGCGGTGATCGGCTCCTCGCTGGGTGGCTTTTATGCCACCCACGTGGCAGAAGCCACCGGCTGCCGGGCGGTGCTGCTCAACCCGGCGGTTGACCCGGCACGCGATCTGACGAACCACATTGGCGAGCAAACCAGCTGGCACGACCCGGCCGAGCGTTTTTTCTTCCAGCCGGAATTTGTTGACGAACTGCGGGCGCTGCAATGCCCCGGTCTGCGCCAACCCGGCCACTACCTGGCCATCATCGCCAAGGGCGACGAAGTGCTGGACTGGCGCGAGATGCAAGCGCGCTATGCCGGCGCCGACCTGCGGCTGCTCGAAAGCGGCGACCACGCCCTGAGCGACTTCGAGACGCACGTGCCGCCGATCATGGCGTTTTTGGGACTGGACTGAGCGCCCGGCGCCCCTGCCCTTTTTGCTGGGACAATCGCCCCCATGTTTTTATTGTTTGAAGAAGCCGGAAAATTCATGGCCGGCCGGGTGCTGTCGGAGGCCGAGTCCTCGGCGCAGGTGGAACTCGACAGCGGCAAGCGGGTCAAGGTCAAGGCTGCCAACATCCTGCTGAAGTTCGAAAAACCGGCGCCGGCGCAGTTGCTGGCGGCGGCCCAGACCATCAGCCAGACCATTGAGCTGGAACTGGCCTGGGAGTTCTCGCCGGAAGAAGAATTCGGCTTTGCCGAGCTGGC
>DIVK01000062.1:18497-20501 GCA_002422455.1 Rhodoferax sp. UBA6134
GGGTCACGGCGCTGAGCCAGGGCGAATGCCCGGCGCCGATTCGTGAACAGTTGTACAAAATACTGTTCAAACCCGACAAGAACGCGCCCGAATACAAGGCCGTGGTGGAGGCCTCGCGCGCCACCCGTCTGGGGCCGCTGGAGCTGCTGATCAAGGCCGGGGCCATTGACTCGCCCTACCAGTTTCACTGGCGCCGCTTCCTGCTGGAGAACTTTCCCAAGGGCACCGGCTTTGCGGCACTGCAGGCGCCGCTCATCCAGGACGAGCTGCCCCTGTCGCCGGCACGCGCCTTCTCCATCGACGACTCGGCCACCACCGAGATTGACGACGCGCTGTCGGTGCAGGGTCTGGGCAGCGGCACCGTGGTGCTGGGCATTCACATTGCCGCGCCCGGCCTGGCGGTGCTGCCCGGCAGCCCGATCGACCAGCTCGGCCGCCACCGCCTGTCCACCGTCTACATGCCGGGCTACAAGATCACCATGCTGCCCGACGACGTGGTGCAGGCCTACACACTGATGGAGGGACGCGACTGCCCGGCGGTGTCGCTGTACGTCACGCTGGACGAAGCCACGCTGCAGATCCAGTCCACCGGCACCCGGCTGGAACGCGTCCACATCGGCGCCAACCTGCGCCATGACCAGCTCGACACCATCGTCACCACCGAATGGCTGGAAGACCCCGCGTTCTCCCATGAAATTGACCCGCAGCCCCTGCTGCACAAACGTGAAAAACTGTCCTTTTTGTACCGGCTGGCAAAAGACCTGAAAGCCAAACGCGAAGTGGTGCGCGGCAAGCCCGAGACCTTCAACCGGCCGGACTACAACTTCAGGCTGGTCGGCCACGATGGCGCCGAACCGCAGGGCCACGAACAAGTGCAAGTCAGCATCCGCCAACGCGGCGCGCCGCTGGACCTGATCGTCTCGGAGGCCATGATTCTGGCCAACAGCACCTGGGGCAACTGGCTGGCCGAACTCGGCGTACCCGGCATCTACCGCAGCCAGGCCTCGCTGCTACCGGGCGTCAAGGTACGCATGGGCACAAAGGCCTTGCCGCACGCCGGCATCGGCGTCAAAAGTTATGCCTGGAGCACCTCGCCGCTGCGCCGCTACACCGATCTGGTCAACCAGTGGCAGATCATCGCCTGCGCGCGCCACGGCAAGACGGCGGCGCTGGCGGCGCCGTTCAAGCCGAAAGACGCCGACCTGTTTTCCATCATCTCCAGCTTTGATTCCGCCTATTTTGCCTACAACAGCTTTCAGGGCGCGATGGAGCGCTTCTGGATCCTCAAGTACGTGCAGCAGCAGGGCATCACGGAAATCGACGCCACGCTGTTCAAGGAAAACATGGTGCGGGCCGACACCCTGCCGCTGGTGCTGCCGGTACTGGGCGCCAAAGACCTGCCGCGCGGCGCACGGGTACGGGTCAAACTGGGCGACATCGACGAAGTGACACTGGACGTGACGGGCACGGTGCTGGCGCGTCTGGATGCAGTGGCGCAGACTGCAGCGCCAGACGAGACCGGGGACGACGAAGACGACACCGTGGCCGGCCCGATTGCCATTGCCGTGGACATGGGCGAAGGCGACACCGCCGCGGCCAGCAGCGATAATCCGGCCCCGTGAACCTGCGGTCTTTCAGCTCCTTCCAGCTCGCGCTCGGCGCCTCGATCGCCGTGCATGCCGTCTTGCTGACGGTGCGCTTCGTCGACCCCGAGGCCTTCAACCGCGTATTTGAGGACACGCCGCTGGAAGTCATTCTGGTCAATGCGCGCACCACCGAGCGCCCGGACGAGGCCCGCGCCATCGCCCAGTACGCCATGGCCGGTGGCGGCGATGCCGAACGCGGCCGCGCCACCAGTCCCCTGCCGCCAGCCCTGCTGTCGGAGACGGGGGAGGACGCCGAAGCGCAGGCGCAGCAGGCACTGAAAAACCTGCAGGAACAGCAAACCCTGCTGCTGACCCAGGTCAAAAACCAGCTGGCCGCCCTGCCGCCGCCTGACCCGAT
>DIVK01000062.1:20541-23905 GCA_002422455.1 Rhodoferax sp. UBA6134
CCACGCGCGAGGCGGTGTACGCGGTGTACTACGACCATTTGCGCCGCGCGATCGAAGACAAGGGCACACAAAACTTTCCCGAGCTTGGCGGCAAGAAACTGTATGGCGAGCTGACCATGATCGTCACCGTCAACTTTGACGGACGCATTCTCAAAACCGAGATCGCGCAAAGCTCCGGCAACCGCACCCTGGACCGGCGGGCCGAGGCCATTGCCAGAAACGCAGCGCCGTTTGGCCCCTTCAACGACGCCATGCGCCGCCAGGCCGACCAGATTCTTGTGGTATCGCGCTTCAAGTTCACCCGCGACGAAACACTGGAAACCCGACTCACTTCAAACTGACCATGCCGATCGATCTCTATTGCGTAATGGGCAACCCGGTACAGCACAGCAAGTCGCCGTGGATTCATGCCCGCTTTGCCGAACTGACCGGCCAGACGCTGCAGTATGGCAAACGACTGATTCCCCTGAACGGGTTTGCCACGGCGGTGCGCGCCTTCATTGCGGAAGGCGGCCGCGGCTGCAACATCACCGTGCCCTTCAAGTTTGAAGCGGCGGCGCTGGCCAACCGCACCAGCGAGCGCGCCGCACTGGCCCAGGCCGCCAACCTGCTGAGCTTCACGCCGCACGGCATCTTTGCCGACAACACCGACGGTGCGGGCCTGGTCAACGACCTCCAACGCAACGCCGGGCTTGACCTGAGTGGCCGCCGCCTGCTGCTGATCGGCGCCGGTGGCGCGGCCGCTGGCGTGCTGGGCCCGCTGCTGCAGACGCACCCCGCCAGCGTCACCGTGGCCAACCGCACCCTGGACAAGGCCCGCGCCCTGGTCGAGCGCCACGCAGCCCTGGCCTTGCTGCAAAAAACCGAAATCCTTTCCAGCGACCTGCCCGGACTGACGGGTGATTTTGATGTCGTCATCAACGCCAGCGCCAGCAGCCTGGGCGGCGCCGGGGTGCCGGTCTCGGCCCGCACCCTGCGGCCCGGGGCGCTGGCCTACGACATGATGTACGGCCCCGCCGCGCAAGGCTTCACGACCTGGGCGCGCGAACACGGCGCCGTGGCGCGCGACGGCCTGGGCATGCTGGTGGAGCAGGCGGCCGAGGCATTCCTGATCTGGCGCGGCGTGCGGCCACCCTCGCAGCAGGTGCTGGCCGAGTTGCAGGCTGAACTGCCATGCCGGACTTGATCCGGCATCCATGGATTGCGGGCCGGCCCCGCAATGACAAGCCTTGAAGCCATTCGCACGCTGGCTCGGTTTGCTGACTGCCGCCGTACTGGCGCTGCAGCTTTTCTTTGTGGGGCGTATTGCCGCCATGGCGGTGCTGGATCCGCAATCAACCGCATTCGAACGCTCGCAAGCGTGGCGCGTGCTCAACGAAAAAGGCCGCCTGCCCTGGCGCCAGCAGTGGGTCGCCTACGCGCAAATTTCCGACAACCTCAAACGCGCGGTGATCGCGTCGGAGGACGATGGCTTCAGCAACCACGACGGCGTGGACTGGGACGCGCTGGAAAAAGCCTGGCAAAAAAATGCCCGCGCCGAAGCCCAGGCGGCCAGGGCACAGGCCAGCAAAAAACCGGGCGCCGCCCCCGGCAGGGGCAAACCGGCGGTCCGCCCGCCCAAAATCGTGGGCGGCTCCACCATCACCCAGCAGCTGGCCAAAAACCTGTTTCTCTCGGGTGAGCGCACCCTGCCGCGCAAGGGCCAGGAGTTTGTGCTGACCCTGCTGCTGGAGACTTTTCTGAGCAAACAGCGCATCCTGGAGATTTACCTCAACAATGTCGAATGGGGGGAAGGCGTGTTTGGCGCCGAAGCGGCCGCCCAGCACTACTTTCGCAAGCCCGCCGCCCGGCTCAGCGCCTACGAGGCGGCCCGGCTGGCCGTGATGCTGCCGCGCCCCAGGTATTTTGAGAAACTGCCCAACTCCAGCTACGTCGCCGGACGCGCCAGCCTGATCGTCAACCGCATGGCAGATGCCGATCTACCCTGAACCCATGCGAATTCTTGGCATTGACCCCGGCCTGCGCACCACCGGCTTTGGCGTGATCGACGTCGACGGTCAGACCCTGCGCTACGTGGCCAGCGGCACCATCAGCACCACCCGGCACATCGAAAACGGGCAACTGCCGGCCCGGCTGAAAATTTTGTTTGATGGCCTGCGCGAGGTGGTGACCCGCTACGAGCCGGACGCGGCCGCCGTCGAGATCGTGTTCGTCAACGTCAACCCGCAATCGACCTTGCTGCTCGGTCAGGCCCGCGGCGCCTGCATCACCGCGCTGGTGCATTCCGGCTTGCCGGTGGCCGAATACACTGCGCTGCAGATGAAGCAGGCCGTGGCCGGTTACGGCCGCGCCGACAAGGCCCAGATTCAGGAGATGGTGCGCCGCCTGCTCACCCTGCCCGGCCTGCCCGGCCCGGACGCCGCCGACGCGCTGGGCCTGGCCATCACCCACGCGCACGCCGGCAAGGCCATGGCGCGGCTGGCGCAGGCCGAGGGTCTGGGCGGCGGCCAGGGCACCGCGTCCTACCGCGACGGACGCAGCCGCTGACATAGATCCCGGGTCAAGTCCGGGATGACCGCCCCCTTACACTCCATCCAACGCCACCCGCTCAACCAGAACACGACACCATGCAAGGGCAACTCTTTACCCAGGATTTCCTGACGCGCGGCGTCAGGGAAACCGCTCCACATCAGGAACTGGGTGACGCGGCCCTGGCGGGCTTCAAAGCCGCACTGCAAACCATATTCACGGGGATGGACGCCGCCTCCACCCTCAACGAAGCGCAGACCGAGGCCCTGGTCATCAACAAGGTGCTGGCCGCGCTGGGCTGGGGCGATGACTTTTTGCCGCAGGTCAACTCCGACCCCAAAGGCCGCGAAGCGGTACCCGACTGCCTGCTGTTTGCCAGCGCCGAAAAAAAAGCGCGGGCTGTGAGCGAGGCCAAAGACGAGCGCCGCTACCGCCACGGCCTGGCCATTCTGGAGGCCAAACGCTGGCTGCGCCCGCTCGACCGGGGCGACGGCAAGGACGCATTCGACCCCGACGCACCCTCGTCGCAAATGCTGCGCTACCTGAGCCGGGTGGATGTCGCCTCGGACCGCGCCATCAAATGGGGCATGCTGACCAACGGCGCCGTGTGGCGCCTGTACTGGCAAGACGCCCGCTCGCGCGCCGAAGAGTTTTTTGAAATCGACCTGGCCGCCGCGCTGGGCCTGCCCGGCATGGGGCACGAGCCCGACGACATCGCACCGGATCACGCCCTGCGCCTGTTTTACCTGTTCTTCCAGCGCAGCGCCTTTTTGCCGCAAAGCTGGGACAACACAGGGCGCAGCTTTCATGCCTATGCCCTGAACGAAGCGCGCCT
>DIVK01000062.1:24052-25533 GCA_002422455.1 Rhodoferax sp. UBA6134
TGCGCCGCATCCGCGAAGAGGTGCGCGACAAGGTGGATGCAGGGGGCAAGTTCTCCAGCACCGTGGGCCGGATATGGCTGGACTTGCAAGGTGCCTTCGGCCTGATCGACGAAGGCGACGACGACATCGGAATGCCCGCCTACAACGGCGGCCTGTTCAACCGCGCCCGCGCCCCGCTGCTCAACCGCACCAAGGTGCCCGACAAGGTGATGGCCCCCATCATCGACGCCCTGTCACGCCGCCGCCCTTCAACAGGCTCAGGGTACTCGGAGTCCACCTGGATCAACTACCGCGACCTGGCCGTGGCGCACCTGGGCGGTATTTACGAGCGTCTGCTGGAATACAGCCTGGTGCATGAAGTGCAGGCCAAAGACGACTACAAGGACAAGCCGGAAATCAACCGCATCACCGCCGCACCCGCCAGCTTTGCGCGCAAGATGTCGGGCAGCTACTACACGCATGACGACCTGGTGCGCCTGATCCTGCGTGAATCGGTCGGACTGCTGGCGACGGAACGCATGGCTGCGTTCGAGGCGCACGTCAAAAAGCTCACGAAAAAAAGCTCACTCAACCCCGGTGACTGGGATGCACTGGACGCCCGAGACCCCGCCAGCCAGATTTTGGAACTCAAAATTTGTGACCCGGCCATGGGCAGCGGTCATTTTCTGGTCGCACTGGTGGACGATCTGGCCGACCGCGTGCTCGAAGCCATTGCCCACGCCACGCTGCAGGTCAACACCCAGCCCTGGGCCGCTCACCTGGCGGAGACTGGCCGCCCCTGGCAAAGCCCGGTATTGGCACGCATGGCGCACATTCGCCGCAGCATCAAGACCACGGCCAAAGACCACGGCTGGGCGGTCACCGACGCGCAACTGGACGACCGCCACATCGTGCGCCGCATGATTCTGAAGAAGTGCATCTTCGGTGTCGATAAAAACCCGATGGCCGTGGAGCTGGCCAAGACCGCACTGTGGCTGCACACATTCACCGTGGGGGCGCCCCTGAGCTTTCTGGACCACCACCTGAAAATTGGCGACAGCCTGCACGGCGAACAACTGCCGCAGGTGCAAAAAGGTTTGCAGGCCCTGGGCTCCCTGCTGCTGAAAAACGAGTTTGACCGACTGGCACTGGCCGCCCAAAACATTGCCCAGGTGGCCGATCTGACCGACGTGGACATTGCCGAGGCCCATCTCTCCAAACAGCTCGCCACCGAAGCGCTGGCCCAAGTGGCACCCATCCACGCCGTGCTGGACTTCTGGCGCGCGCTGCGCTGGCTGCTGCCGGGCTGGCCGGTGCGCAAGGTCAGCCAGCTTGCCCCCCTGCTCAAGCTGCCCAAAGACGAGGCCACGCGCCAGGCCGGACTGGCCGCCGGCCAATACCCCGAATACGCCGCCCTGCTCAAGCTGCTGGAGCCCGCCCAGAACCTGGTGCAGGTGCTGGGGGCCGGACGCCTGGACGGCAGCGACGCCGCCAGCCAGGCC
>DIVK01000051.1:0-628 GCA_002422455.1 Rhodoferax sp. UBA6134
ACGACTATGTGGCCGAAGAAGACTTCGACGAATTCGACGAAGCGGATGATGACGACGGCAAGGGTGGCTCCAAGGCCCTGACCAAGAAACTGGAAGAGCTCAAGAAGCAGGCGCTGGAGCGCTTTGACAAGCTGCGCGAACTGTTCGAGACGGTTCACAGGATCTACGACAAGGAAGGCTACGGCACGCCCGCCTACGTGAAGGCCCAGGCGGCCCTGTCGCAAGAGCTGATGACCATCCGCTTCACAGCCAAGACCATCGAGAAGCTGTGCGACATGGTGCGCGGCCAGGTCGACGATGTGCGCAAGAAAGAGCGCGAGCTGCGCCGCATCATCGTGGACAAGTGCGGCATGCCCCAGGAAACCTTCATCAAGGACTTCCCACCCAACCTGCTCAACCTCAAGTGGGTGGAAAAGCAGGCTGCGGCCGGCAAGCCCTGGTCGGCCATCATGGCGCGCAACATCCCGCCCATCCAGGATCTGCAGCAAAAGCTGACCGATCTGCAATCGCGCGTGGTCGTGCCTCTGGCCGAACTCAAGGGCATCAACAAGCGCATGAACGAGGGCGAATCGACCTCGCGCGATGCCAAGAAGGAAATGATCGAGGCCAACCTGCGCCTCGTGATCTC
>DIVK01000051.1:733-10445 GCA_002422455.1 Rhodoferax sp. UBA6134
GATGAACCGCATCAGCCGCCAGCATCTGCAGGAGTTTGGCTTTGAGCCCGATGCGTCCATCCTGGCGGCCAAGATGGAGATCCCCGAGGACAAGATCCGCAAGATCATGAAGATCGCCAAGGAACCGATCTCCATGGAAACGCCGATCGGCGACGACGACGACAGCCACCTGGGCGACTTCATCGAGGACGGTGCCAACACCGCCCCCATCGAAGCCGCCATGCAGGCCGGCCTGCGCGATGTCGTCAAGGACATCCTCGATGGCCTGACCCCCCGCGAAGCCAAGGTGCTGCGCATGCGTTTCGGTATCGAAATGACCAGCGACCACACGCTGGAAGAAGTCGGCAAGCAGTTTGACGTGACACGCGAACGCATCCGCCAGATCGAGGCCAAGGCGCTGCGCAAGCTCAAGCACCCCAGCCGCTCGGACAAGCTGCGCAGCTTTATCGATTCGCTGTAAAACGCATTGCCATGGCCCTTGCAGCAGGGCCAGCATGCAAACGCCCCAGCCACCTCCAAGGTGCTGGGGCGTCGTGCTTTGGGAAGGGGCACAGCACTACCAGCGCAGCGCCATCGGGTCCGCCGGAAAAACCGGAGCAAAAAGCCCCCGGCGCCTCATAAACAAGCGCTGGGCCATACAAAACGGGCATTCAGTCCAGCCTCTCAGGGCTGGGCCTTGGCTTCCACCGCCACCCGGCGGGCGCCGTCAAAGCGGCGCTGCCAGTAAGACTGGCGCATGTCTTCCACCCGCACTTCACTGCCCTTGCGCGGTGAATGGATGAATTTGCCGTCGCCCACATAGATACCCACGTGGCTGAAGGCGCGGCGCATGGTGTTGAAAAACACCAGATCGCCGGGCTGCAGTTCTTTCTTGTCAATGACCTGGGTGCTGGCGGCCTGCTGGTCGGCCTTGCGGGGCAGGATCATGCCTACGGTTTTTTCGTAGACGGCAAGCACGAAGCCGCTGCAGTCAAAGCCAGTGGTGGCACTGGTGCCGCCACGACGGTAGGGCACTCCAATGAATCCCATGGCATTGCCGATCAGATCTGCAGTGCGATCTGCCACCACATGGGCTTTGTCTGCTACGGAATGGCGCACGCCATCGAGTTGTGTAATCAACCTTTTGTCGGCCAGAAAGCGCTCGATGTCCTCGGGGGACGCTGCTGGAGGGGCAGCTTGGGCGGCACAGGCACAGGTGAGAAGTAAAGCAATGAACCAACGAGACATGGGTGCCGAGACTAACACGCTTTTCTTACAGGTCTGGAATTCGAGGTTCTGCGCAAGTCGCAGACTTGAATCGCTTTCCTTTTCGGCGGCAGCATTTCCGGTGTAGTCTGTTGCCCATGCACATCGAGACCAGCGAACCCCGGGACATGCCTGTGGCACCCGTTTCCACCCAGGCTCCCTCACAACTGGCGTTGCGCCGTGTGGCCATCGACACCTGGCGCGAAAACGTGGCCTACCTGCACCGCGATTGCGCGGTGTACCGGGCCGAGGGTTTTCAAGCGCTTTCCAAGATCGAGGTGCGCGCCAACGGTCGCCACATCCTGGCCACGGTCAATGTGGTGGGTGATGACGCCATCGTCGGGTGCAACGAACTGGGGTTGTCGGAAGACGCCTTTGCCCAGCTGGATGTGGAAAACGGCCATACCGTATCGGTCACGCAGGCAGAGCCGCCAGAGTCCATGGGCGCGCTGTTTCGCAAGATTGCCGGCGAGCGTCTGACGCGGGCGGATTACGCAGCCATCGTGCGCGACATTGCCGGACACCACTATTCCAAGATCGAGCTGACGGCCTTTGTGGTTGCCTGCAACCGTGACGAGCTGGACCGCGAAGAGGTGTTCTTCCTGACCGATGCCATGGTGGCCAGCGGCCGGCGGCTCGACTGGCACGAGCCACTGGTGGTCGATAAACACTGCATCGGCGGCATCCCCGGCAACCGCACCACGATGCTGGTGGTACCCATCGTGGCAGCGCATGGCATGTTGTGCCCCAAGACGTCATCGCGGGCCATCACCTCGCCAGCAGGCACGGCTGACACCATGGAGGTGCTGACCAAGGTGGAACTGCCGTTTGAGCAGCTGGCCGACATCGTGCGCGACTACCGCGGCTGCCTCGCCTGGGGCGGCACGGCCAATCTCTCGCCTGCCGACGATGTGCTGATTTCGGTGGAGCGCCCCCTGTCGATCGACTCGCCCGGACAGATGGTGGCCTCCATCCTGTCCAAGAAGGTGGCTGCCGGCGCCACCCATCTGGTGCTCGACATCCCCATCGGCCCGACGGCCAAGGTGCGCTCCATGCCCGAGGCCCAGCGCCTGCGCCGGTTGTTTGAATATGTGGCGCGGCGCATGGGCCTGTCGCTGGACGTGGTCATCACCGATGGGCGCCAGCCCGTGGGCAACGGCATCGGCCCAGTGCTGGAGGCGCGTGACGTGATGCGCGTGCTGCAAAACGACCCCGACGCACCCAACGATCTGCGCCAGAAGGCCTTGCGACTGGCGGGCCGCTTGATCGAATGCGACCCCGATGTGCGCGGCGGCGACGGCTATGCCATTGCGCGCGATATTCTCGATTCCGGCCGCGCACTCAAGCGCATGGAGGAAATCATCGCCGCGCAAGGCAGCAAGGGCTTCGATTACCTGCACCCTCAACTGGGACGGCTGACCTTTGACGTCTGCGCACCCGCCAGCGGCACGGTGGTGGGCATCGACAACTTCCAGATCGCCCGGGTGGCGCGCCTGGCGGGCGCACCCAAGGTGCAGGGCGCGGGCGTGGACCTGGTGCACAAGCTGGGCGCCACGGTGGCGCAGGGCGATGTGCTGTACCGCGTGCATGCCGGCTACCCCGCCGACCTGGAATTCGCCCGTCAGGCCAGCGTCCGCGACATCGGCTACCGCCTGGGCACCGCCGACGCCGTGCCCCAGGTGTTTGTGGAGTTCTGACCATGCCGGCTGCACCGTTGCTGGCCTGTCTACTGCATTTTGCGGACGAGACCGACGCCGCGCGGCGCCTGGGCCTGGCCGCACAGTTGCCAGCGAAGATGATCGACCGCCACCGTTTTCCCGATGGTGAGCTCAAGCTGCGACTGCCGGTGGATGGGGCGGGGCGCCTGCCACCCCATGTGGTGCTGTTGCGCAGCCTGCATGACCCCAATGAAAAGCTCATCGAGTTGCTGCTGGCGGCCCGCGCTGCCCGCACCCTGGGCACCGATCACATCACGCTGGTGGCGCCTTACATGGCCTATATGCGGCAAGACATCGCCTTCATGCCGGGCGAGGTGGTCGGCCAGCAGGTGGTCGGCGGGTTTCTGGCCGGGTTGGTGGATGCCGTCATCACGGTGGACCCGCACCTGCACCGCGTGGCGACGCTGCAGGAGGCGATTGCCTTGCCCCAGGCCATCGTGCTCAGCGGTGCCGAGCCGCTGGCCGACCTGATCGCGCTGCGGCGCCCGGGCGCCTTGTTGGTGGGGCCCGATGGCGAGTCGACCCAGTGGATTGTCCAGGCGGCTGCCCGCCACCGCTTTGACTACGCTGTTGGCACCAAGGTGCGCCATGGCGACCATGATGTGGCCATTGAGCTACCGCCGCTGCAGGCACAAGGGCGCGCCGTGGTGTTGCTCGACGACGTGGCCAGCACGGGTCGCACACTGGCCCAGACGGCACGGCTGCTGCGGGCTGCGGGGGCTGCCTCGGTGGATGTGGCCGTCACCCATGCGCTGTTTGCCGGCGATGCCTTGCAAACCCTGTACGACGCAGGGGTGGGCGAGGTGTGGAGCACCGATTGCATTCCCCATGCCAGCAATGCCGTACCCATGGCCGAACCCTTGGCGCGGGCGCTTCGTTCGCTGTTGCCGGCCCGATGCCTCTGAAGCCGGACAAGCCGCTGCGACAATCAGTTCCTCTGCGTGCCAATGATCTACTGACCGCTTTCGAAAGACACCATGCTGCTCGACGCTTCTGAATCCCAACTCGTTCTGGTCGACTACCAGGAACGCCTGATGCCCGCCATCTTTGAGGGTCCTGCCGTGCTGGCCAATGCGCTGCGCCTGGCCAAAATTGCCCAGCTCATGGAAGTGCCCGTGTGGGGCACCGAGCAAAATCCCTCGCGCCTGGGGGGCAATGATGCCGCGCTGCGCGCCCTGTGCCAGAACACGCTGGCCAAAATGCATTTCAGCGCCGCTGAAGAGGGCCTGGGCGAATGGCTGCGCCCGCCCGCCAAGCCCCAGCAGGGCGGCAATGTCCGCAGCCTGCCCAAGCATTTGCAAAAGCCCGCCCAGCAGCCCCCCGAGCGCGGCACCATCGTGATTGCCGGCTGCGAGGCCCATGTGTGCCTGCTGCAGACCGCGCTGGACCTGATTGAAGACGAGTTTGAGGTGTGGGTGGTGACCGATGCCTGCAGCTCGCGCACCGAGCGCAACCGCGACGCCGCCTTCGACCGCCTGGCCGGTGCAGGTGCCGAATTGGTGACCACCGAAATGGTGGTCTTTGAGTGGCTGCGCAGCGCCGAGGTGCCGCAGTTCAAGGCCGTGCATGCCTTGATCAAATAAGGCTTGTGGCCTGCCGCACGCTGTGGGACGCAGGCGGGCAGCGATAATCCGCTCCTTCTTGTACGGGAGTTTGCGTGGATATTGTTTTGCTGATCAAAGCCGCCATCATGGGCGTGGTGGAGGGGCTGACCGAGTTTTTGCCGATATCAAGCACCGGACACCTGATTTTGGCTGGCGCCCTGCTGGGTTTTGACGATGAAAAAGCCAAGGTGTTTGACATCGCCATTCAGACCGGTGCCATTTTTGCCGTGATCCTGGTGTACTGGCAAAAAATCCGCGACACCGTGCTGGCGCTGCCCACCGAAAAACAAGCGCAGCGCTTCGCCCTGAACGTGGTGATCGCTTTTTTTCCGGCGGTGATTCTGGGCCTGCTGTACGGCAAGGCGATCAAGGCGCATCTGTTCACGCCGGTGGTCGTAGCCAGCATGTTCATCATCGGTGGCTTCATCATCATCTGGGCCGAGCGACGGCAGTTGAGCAAGCCCTCGGCCACGCGCATTCATGACGTGGACGACATGTCGCCGGTGGACGCGCTCAAGGTAGGTCTGGCGCAGTGCACGGCCATGATTCCGGGCATGAGCCGCAGCGGCGCCACCATCATTGGTGGCATGTTGCTGGGCCTTAGCCGCAAGGCCGCCACCGATTTCTCCTTTTACCTGGCCATTCCGACGCTGATCGGCGCGGGCGCCTACAGCCTGTACAAGGACCGTGCCCTGCTGTCACTCGCCGACGCCCCGGTGTTTGGCGTCGGGCTGGTGATGTCGTTTATCAGCGCCTGGTTGTGCATCCGCTGGTTGCTGCGTTTTATTTCGACCCACAGCTTTGTCGGCTTTGCCTACTACCGCATTGTGTTCGGCATTGTGGTGCTCGTCACTGCCTGGACCGGCACCGTGAGCTGGACCGGTTAAATTAACTTTTCCTGCGGCGAGCTGATTTTCTTCAGGGCCTGGTTGCGGCTGGCGGGCTGCATCAGGGGTACGGTGGTGTGTTCGCCGTTCCACATCGGGTCCTCGATGCTGTCAAAGACTTCGCGCAGCTTGGCGCCCCAGCTGTTGTGCATCATCTTGAAGTAGGGGTTGTGCTCGTCAATGCAGACCACCTTGTCGGTCTGGAACTGGTTGACCTCATAGACCACCATGTCCAGCGGCAGGCCCACCGACAGGTTGGATTTGAGGGTGGAGTCCATCGACACCAGCGCGCACTTGGCGGCTTCGTCCAGCGGCGTGTGCGGAGTGATCACGCGGTCCAGCACGGGTTTGCCGTATTTGGATTCACCCACCTGGAAATAGGGCGTCTCGGGCGTGGCCTCGATGAAGTTGCCGGCCGAGTAGACCTGGAACAGGCGCATGCCTTCGCCCTTGATCTGGCCACCAAAAATAAGCGACACGTTGAAATCGACCCCGGCCAGTTTCAGTGCAGCAGCGTCGCGCTCGTACACATGCCGAATGGCTGCGCCGAGCACACGCGCCGCGTCGAACATGCTTTTGGCGTTCCAGATGGTGATGCCCTCGTCCTCGTCGTGGTCCTTGAGTTTTTCAACCTGCAAAATCTCTCGCACTGACTGCGAGATGCTCAGGTTGCCGGCCGACAGCAGCACCATGAAACGGTCGTCGGGCTTTTCGTAAACGATCATCTTGCGAAAGGTGCTGATCTGGTCCAGACCGGCGTTGGTGCGTGAATCGGACAAAAAAACCAGTCCGGCGTTGAGTTTGATGGCGACGCAATATGTCATGGGGTCAGGGTTCGAGGGGGAAGGGACTGAGTTTAATGGGTCGGAGTCGACGCGACTTCGATACACGCTGTTTCAATTCAGGATCTTTTGACTATTGATTCTGGCTGCAGGCCAGTGTCAGAATATTTTTACCGGGTGAAGCTCGCGTTGACGGACTCGGGCGCGGTTAGCTGATTGCCGATTTGAGAGGGGAATGGTGCATTGGCGTGTGTTAACTGGCGCACAGATAAGTCTTGATTTGAAGCGCATCGTCCAAGTTCATGAGGCGTGTCTTGAAAGTCACACTTGATGAATAACGGCTGGCACATGGTTTTGATGGACAGCCTGTAGAACCACTTTTAAAGGATGAACGACATGAAAAACATCAAGCAAATTACCGGTTTGAAATCACGGACCTGGATGACCGCATCGGTGTTGGCAGCACTGGTCGCCGGATGTGGCGGTGGCGGCGGTGGCAGCGCACCGGGGACGCTCGGTGTGTCCCTGACCGACGCACCGGCCTGCGGTTTTGACAAAGTGAATGTGACCGTGACCAAGGTGCGGATCAACCAAAGCAGCACGGCCGGCGAAAACGATGGCGGCTGGACCGACATCACGCTCAGTCCGGCACGAAAAATCAACCTGCTCGAGTGGAATAACGGTGGGATAACGTCGCTTGGTGAGACACCTTTGGCCGCCGGACGTTACTCGCAACTGCGCCTGGTGCTGGATCCGAACACCGCAAACGGTCTTGCCAATTCTGTTGTGCTGGAGGGCAGCACCAACGAGATACCCCTTGAGACACCCAGTGCGGTGCAAAGCGGCATCAAGCTGGTCAACGAATTCGACGTGGCTTCGGGCCAGCGTGTCGACCTGTTGATGGACTTTGACGCCTGCAAGTCGATCGTGCTCCGTGGCAACGGCGTCTATGCGCTGAAACCCGTGATCAAGGTCGTTCCCTTCGTGCTCAACGGCATCAACGGCTTTTTGGACACCACCCTGCTGACCAGCGGTGTCATGGTGACAGCGCAGCAGAATGGCGTTATTGTTCAGACCACGGCGCCCAACACGACCACCGGTGAGTTTTTCCTGGCGCGCTTGCCAGCGGGTACCTACGACGTCGTTCTGACCGCCAATGGCCGCTCCACGGCGGTCATTGCCGGTGTGCTGGTCGCAACCAGCACCAGTGTGGTGCCAGTGAGTAACACAGTCACGCGGATCACGCTGCCGACGTCATCTATGCGCTCGGTGAGCGGCACGGCCGTGTTGAGTCCAGTCAGTAACACTGAAGTGGCCTATGTCGCAGCGAAGCAAACCTTTGGTACCGCACCCACCGTAACGGTGAAGTCGGTCGCCGCCGATGAAGTGAATGGTGGTTCCTACAGCCTGAGCTTGCCCATTGGGGAGCCCTTGTTTGGCTCGTTTAACACCGTCTTGCCGATTAATTTCATCGTGCAATCGGGCATGGCCGGCCTGTACAGCGTGGTAGCGTCTGCCACTGGCTACACGACACCAGCATCGGTGAACATAAACATTTCTGCTGACAATGCAACGCATGCTTTTGTGCTGGCGCCGTGATGCTATCCCTGATCTCTCTTAGCCCCACTGTTGCCAGTAGCTAAGAAATCAGGGCCTGACTGCTAACGCCTTTGGCGCACCCAGTCAGGCCCTGTCATTTTCAGTGCTTGATGTGCTTGTTCGTCAGTCTGACGCGCCTACCGGCACGCAGCTGCAGAACAGGTTGCGGTCGCCGTGCACGTTGTCGATGCGCCCGACCGGCACCCAGTATTTGGCATGCTTCAGGGAGGGCACCGGGAACGCGGCCAGTTCGCGCGAGTAAGGCCGGCCCCAGGTCTCGGTCAGCAGCGTCGCCGCCGTATGGGGCGCATGGCTTAAGGGGTTGTTGCCCTGCGGCCAGACGCCTTGCTCGACTTTGGCAATTTCTTCGCGGATGGCGATCATGGCGTTGATGAAGCGGTCGAGCTCCTCCAAGGTTTCACTCTCGGTGGGCTCCACCATGAGTGTGCCGGGCACCGGGAAGCTCAGCGTGGGTGCATGAAAACCATAGTCCATCAGGCGCTTGGTCACGTCCTCGGCGGTGACGCCGTGGACGCCGCCACTGCTTTCCTTCAGGGGACGCAGGTCGAGAATGCACTCGTGCGCGACACGGCCGGGTTTGCCGTTTTCAGAGACGCTGGTGTAGAGCGTGGGGTAGTGGTCTTGCAGGCGCACGCTGATGTAGTTGGCGCTCAGAATGGCGACCTCGGTGGCAGCCTTCAAGCCTTCGGCCCCCATCATGCGGCAGTACATCCAGCTGATCGGCAGCACGGCCGCATTGCCCAGGGGTGCAGCTGAAACGGCACCGACGCCAGCGCCTGGCAAATAGGGCACCAGGTCGGCCACCACACACACGGGGCCGACACCGGGGCCGCCGCCGCCGTGCGGGATGCAGAAGGTTTTGTGCAGGTTGAGGTGGCTCACGTCGCCGCCGAATTCGCCGGGGGCGGCCAGGCCGACCAGCGCGTTCATGTTGGCGCCGTCCACATAGACTCGCCCGCCATGGCTGTGCACCAGGGCGCACAGTTCCTTGACGCTGGTCTCGAACACGCCGTGGGTGCTGGGGTAGGTGATCATGATCGCCGCCAGGTTGGCGCTATGCTGTTCACACTTGGCTTTGAGGTCGTCCATGTCGACATTGCCGTTGGCATCACACGCCGTCACCACCACCTTCATGCCGACCATGGTGGCGCTGGCCGGGTTGGTGCCGTGCGCGCTGCTCGGGATCAGGCAAATGTTGCGATGGCCCTCGCCGCGCGCTTCGTGGTAGCCGCGGATGGCCATCATGCCGGCGTATTCGCCCTGGCTGCCGGCGTTGGGTTGCAGGCTGATGCCGGCGTAACCGGTGGCCTCGCAGAGCCAGACGCGCAGTTGCTCATCCAACTCGGCGTAACCCGCACGCTGGTCTTCGGGGCAGAAGGGGTGGATGTTGGCAAACTCGGGCCAGGTGATCGGGACCATCTCGCTGGTGGCGTTGAGTTTCATGGTGCAACTGCCCAGCGGGATCATGGTGCGGTCCAGCGCCAAATCAAAATCAGACAGGCGGCGGATGTAGCGCAGCATGCCGGTTTCACTGTGGTGGGTATTGAACACCGGGTGCGTCAGGTAGGGGCTGGTGCGCGACAGGGCGGCGGGCAGCAGGCTGGCCGTGCCCTGTTCGAAGTCAGCGACCTGCGGCAGGGTCTGGCCGGCTTTGGCAAAAAAGCCCCAGAGCTGTTCCACATCGGCGCGTGTGGTGGTTTCGTCGAGCGACACGCCTAAAGCGTTGGTGGATGCCAGGCGCAGGTTGGCACCGGCGGCGAGTGCCTTGGCGGCTATCGATGCGGTGGCGTCGCCCGTGGCCACGGTGAGCGTGTCAAACGCGCTGGCATTGGCGATGCTGAAGCCCAAGGCCTTCA
>DIVK01000051.1:10457-19888 GCA_002422455.1 Rhodoferax sp. UBA6134
GGCAACACCTGCGCAGTGCAGATGTTGGAGGTGGCTTTTTCGCGGCGAATGTGCTGCTCACGCGTTTGCAGCGCCAGCCGGTAGGCCGGGTTGCCGTGCGTATCGACACTGACACCGACCAGACGGCCGGGCATGGTGCGTTTGTGTTCGTCGCGGCAGGCCATGTAGGCGGCGTGCGGGCCGCCATTGCCCATCGGCATACCAAAGCGCTGCGTGGTGCCCACGGCGATGTCGGCACCAAGTTCACCGGGCGAGGTCAGCAGCGTGAGCGCCAGCAGGTCGGCCGCCATGATGACGATGCCCCCGCGGGCCTTGACGGCGCTGATCAGCGCGCGGTCATCACGCACCACGCCGCCGGTGCCGGGGTATTGCAGCAGCACGGCAAAGCTGTCTTGTGCCAATTCTTCGCTGTTATGGCACAGCTTGACACTGATGCCCAGCGGCTCGGCCCGGGTCTGGATCACAGCCAGGGTTTGTGGCAACACCTCGGCATCGACCAGGAAGGTGGTCGATTTGGATTTGCTGACGCGCATCGCCATGGTCATGGCCTCGGCCGCGGCGGTGGCTTCGTCGAGCATCGAGGCATTGGCCATGGGCATGCCGGTGAGGTCCATCACCATGGTCTGGAAATTGACCAGCGCCTCCATGCGGCCCTGGCTGATCTCGGCCTGGTAGGGCGTGTAGGCGGTGTACCAGGCAGGGTTTTCTAGGATGTTGCGCAGGATCACGCCGGGCGTGTGGGTGCCGTAGTAGCCCTGGCCAATGTAGCTTTTGAGCACCTTGTTTTTGCCCGCCATGGCTTTCAGCTCGGCCAGCGCGGCGGCCTCAGAAATGGGTGCGGGGATGGCCATGGGCTGGCTGCGGGCGATGCTGGACGGGACGATCTCGTCCATGAGCGCAGCGCGTGAAGACGCCGCCACAGTTTTTAACATCACCGCTTCGTCAGCCGCATCGATGCCAATGTGGCGCGCAATGAATTCAGACGCGTTTTCAAGTTCGCCCAAAGGCGAAAGAGCAATGGAGGTCATGGTGGGCGGCCTGATCAGTGCGCGTCAGCGGCAAAGGCGGTGTAGCTGGTCTCGTCCATGAAGGCGTCCAGGTCGGCCGGGTTGGCGAACTTGATCTTGAAGAACCAGCCTGCGCCCAGCGGGTCGGAATTGGCCAGCGAGGGGTCGTCGCGCAGGGCTTCGTTGACCTCAAGCACTTGGGCCTCGACCGGCATATAAACGTCGGCGGCAGCCTTGACCGACTCAACCACGGCGGCAGCATCCTTGGCAGCATACGCTTTGTCGACTTCGGGCAGGTCGACAAACACCACGTCGCCCAGCGCGTCTTGCGCGTGGTGGGTGATGCCAACGGTGCCGATGTCGCCGTCAATCTTGATCCATTCGTGGTCGGGGGTGTATTTGATGGTCATGGTGATGCTCTACAAAAAAATTGAGTGAAAAAGTAGTGGGGAGGGGACAGAAAAAGACGTTAACCGCGGAAATAGTTGGTGGGCACAAAGGGCATCGCCACCACTTCCATGGTGACCGGCTTGCCGCGCACCATGGCATTCACTTGCGTGCCCAGGGTGCCCAATGCCGGCGGCACGTAAGCCATGGCAATGGGTTGGTCGATGGTGGGGCCGAGCAGGCCGCTGGTGACTTCGCCAATGCGTTCACCGGCCAGGTTTTGCACTTCGACGTGCTCACGCACCGGCACACGCGCCATTGCTTTCAGGCCAATCCGCTTGCGCGTGACTGAACCGGCTTCGCCAGCCAGCTGCGCCAGAATTTTGGTCGGCACCCGGGAATCCCCCGGCGCGGGCACCACCGGTACGGCGTACCTTCTGGATCGCCCATTGCAGGCCGGCTTCCACCGGCGTGGTGGTGTTGTCAACGTCATTACCATAAAGCGGCAGGCCGGCTTCCAGTCGCAAGTGAATTGCGGGCACCCAGGCCAATCGGCTTGACTTCGGGCTGCGCCAGCAGCGCCTGGGCCAGCGCCAGCGCATCGGATGCGTGAACTGAAATCTCAAAACCGTCTTCGCCGGTGTAGCCGCTGCGTGTCAGGTACACGTCAATGGCCCGCTCGCCGGTCTGCACGTTAAAGTTGCCGCCGGTCATGAACACCAGCTTTTCCACGCCTGGTGCCAGCCGCGACAGCGCGGTCACGGCGTGCGGGCCTTGCAGCGCCAGCAGGGCGCGCTCAGGCATTGGGATCACCTGGCAGCGGCTGCCGATTTTGGTCTGAATGTGGGCGATGTCACCCACCTTGCAGGCGCCGTTGACGATGACAAAGATGTCTGTGCCGCGGTTGACAAACATCAGGTCGTCGATGATGCCGCCGGCCTCATTGAGCAGCAGGCCATAGCGCTGTTTGCCCACGCCCAGATCCATCACATCGACCGGAACCAGGCTCTCGAAGGCGGCTGCGGCGTCCGGCCCGACCAGGCGCAACTGGCCCATGTGCGAGACGTCGAACAGACCGGCGGCCGTGCGCGTGTGTTTGTGTTCGGCCATCAGGCCTTCGGGGTACTGCACCGGCATGCTGTACCCGGCAAAAGGCACCATGCGGGCACCCAGGGCCAGGTGCAGGTCGTTCAGGGGAACTTGCAGAAGATCATCAGGCGTGGCGGACATTAACACTCCAGTAGAGCAGGGGGCAAACCAAATTCCATGACCTGACGGTGCGTCAATGCCATGGGCTGCCCCCGCTGTCCGCTTTACCTGAGAGATTCGCCGCTGCCAGTCGCGCTGAGCGCTGGTTTTGGGTTGCTCCTTCGGTGGGTCCGCATCAGCGCAAAACGCCAAGGCAAACCTCTCTCCAGTGGGGATACGTCAAAAAGTCTGGTGACATCGTAACGTTTGTCAGTCCTTTTGCCTGAGCGTTCAAATGGCTGCGATCAGCCACTCTGCGCCTTCGGCGGCCTACCTCAAGGGGCGGGCTCTCTCCTGACGGCCCAAATTCTACAGGATGGGTTTACATCCCCGCGTAATTCGGCCCGCCACCGCCTTCGGGTGTGACCCACACAATGTTTTGCGTCGGGTCCTTGATGTCGCAGGTCTTGCAATGCACGCAGTTGGCCGCGTTGATCTGCAGCCGGTCGGTGTTGTCGTCGTTTTTCACGTATTCATAGACCCCGGCTGGGCAGTAACGCGCCTCGGGCCCGGCGTACTTGGCCAGATTGATGGCGACCGGCACACTGGCATCCTTCAAGGTCAGGTGCGCCGGCTGGTTTTCCTCGTGGTTGGCGTTGCTGATGAAGACGCTGGAGAGGCGATCAAAGGTGAGCTTGCCGTCAGGTTTGGGGTAGTCGATCGGCTTGCACTCGGCTGCAGGCTTGAGGTAGGCATGGTCGGGCTTGTCACGCCGGATGGTCCAGGGCATGTTGCCCTTCAGGCCAAACTGCTCCAGACCGTTCATCAAGGTGCCCACGGTCAGGCCATGCTTGAACCAGGCCTTGAAGTTGCGTGATTTGTTGAGCTCGGCATACAACCAGCTGGCCTCGAACGCTTCCGGGTAGGCGCTGAGTTCGTCATGTTGGCGTCCCGTGGTCACCGCCTCAAAAGCGGCCTCGGCGGCCAGCATGCCCGATTTGATGGCCGCGTGGCTGCCCTTGATGCGGCTGACATTGAGGAAGCCGGCATCGCAACCCACCAGCGCGCCGCCCGGGAACACGGTCTTGGGAAGTGAAAGCAGGCCGCCAGCGGTGATGGCGCGCGCGCCATAGGCCAACCGTTTGCCGGTGACTTCGCCGTGGTCGTTTTCCAGATACCAGCGGATGTTCGGGTGGGTCTTCCAGCGCTGGAATTCCTCGAACGGGCTCAGGTAGGGGTTGGCGTAGTTCAGACCGGTGATGAAGCCCAGGGCAATCTTGTTGTCTTCCATGTGGTAAAGGAAGGAACCGCCGTAGGTGTCGTTCTCCATTGGCCAGCCGGCGGTGTGCACCACCAGGCCGGGCTCGTGGCGGCTGGGTTCGGCCTCCCACAGTTCCTTGATGCCGATGGCGTAGCTTTGCGGGTCACAGCCTTCGTCCAAGTTGAATTTTTCAATGACTTGTTTGCCCAGGTGGCCGCGCGAGCCTTCGGCAAACACGGTGTACTTGCCCAGCAGCTCCATGCCGAGCTGGAAGTTGGGGCCGGGCTCGCTATTCTTTTCCACACCCATGTTGCCGGTGGCCACGCCTCTGACCGCGCCTGCTTCGTCGTACAAGACTTCAGCGGCGGCAAAGCCGGGGAAGATTTCCACGCCCAGGCCTTCGGCCTGTTCGGCCAGCCAGCGCGTCAAGGCGCCCAGGCTGATGATGTAGTTGCCGTGGTTCTGGCTGCATTCAGGCAGGAGCATGTTGGGCGTGCGGTAGCCGGTGGTCTCGGAAAGAAACATCATGGCTTCGTCTGTGACGGGCTGGTTCAACGGTGCGCCCATGGCTTTCCAGTCGGGGAACAGCTCGGTGAGTGACTTCGGGTCGAGCACCGCGCCGGACAAAATGTGGGCGCCGGGCTCGGAGCCTTTTTCCAGCACGACNNACCACGACCACGTCGTATTCCATGGATTCTCGGGGGCCGTATTGGGTCAGGATTTCCTGGTTTGTCATGGTGGGTCTCGCTTTATCTTCTGATTAAACTCAAGCCAAGCTGAAGTTGGCCAAAACTGGGATGAATTGTCTCCGACAAATTCGGATTTTAGGCAACGGCTTCACCATAATAGAACGGTCGTTTTATTGTTAACGGAGAAATGACCATGGCATACAGCATTGACCTTTCGGGCCGGGTGGCCCTGATCACCGGCGCTTCGGGTGGTTTGGGGGCGCAGTTCGCCCGCACCCTGGCCAGCGCCGGCGCCGCCGTGGTGCTGGCTAGCCGCCGTGTTGAACGGCTCAAGGAATTGCGCGCGCAAATTGAGGCCGAGGGTGGGGATGCCCATGTGATTGAGCTTGATGTGACCGACCAGGATTCGATCAGGTCCGCCGTGGCGCACGCCGAGACCGAGGTCGGCTCGATCGATATCCTGGTCAACAACTCGGGCGTCAGCACCACCCAGCGCCTGGTGGATGTGGGCCCGGACGATTTTGATTTCGTGTTTGACACCAATGTCAAGGGCGCATTTTTTGTGGCGCAGGAGGTGGGCAAGCGCATGCTGGCGCGCGCACAAGGGTCGGCCCCAGGCAGCTTCACGGGTGGCCGTATCGTCAATGTGGCCAGCATGGCGGGCCTCAAGGTCTTGCCCAAAATTGGCGTCTATTGCATGAGCAAGGCGGCGGTGATCCAGATGACCAAAGCGATGGCCGGGGAGTGGGGCCGTTTTGGCATCAACGTCAACGCCATTTGTCCGGGCTACATCGACACAGAGATCAACCACGCCCACTGGCAAACCGAGTCGGGCCAAAAGCTGGTTCAGATGCTGCCGCGCAAACGCATTGGCCAGCCGCAAGACCTGGATGCGTTGTTGGTGATGCTGTGCTCGGACCAAAGCCATTTCATCAATGGCGCGGTGATTTCCGCTGATGATGGCTTTGCGGTGTAGCGCTGCATGCTGACCGGACTCCTGGCCGGCTTGGCTGCGGGTGCTTTATGGGGCATGGTGTTCGTGGTGCCGCGCATGACGCCGGGTTTGAGCTCGGTCGACCTGACCGCGGGGCGCTTTATCAGCTATGGCGGTATGGCGGCGCTGGCCATGCTGGTCACTTGGCGGCGCCACACCTGGCCCACAATGCACCAGGCGGCAAGCGCTTTAGGCATGAGTCTGCTGGGTGCCACCGGTTACTACCTGCTGCTGGCGCAAAGCATTGTCTATGCGGGCACTGAGGTGCCCACGCTCATCATTGGCACCATCCCGATCTGGGTCATGCTGCTGGGCAAGCCGGTGGGCCTCAAATGGGCGGGTTTGTTGCCAGGCTTGTTGCTGACCCTGTGCGGACTGGCGCTGATGATGCAGTCGACACTGGCCAACGCGTTACAACTGCCCGCCGATGGCGGCCAGTTCTGGTGGGGTGTACTGTTGGCGCTGGGTGCCATGTTGTGCTGGACGGCTTTTGCCTTGTTGAATGCGGCATGGCTCAAGCGCCACCCGGAGGTGAGTGCGACGGAATGGGCCAATTGGATTGGCGTCGCCACCGGGGTCGGTGCCTTGTTGCTCTGGCTGCTGCTGGGCACGGACGCCCGAACCCTGTCGACCCTGGACAATCAGGCCATGATTCTCGTGGCTTGTATTGCCACCGGCATTGGTTCGGGCTGGGCTGCCAGTATTTTGTGGAACATGGCCAGCCAACGTTTAAGTGTGAGTCTGTGTGGTCAGTTGATTGTGAGTGAAACCTTGTTTGCCTTGTTTTATTCTTTTGTCTGGGACGGTGTCTGGCCTGCTGTAACGCAAGCCTGGGCTGCCGTGTTGTTCACGCTGGGCATTTTGGCCTCGATCCGGGCGCATCGCTGATGGCTTGGCAAGCTTTTACCCCCGCCCGCGGCGGTTTGCGGCGCTGGTTGCAGGCTTCGGGTTCGCTCAGTGCACGGCTGGCGGCCACCGGTCAGCAGTTCAGCGTGCAGGTGCTGGCGCAGGGACGTCAGCCGCTCTCTCTCGACGAGTCACGTGCTTTGGGCCTGGGCGGACAGCGTATCGGTTATGCGCGTGAGGTTGTATTGCGTGTGGATGACCAGGCCATGGTGTTTGCCCGCAGCGTCACGGCCTATGCGGATTCTGTCGGGGCCTGGCGCTCGGTGCGTGGCTTGGGGCATCGTCCGTTGGCAGATGTGCTGTTCAAGCGTGCGGGCATTTTGCGTGCACCGCTGGCCTACAGTCAGCTTAAGCGCCAAAGTCTCTTTCAGCGCCATGTGGCCAGTTCCTGGCAAGCGGCGACCGGCGATGGGTTAAAGCACCCGGCTTTGCCTGCGCGCCGTTCGGTGTTTACCCGCCATGGTGCCGCGCTCCTGGTGATGGAGGTGTTTGCCGCTCCGGCCAGCGACTGGCGCTGGCCGCAAGACGCGCCCAAGAAGATTTTCAAGAAAAGGACATAAGCCATGAAATACGATATTCCGGAACAAAAAAAGCTGGTGTTCGAGATGGTGATTCCGATCCGCTGGGGCGACATGGATGCCATGGGCCATGTTAACAACACCACTTACTTTCGGTATCTGGAAACCTGCCGCATTGACTGGATGCGCGCCGCGGGCTGCATGCCCAATCCGCTCGGCGAAGGACCAGTCATCGTCAACGCCTTCTGCAATTTTTACAAGCAGCTGGAATACCCAGGCAATGTGCTGATCAAGATGTACACCAGCGACCCGGCCCGCACCACTTTCGAGACCTGGGCCACCATGGAAATGGCCGACCAGCCCGGGGTGATCTACGCCGCGGGCGGTGCCACCACCATCTGGGTGGATTTTCCGAAACAAAAAGCGATTGACCTGCCCGACCGGATTCGCGCCATCGTGTCCTGACGCCCGCCCCGGTTTTTTGTCGCCTTTCCTAACTGGAAAAATGACCTGACAAGATCAGCTGATCGACCTCGGCTTCGGCCATGGCCCAGTCGTCCAATGGATTGCCTGGCGCGAAGCCGCGGCGCTGCGCCACATAAAAAGCAGCCACTTCAATGTAGTTGTGGCGCTGCTCGGGCGTCACGGCAGGTCGCGTGGCCACGGGCGCAACATTGGCCTTGGCGGGCGCTGCTTTTTTAGCTGGGCTTTTTTTGACCGTCGCAGGTGCTGCGCCGACCGCTGCCTTGGGTACCGCTGCGGTGACTGGCGTTTTCACTGCAACCGCTTTTTTGGCAGACGCTTTGGACTTGGCTACAGCATCGGTTGCGGGGGGGCTTGTTTTTTTTGCGGTAACCATGGGTTTCTCCTTGAGTTGAAAACGTGTGACGACCATCGACCTTGCGAGTGAATCGGCTGCTGTTGTCGACGCAGCGCCGTGCCTTATTGGCCCGACATCAATTTATGCACCAGGTCGCCGGTATTGGATGCCTTGTATTTTCGCATCAGTCGTGCCCGGTAGATTTCCACGGTACGGTGGCTGATGGCCAGCGCCTTGCCGATCTCCTTGCTGGTCAGGCCCGCCATTAAAAAAGTGGCCACTTCGCGCTCGCGGGGGGTCAGTTCAGCCTTGACCGGGCGGCTGGCGCTCAGGTCTTCAAAGGTCCAGATGCCGGCCTCATGCGGTGCGGCCTGATTGAGGGCTCGGCCGGTGACGTGACACCAGAAGGTTTCGCCCTTGAAGCGGCCGTCCACCCGTTTCATGATGCGGTCATCGGCATAGGTGCCGTTGCGGTTGAGCAGCGGCGCGATGCGCTGGCCGGTGCGCTCGAATTCGAGCGCGCTGGGGTAGAGCACCAGGAACGACTGGCCAATCAGCTGGTCTGGCGCGGCACCGAACATGTCGCAAAGGTGGCGGTTGCAGTCCACCATGATGCGGTTGCGCGACAGCGCAAGGCCAACAGGTGCCATTTCGAAGGCCAGGCGGTAATCAATGTCCATGAATCCAAATAACTTTGAGGGTCGGACCACTCGCGTAGCGACGTGCTCTGACCCAACTGACTGGAAGGGCTTGTGGGTCGGACCGCTCGCGTGGCGATGTGCTCTGACCCCAACTGATTAGGGTTTATCCTTTACGAAAAACTACGTATTTAATTAGGTAGTATCGTAACGCCACTGTTACTACCCTCGGAGATTTAAAAGTGAACAAAATTTACCCTTCCGCAGCGGCTGCGTTGCAAGGCATTGTCAGAAATGGTCAGTTGCTGGCTGTCGGTGGCTTTGGCCTGTGTGGCATTCCCGAGGCCTTGATTGACGCTCTGCGCGACACCGGGGCCAGTGACCTGACCGTGATCTCCAACAATGCCGGTGTCGACGGTTTTGGCTTGGGCAAGTTGCTGGAAACACGCCAGATCAGCAAGATGATCTCGAGCTATGTCGGTGAGAACAAGGAGTTCGAGCGTCAGTACCTGGCCGGTGAGCTGCAGCTGGAGTTCACGCCCCAGGGCACGTTGGCCGAGAAGTTGCGTGCCGGCGGCGCTGGCATTCCAGCGTTCTATGTGCGTACCGGCGTAGGTACACTGGTGGCCGAGGGCAAGGAGAACCGCGTTTTTGACGGCCATGTTTATATTCTGGAGCACGCCCTGGTGCCCGATGTGTCGTTGGTGAAAGCCTGGAAGGCCGACAAGAGCGGCAACCTGCTGTTCAGGCGCACCGCGCGCAACTTCAACCCGGCGGTGGCCATGGCCGGCAAGACCACCGTGGTCGAAGTGGAGGAAATTGTCGAAACCGGTACCTTTGACCCGGACAGTGTGCATTTGCCCGGTATCTACGTGAACCGTATTGTGCTCAATGCGAATCCCGAAAAGCGCATCGAGAAAAGAACCATTACGCAGAAAGCAGGAGTTTGATCATGGCTTGGACACACGACGAAATGGCCGCTTTGGCCGCCCAGGAATTGCAGGACGGTTTTTACGTGAACCT
>DIVK01000051.1:19944-22012 GCA_002422455.1 Rhodoferax sp. UBA6134
GCTGGCTCCAGCATCTTCGGCAGCCATGACAGTTTTGCCATGATTCGCGGTGGCAAGATCAACCTGAGTATTCTGGGTGCCATGCAGGTCAGCGAAACCGGCGACCTGGCCAACTGGATGATTCCGGGCAAAATGGTTAAGGGCATGGGCGGCGCCATGGACCTGGTGGGCGGTGTGAAAAGTGTGGTGGTGCTGATGGAACATGTGGCCAAAAAGAAGGACGGCACGATCGACCTGAAGATTCTGCCCAGCTGCACCTTGCCGTTGACCGGTGTGGGTGTGGTGGACCGCATCATCACCGACCTGGCCGTGATGGACATCACGCCACATGGTCTCAAGGTGGTGCAGCGCGCCCCGGGTGTGACGATGGAAGAACTGGCCGCCAAAACCGGCGTCGTCTTGCACTGAAAATTGAATGGGGAACAGAATCCGATTAATTTGAGTGAAGCCTGCTGCGCGCCACCTGGCGTAGCAGCCAGGTGAGCCCCAGCGCTGCAATCGTCAGCCCCAGCACCAGCGCGATCCAGAAGCCCTGGGCAGCCATGGGCTGTGCCGGTGCCCAGGGCGCCCAGCCGGGTGCCAGCCCCAGAACATAGCCCAGCGGCAAGGAAAACACCCAGAACGCCGTCAGGTGAATCACCATGGGCGCGCGCGTGACCTTGTAGCCGCGGATGGCGCAACTCGTCACCACCTGGGTCGCATCCGAGAGTTGGAACAGCGCCGCCAGCAGCAGCAACTGCGCGGTGAGCGCAATGACTGCCGCGTCGCTGGTGTAAGCACTGGCGATTTGCCGGCTGAAGAGTGCCATCAGCGTGGCCGACAGCACGGCAAAGCCCAGCCCCACGGCCACGCCGACCCAGGCCTGGTAACGTGCCAGCACCGGTTCCCCCGCGCCCAGCGAGTGACCCACCCGTGTCAGCAACGCCAACCCCAGGCTCAGCGGCACCATGAAGACCAGCGAGGTGAAGTTGAGCGCAATCTGGTGCGCCGCCATCTGGGTGCTGCCAAACACCGCAATCAGTAATGCAATGAGGCTGAAGGCACTGGCCTCGGCAAAGTAGGTCACGCCAATCGGCAGCCCCAGCTTGAGCAGGCTTTTGATTTGCGGCCAATGCGGCGCCTCGAAGTGTGCAAACGGCCAGCTGGCGCGGTAAGCAGGCGAGCGCTGCATCCACCACAGCAGGGCCAGCAAATTGAAGGCCACTGAAATCAGCGTGGCCCAGGCACAACCCAGACCGCCCAGACGCGGAAACCCCAGGGTGCCAAAGACCAGCAGGCTGTTGACGACGATATTGAGTCCGAGCGACAGCAGCGCAATCACCATCAGCGGCTTGGTCTGGTTGATGCTGGTGCTGTAACCGTACAGCGCGCGGTAGCAGGCAAACAGCGGCATGGCCGTGCTGGTGATGCGCACAAAACCCAGCGCCAGGTCGTGCACATAAGGCTCCAGCGTCATGTGATCAAACAGCAGCGCGGCCAGGTTGGCCAGGCCCATGGCCACCAGACCGACAAACAGGCCTTTCCACAGCGCTTGGCGCACCGCATGGGGCACTTGCGACAGGTCTTGCGCGCCCACATGGTGGGCCACCACCGGGTTGATGGCCATCATCACACCCATCATGCTGATGATGAGCATGTTCCAGATCGACACGCCGAGTGACACGCCCGCCAGGTCCTGCGCCGAGGCATGACCCGCCATGGCGACTTCAACCACCGCCATGCCGACATAGGCCAGTTGCCCCACCAAGATCGGCCAGGCCAGCTGCCACAGGCCGCGCAGCTCGGTGGTCAGGCGGTTGCGCTGCGCCGGGTGGTTTATCAGTTGTTTAAAGGGGCTGAACAAAATGGTTGGGGATCAAGAATGAGGGATGGACGCGCTGGCTGTTTCAGCGTCCGCGCAGGAACAGGGCATCGAGTTCGCGCAGGCTGATTTGGCGCCAGGTGGGGCGGCCGTGGTTACATTGGTCGCTGCGTTCGGTGGCCTCCATCTGGCGTAGCAGCGCGTTCATTTCTTCCAGCGTCAAATGCCGGTTGGCGCGTACCGCGCCGTGGCAGGCCATGGTGCCGA
>DIVK01000109.1:0-11210 GCA_002422455.1 Rhodoferax sp. UBA6134
GTCCGACTTTCTGCGCGACCTCAATGCCATGCAAGACTTCTGCCACCGGAAAGTCGACATCGTTCATGCGGCGGAAGGTGTCGTCGTCCATGGCGTCCAGGCTGACCGTCACCCGCGACAGGCCGGCATCGCGCAGCGCTCGTGCCTTCTGCGGCAGCAGCGTGCCGTTGGTGGTGAGCGTCAGTTCGACCGGCAGACGGGCCAGACGCTCGATCAGCCGTTCGATGTTCTTGCGCAGCAGCGGCTCGCCGCCGGTGATGCGCAGCTTGTTCACGCCATGGGCAACGAACAGCTTCGCGATGCGTTCGATTTCCTCGAAACTCAGCAGCTCGGCGCGCGCGTGGTAGGGGTAGTCCTTGTCGAACACGCTCTTCGGCATGCAGTAGACGCAGCGGAAGTTGCAGCGGTCCGTCACCGATATGCGCAGGTCGCGCACCGCGCGTCCGCGCGTGTCGTCGAGACGGCCGGTCGCCGGAATGGCCTGCGCCGGAATGAGCGCAGCGGCGCGTGTGGCCGTGCGTGTGTCCAGCAGATGTATGATCTTTTCGCTCATGGGCAACGCGGCGTGAGGGTCATGGTTCGCGAACCCGATTGACAGAAAGGCAGTGTGCAGCGTGCTTGAAACCAGCCCCGTCACTCTCAGGCTATCGGTGATTATGGAGCGCCGGGTACTGCACAACAAGTGGGCAGACCATGCATGGGAGGCGAAAGCCCTGTTGCCCGAGGCCCCGCAAAACCCTTCCGGGATAAGGGTTTTCGCTGAATCGGCGGCTGCCACGCAGTGGCTGTTTCCACCGCTCGAACTGACCCTGTTCACCGATGAGGCGGAAAACTACCTGCTCAACGTGACCGCGCAGGAGCCGCGCATCTTCGTCATGTGGCGTCCGGACGACGAGGCGGATCCGCCGGTGCGCCCGATGCAGATCAGCGCCAGCTACGGCGAGGCGGCACGCTGGATGGATTCGGGCGAGAAGGTCGATGGCCTGCCCATGCCGTCCGATGTGCGCGACTGGGTCGAGGCTTTCGCACGCCGTTTCCAGAAAGCCCCGGAACCGCGCCGGCAGAAGCGCTTCGCGCGCACCGGCGACGGCAACACGCACTATGGCGGAGGCGGCCATGGCGGATGATCAGGTACGCGGTTTTCTCGGCCGCTGGTCGCGCCTGAAGCATCAGGCTGTTGCGGAAGCGGCTGCGCCGGAAGCGCCGGTTGAGGTGTCACTTGACGTACCCGCTTCGCCAGTGCCGGATGCCGTGGTCGAGCCGCCGCCGCTGGAATCGCTGAATTTCGAATCCGATTACCGCGGCTTCCTCGGCGACAAGGTCGACGAAGGACTCAAGCGCGCCGCGCTGAAGAAGCTGTTCCACACCGAACACTTCAACACGATGGACGGCCTGGACGTCTATACGGAGGACTTCAGCGTGTTCGAGCCGATGTCCCGATCGATGGTCGAGCAGCTCGCTCATTCGCGCGAAACCCTGTCGCCCACGCTGCCCGAGGGCTGGTTCTCGCCGGCGGTGCCGGCTGCAGATGAGGCGATGCTGGCGGACATCCCCGGCGCAGTGAGTGCGGCACCGGACGGGGATACGGCAGCGCCGGATGTCGATGAAGCGCCGATGCCCGGTGCGCCGGACCTGGTGCCGGAGGTATCCGCAAATCCGATCGGCGGTCCGATCGGCCTGCCGACCGAAGGGGAAACGGAAAAGCCCCGCGTCCGCTAGCCCACGCGGGAGGCAAGTCGCTTTCGGTCGGAATGACTCCATTTTGTCTTCGGTACTTCGGCACAAAGTCTGCAACGGCTTTGCCGGAGGAGCCCCAGACAATGAAAAACGCCGACAAGGCGATCCACCTGTGCAGCTGCAACGGCACAGTCCCGATAGACGTCAAGCGCCTCGCGGATGCGCTTCAGCTCGATGCGCCGCTCGAAGTCGGTGCGCAGCTGTGCCGCCGCGACGCGCATACCTTTTCCCGACTGCTCGGCAACGCGCCCGAGGCCATCGTCGGCTGTACGCAGGAATCGGCGCTGCTGCGCGAACTTGCGGATGAGGCCGGCAGTGCGTCGGGCGTATCGTTCATCAACCTTCGCGACATTGCCGGCCGCCGTGCGTGTGGCGCCGACGTGCAGCCTGCGCTGGCAGCGCGTCTGGCAATGGCCAAGCTGGCCGAGCCGGCGCCGGTGCCGGCCGTCAGCTACGAGTCGTCGGGGCAGTTGTTGATCATCGGCCCGGCCGGCGCCGCGCTCGGCTGGGCTCAGGAAGCCCAGCGCCTGTGCGGTGACCGCCTCGCGATCAATGTGCTGACCACCGACAACGACGGCGCCGAACTGCCGGTGCGCCGCGAATACCCCCTGGCCAGCGGCCGTGCGGTGAAGGTGAGCGGCTGGCTGGGTGCCTTCGAAGTCAGCTGGCAGCGCGCCAACGCCATAGACCTCGACGCCTGCGTGCGCTGCAACGCCTGCATCGAAGCCTGTCCGGAAGGTGCCATCGGATACGACTATCAGGTCGACGCCGCGCGCTGCACCGGTCGGCGCGCCTGCGTGAAGGCCTGTGCCGACATCGGCGCCATCGATTTCGCGGCCATCGGCTCCGTGCGCAGCGAAACCTATGATCTGGTGCTCGACCTGTCCGAGCCGGCCCTCATCCGCATTCCGCATCCGCCGCAGGGTTACTTCGCACCGGGACGCGATCCGCTGGAACAGTCACTTGCGCTGCAGAAGATCGCCACCCTGGTGGGCGAGTTCGAAAAGCCGAAGTTCTTCACCTACCGGCACTCCATCTGCGCGCACAGCCGCAACAGCAGGCAGGGCTGCAACCGCTGCATCGATGTCTGTTCCACGTCGGCCATCCGTGCGGACGGCGATGGTGTGTTCGTCGAACCGCATCTGTGCATGGGTTGCGGTGCGTGTGCGACAGTTTGTCCCAGTGGTGCGATGCGCTACGCGTATCCGTCGGCCAGTGATGTTGCACTGCGCGTGAAGACCGCACTGCAGGCGTGGCGCGCTGCCGGCGGCGGTGCCGCGCGCGTGCTGTTCCACAGCGAAGAGCGCGGTGAAGAACTGCTGGCGCTGACCGGACGTCGCCGTGGCCTGCCGGCAGACGTGCTTCCGGTAGCCGTGCATGACGTTGCATCGGTCGGCTTGGAACTGATGCTCGCTGCACTGTGTTACGGCGCTGCACAATGCGTCATTCTGTCGCACGGCGATCAGCCGGAAGCCTATGGCGAGGCCACGAAGGCGCAGACAGACATCGGTCGTACCGTGTTGTCTGCGCTCGGATTCACGTCCGATGCGTTGTTTGTCATTCAGGCGGACGAGCCGGCCGAACTGGCGGCCGCGCTGACAAACCTGCCCGACGGGCGTGTGGCCTGTCCGCCCGCAGGCTTCGCCCTGCCGCTCGAAAAACGTGGCGCGCTCGAATTCTGTCTGGAACATCTGGCGCGGCACGCCACGCGCAAGCCTGAGGCCATAGCCCTTCAGGCCGGCGCGCCATTCGGTGCGCTCAACATCGACACCAGGGCCTGCACGCTGTGCATGAGCTGTGTTGGCGCCTGTCCGGCGTCGGCGCTGATGGATGGCGGTGAATCGCCGAAGCTGCGCTTTCTCGAACGCAATTGCGTGCAGTGCGGCCTGTGCGTGAACACCTGCCCGGAGAAGGCGCTGTCGCTGCAGCCGCGTCTGATCATCGGCGAGGCGGCGCGCCGCGAACGCGTGCTCAACGAAGCCGAGCCCTTTCACTGCATTGTCTGCAGCAAGGCCTTCGGCACCCGGCAGATGATAGACAGCATGACTACCCGGTTGAGCACGCATTCGATGTTCGCCAGCGGCGATGCGCTGCGCCGGCTGCAGATGTGCGCCGACTGCCGTGTCATCGACATGATGAACAAGCCGGGCCGGGAAACTTCGGTGTTCGATCTATGAACGCATCGCATGCAGACTCCGCGACACACCCCGTCGGCTTCGTGCGCGATCCGGTCACCGACGAGGACATCGCCCGCGCCAACCACTACGCGCTCATTTCGCACCTCTTTCACGCTGCGCCCGACGCTGCGCTGCTCGACACGCTGGCCGCGTCCGGAGACTGGCCGGTCGAGGATGATGCGCCGGCCGCTGAAGCCGTGCTGATGGGCAGCGCCTGGAACGCGCTGTGTGCGGCGTCGGAAGCGATGGATGCCGATGCCGCGCAGACCGAGTTCGACGCGCTGTTCGGCGGCGTGGGGCGCCCGCTGGTCACCGTGTTCGGTTCCTTCCACATCGCCGGCTTCGTGAACGAAAAGCCGCTCGCCAGACTGCGCGACGATCTGGCCGGGCTGGGATTCCAGCGTGCCGAGGGCGAAGCGCAGCCGGAAGACCACATTGCCGCGCTGGCCGACGTGATGCGTCTGCTGCTGATCGACACGACACGCGACGCAGACGAGCGCGCCGGACTGCAGGACCACTTCTTCGCGACGCACATCGAGCCCTGGTACGCGTCCCTGTTCGACGAAATCGAGCGCGCGGCGCCCGCCAATTTCTACCGTCGCGCAGCGCAGTACGCGCGCTGCTTTCTCGACATCGAAGCAGCCGCGCGACGAATGGAGCAGTGAAATGAATCGAACGGCACGACCGAACATCATGACCGAGCCCGCTACCGCACTTCATGCGGCGACTGCAGCACCCCGAACCCGAGCTGAGACAACGAGAGGAGGACTGAAAGATGACTGACCAGGCCAATCTGAAACGCAGACATTTCCTGCTGACCGCAGGTGTCGGCGGCGTTGCCGCCGCCGCTGCCGTGGTGGCGGTGCGTTCCGGCGACGACAGCGCCGCAGCGACGGAAGAAACCGTCGGGGCGGACAAGCGGGGGTACCGCATGACCGAGCACATTGCCAGTTACTACCGCACCGCGCGGGTCTGACCGGAGGAAACCGAACATGACATTGATCAGGAAAACGTCGTCGTTGCAGGGTTCGACGCACGGTCGTTCGCGGCTCGCGCGCTCGCTGTCGCCCGCTGCGCCGCGCACCATGGATCGTCGGACCTTTCTCAAGCGCTCGGGCATGACGGCCGGTGCCGGTGCGTTCGCCTCAGCATTGCCGTTCTCGATGGTGCAGCGCGCGCAGGCGGCGAACGCGCCGGCCGCGGGCGGCAAGGTGGAAATGAAGCGCACCATCTGCACGCACTGTTCGGTCGGTTGCGCCATCGATGCCGAAGTGGTCAATGGCGTATGGGTCGGTCAGGAGCCGGTGTTCGACAGCCCGATCAACTTGGGCGCTCACTGCGCCAAGGGCGCGTCGATCCGCGAACACGGCCATGGCGAGCATCGCCTGCGCCATCCGATGAAGCTGGTCGACGGCAAGTGGGTGCGCATGTCGTGGGACGATGCGCTGACCGAGCTGTCGGCCCGGTTGCTCAAGCTGCGCGAGGAAAGCGGCCCGGACAGCGTCTACTGGATCGGTTCCTCGAAGCACAACAACGAGCAGGCGTATCTGATGCGCAAGTTCGTGTCGATGTGGGGCACCAACAACTGCGATCACCAGGCGCGCATCTGCCACTCGACGACCGTGGCGGGCGTGGCGAACACGTGGGGGTATGGCGCCATGACCAACTCCTACAACGACATGCAGAACTCGAAGGCGATCCTGTTCATGGGGTCGAACGCTGCAGAAGCCCATCCGGTTGCCATGCTGCACATCCTGCACGCCAAGGAGAACGGCGCCAAGATCGTCGTCGCCGATCCGCGCTTCACGCGTACGGCCGCCAAGGCGGACCACTTCGTGCGCATCCGCTCCGGTTCCGACATACCGATCCTGTACGGCGTGCTGCGCCACATCTTCGAAAACGGCTGGGAGGACAAGCAGTACATCGAGGACCGTGTCTATGGCATGGACAAGATCCGCGAAGAGGCCATGAAGTGGACGGCCGAAAAGGTCGAGGAGGTCAGCGGCGTGCCGGATGACCAGGTAAAGCTGATTGCCGAAACGATGGCGAAGAACCGGCCATCGACCGTGGTGTGGTGCATGGGCCAGACGCAGCACACGACGGGCAACGCCATCGTGCGCATGATGTGCGACCTGCAGCTGGCACTCGGCAACGTCGGCAAGTCGGGCGGCGGCACCAACATCTTCCGCGGCCATGACAACGTGCAGGGCGCCACCGATGTCGGCCCCAACCCCGATTCGCTGCCCGGCTACTACGGCCTGGCCGAAGGCTCGTGGAAGCATTTTGCGGCCGTGTGGGGCGTTGACTTCGAGTGGATCAAAAAGCAGTACGCATCGCCTGCCATGATGACCAAGAACGGCATCACGGTGTCGCGCTGGATTGATGGTGTGCTGGAGAAGAACGAGCTGATTGACCAGGACTCCAACCTGCGCGGCGTGTTCTATTGGGGCCATGCCCCCAACTCGCAGACCCGTGGCCTTGAGATGAAGCGGGCCATGGACAAGCTCGACCTGCTGGTGGTGGTGGATCCCTATCCGTCGGCCACCGCCGCCATGGCGGCCATGCCGGGCAAGCCGGAAGACCTGAACCCGGACCGCGCGGTTTACCTGTTGCCCGCAGCCACGCAGTTCGAGACCAGCGGATCGTGCACGGCCTCCAACCGCTCGTTGCAGTGGCGCGAAAAGGTGATCGAGCCACTCTGGGAGAGCCGCAGCGATCACATGATCATGCACCAGTTCGCTGAAAAGCTCGGCTTTGTCAAGGAGCTCTCGAAGAACTACAGGATGCACAAGGTCAAGGGCATGGACGAGCCCATGGTGGAAGACATCCTGCGAGAAATCAACCGCAGTGTCTGGACCATTGGCTACACCGGCCAGAGCCCCGAGCGCCTGAAGGCCCACATGAAGAACATGCATTTGTTCGATGTGAAAACCCTCAAGGCCAAGGGCGGCAAAGACAAGGAAACCGGGTACGACTTCACCGGTGATTATTTCGGGCTGCCCTGGCCCTGCTATGGCACGCCCGAGCTCAAGCACCCGGGCTCTCCCAATCTGTACGACACCTCCAAGCATGTAATGGATGGCGGCGGCAACTTCCGTGCCAACTTCGGTGTCGAAAAGGATGGTCAGAACCTGTTGGCCGAAGATGGCTCGCACTCGCTGGGTGCTGAAATCACCACCGGCTATCCTGAGTTTGACCATGTGCTGCTCAAGAAGCTGGGCTGGTGGGACGATCTTTCCGATGCCGAGAAAGCCCGGGCCGAAGGCAAGAACTGGAAGACCGACCCCACGGGTGCCATCATCCGCGTGGCCATGAAGCATGGTTGCCATCCGTTTGGCAACGCCAAGGCCCGCGCCGTGGTGTGGAACTTCCCCGATGCCATTCCGCAACACCGTGAGCCCCTCTATGGCACGCGTCCCGACCTGGTGGCCAAGTACCCCACGCACGACGACAAAAAGGCTTTCTGGCGCCTGCCCACGCTCTACAAGAGCGTTCAGGACAAGAACATGGCCGACAAGGTGTATGAGAAATTCCCGCTCATCCTGACTTCCGGCCGCCTGGTCGAATATGAAGGTGGCGGCGAGGAAACCCGCTCCAACCCCTGGCTGGCCGAGTTGCAGCAAGAGGCGTTTGTGGAGATCAACCCCAAGACGGCGGCTGACAGGGGCATCCGCAACGGCGAGCGCGTGTGGCTGAGCAGCCCCACGGGCGCGCGCCTGAATGTGCAGGCGCTGGTCACCGAGCGGGTCGCACCCGATACGGTCTGGATGCCATTCCATTTCTCGGGCCGCTGGCAAGGCGCCGACCTGCTGGCGCATTACCCGAAGGGGACGGCACCCCTTGTGCGGGGCGAGGCTGTGAACACCGCCACCACCTATGGTTACGACAGCGTGACCATGATGCAGGAAACCAAGACCACGGTCTGCAACGTCGAGCGTGCATGAAACATTGCGGGACAGACCAAGAATTGCGAAGCAATTTTCGCTCTGTCCTCAACTAATTAGAGGAGTTACAACATGGCCCGTATGAAATTTGTCTGCGATGCAGAGCGCTGTATTGAATGCAACGGTTGCGTGACCGCGTGCAAGAACGAACACGAAGTTCCCTGGGGTGTGAATCGCCGCCGCGTGGTCACCCTGAACGACGGCGTGCCCGGTGAAAAATCGATCTCGGTGGCCTGCATGCATTGTAGCGATGCGCCCTGCATGGCGGTGTGCCCGGTCAACTGCTTCTACCGCACCGACGAAGGTGTGGTGCTGCATGACAAGGACGTGTGTATTGGTTGCGGTTACTGCTCTTATGCCTGCCCGTTTGGCGCGCCGCAGTTTCCATCGCAAGGCACTTTCGGTGTGCGCGGCAAGATGGACAAATGCACCTTTTGCGCCGGTGGCCCCGAGGCCAATGGCAGCCAGGCCGAGTTCGAAAAATATGGCCGCAACCGCCTGGCCGAGGGCAAGCTGCCGGCCTGCGCCGAGATGTGCTCGACCAAGGCCTTGATTGGCGGCGACGGTGACGTGGTGGCCGACATCTTCCGCAACCGTGTCCTGCGCCGTGGCAAGGGTGCCGAGGTCTGGGGTTGGGGCACGGCTTATGGCTCCAAGCAGGCGGGCCAACCCGGTGTGACCGCCCCCGAAGGAGCGAAATCATGAAAAAGACCCTCTTTGCCCTCCTCATGGTGGCCGGTTTGGCGGCCTGCGGTGACCGGCCCCAGGAACTCACCGCCAGCAAGCAGGACAGTGCGGCCTTTACCGGAACCGGCAAGCCCTATGTTGACCCGAACTGGAAACCGGGCGACAAAGCTACCTGGGAGGCCCAACTGAAGGCGCGCAGCCAGTATGGTCAAAACGACTACACCCGCATGCCCTGAGCAGGAGTTCGCCATGAAAACAGCCTTTTCAGTCTTCGCCGCACTGGTTCTGTGCTGGGGCAGCGCCGTGGCGCAGACCGCCCCTGCGGTCACGGCGCCCGCGGCCATGCCCGGCATCCAGAGTCAGAACATCATGGACGTCAAGCCCGATGCCAGTGAGGATCCTGGTTATGCCAATCAGACCAATGGTGAGCGCGCCCGCGTGCAGCCCGGCAACAACGCGCCCATGTGGCGCCAGGTGGGTTCGGGGGTGGCTGGCTTCAGCAGCCTGCCCAAATCCGAGGCGCCCGAGGCCGGGGTGCTGATCCAGCCCTTTGTGCAGTATCCGGGGTCGCGCCTGACCAATGCCGGCGAAGCCTGGCGCCAGGTGCGCAACAACTGGCTCATTCCCTATGGTGGCTCGCTGCTGTTGATCGTGCTGGGTGCCATCGGCCTGGCCTATTGGCGTGCCGGCACCATCAAGCTGAAGGGCCAACCAAGCGGCCGCATGATGGAGCGCTTCACGCCTTTCGAGCGGTCCGCGCACTGGGCGAACGCGATCGCATTTGTCATTCTGGCGACTTCCGGCGTGGTGATGGCGTTCGGGCAGTTCTTTCTGTTGCCGATCATGGGCAGCACGCTGTTTGGCTGGCTGGCCTACGGGCTCAAGAACGCGCACAACTTCGCAGGTCCGCTGTTTGCAGTGTCCCTGCTGATCGTCATCGTCACTTTCCTGCGCGACAACCTGCCAGCCAAGGGCGACCTGAACTGGCTGCTCAAGGGCGGTGGCATGTTCTCCGACCATGAAATCAAGTCCGGCCGCTACAACGCCGGTGAGAAGCTCGTGTTCTGGGGCGGCGTGTTTGTGCTGGGTCTGGTGGTGGTGGGCTCCGGCTTGGTCATGGACAAACTGATCCCCGGCCTGGTCTACGAGCGCGGCACCATGCAGATTGCCCACATGGTGCATTCAGTGTCCAACATCCTGATGATCGTGATGTTCATGGGCCACATCTATCTGGGCTGGATCACCGAGGGCGCCATGGAAGGCATGAAGACGGGCTACGTCGATGAAACCTGGGCCAAAGAACACCACGAGCTTTGGTATAACGACGTCAAGTCGGGCAAAATTCCGGCTCAACGCGGGCCCGCACCCGCGCCTTCCAGCCCGTCCGGCAGACCCGTTAGCGTTTGACACCTCGGAGACTAATTTATGAAAAATAGGATGACTAGCCTGCTTGCAGCTGCCGCACTGGCCTTGCTGGGGTCAGCCGCTTTTGCCAAGTTGCCACCGCCCTCGGAAGAGGCCAAAGCCAAGGCGGCCGAGGCCGCGGCCAAGGCGGCCTGGGCGGGCAAGGTGGGCGCTTACCAGTTGTGCAAGGCAGAGGACCGCACCGTGGCGCACTACATGAAAACTGCTGGAAAAGGCGCCGCGCCGGCCAGCACTTGTGTTGACCCAGGGCCGTTTGTGGCGACACCGGTGGGTGCGCCACCAGCCGCGGCAGCCGCTGTCCCAGCCAAAAAATCCTGATCTTGCTTCCACGTCTTACCCAGGCGCGCGCGCCACTGACGCGCGAGGTGTTGGTCGTCAACGAGTTGGGCGACACCGACACCGTGTCTATTCCCGCTGAGCGCGCGCTCACGGTGTACGTCGACAAGCGGGAGCTGGTCACGCTCATGACGCTGGGTGCGCACCCGGAACTGCTGGTGCTGGGCTTTCTGCGCAACCAGCGTCTGGTCGCCAGCGTGGCCGAGGTCGAGTCCATCACGGTGGATTGGGAGGTCGGTGCTGCTGCGGTCAAAACCCGCCAGGGCATCTCGGACATCGAGGCACGCACCGCCAAACGGGTGGTCACCACTGGTTGTGGCCAGGGCAGTGTTTTTGGTGACCTGATGGCCGAGGTGGACAACATTACGCTGCCAGCTGCTACGCTACAGCAAGCCGAACTCTATGGCATCGTCAACGCCATCCGGCTGCAGGAAACCACTTACAAGTCCTCGGGTTCGGTGCATGGCTGTGCGCTGTTTCATGGCGCCGAGATGCTGGTCTTTGTCGAGGACGTGGGTCGACACAATGCGCTCGACACCATCGCTGGCTGGATGTGGATGAACGATGAGCCGATGTCTGGTGAAGACAAGGTGTTTTACACCACCGGGCGCCTGACGAGCGAAATGGTCATCAAATCGGCGCAAATGGGCGTGCCGATCGTGGTCTCGCGCAGCGGCATCACGCAGATGGGCCTGGACGTGGCCCAGCGCCTGGGTCTGTGCGCCATCGGTCGCGCCACCAACAAGCGATTCCTGTGCTACAGCGGTGCCAGCCGCCTGGTCTTGCAGCCAGAACTGGCGGGCACGCGCGCAGCGGCGCTGGTCTGATTGACCCAAACACACCCGCCGCGTCGGGTTGCTGAACCCGTCTGGCGCCGGTTTCGGCCCGAGTGCGCTATCGTCGC
>DIVK01000109.1:11342-28024 GCA_002422455.1 Rhodoferax sp. UBA6134
GCATCAAGCTGGTGTCGCTGAAGGTCGTGACCGAAGGCTATCCCTTGCGTGGACGTTTGCGCGTGGCCGAGCAAGCCGATGCCACTGGCGACTTGACCCGTGACATTCCCCAGCCCGGTCAGGCCTGGGTTGACGCGGCGCTGCTGGATGCGCTCGGGCTGCCTGTGGGCGGCGACTTGCTGCTGGGTGACAGCCGTTTCAAGGTGGGCCGCATCATCGTCAATGAGCCCGACCGGGGCGCGGGCTTCATGAATTTTGCACCGCGCGTCATGATCAACCAGGCCGATGTGCAGGCCACCGGGCTGATCCAGCCCGCCAGTCGCCTGCGTTACCGGCTGGCGGTGGCAGGCGAGGACCGCGCCGTCAAAAGCTTTGTCGATTGGGCGCAAGCGCAAGTCGACTCCAATGCCGTGCGCGGTGCCCGCGTCGAGGCGCTGGAAGGCGGCCGCCCAGAGCTCAGCACCACGCTGGCCCGGGCTGAAAAGTTTTTGAACCTGGTGGCGTTGCTGGCGGCGCTGCTCAGCGCAGTGGCGGTGGCCCTGGCCGCGCGCAGCTTTGCCGCCAACCATCTGGACGACTGCGCCATGCTGCGCGTGCTGGGCTTGCCCCAGCGCACCATTGCCGCGGCCTACACCTTTGAATTCGTGCTGATCGGCCTGCTCGCCAGCGCGTTGGGTGTGCTGCTGGGTTTTGCGGTGCACTACGGTTTTGTCGCATTGCTCGCGGGTCTGGTGGACTCGGCCTTGCCCGGGGCCGGCATCTGGCCGGTGCTGTTTGGCATGGGCATGGGGCTGACGCTGTTGCTGGCCTTTGGCCTGCCGCCGGTGTTGCAGTTGGCCCAGGTGCCACCGCTGCGCGTGATTCGCCGGGATGTGGGTGGGCTCAAGCCGGCGTCTCTCATGGTGCTGGGCGTGGGTGTGGTGGGTTTCGCCGCCTTGCTGCTGGCCGCCAGCAGCGACCTCAAACTGGGACTGATTGCCGTCGGTGGTTTTGCCGTGGCGACGCTGCTGTTTGCGGGCCTTAGCTGGCTTGCCGTCAAGCTGCTGCGCGCCGTGGTCAACGACACCACGGCGCCCACTGCTGTGGTGCTGGCCACGCGCCAAATTGCCGCGCGTCCGGCCTTTGCCGTGGTGCAGGTCAGCAGCCTGGCCGTGGGGCTGCTGGCGCTGGTGCTGTTGGTGTTGCTGCGCACCGACCTGATCAGCAGTTGGCGCGCGGCCTCGCCACCCGGTGCTCCGAACCGCTTTGTCATCAACGTGATGCCGGATCAGGGTCCAGATTTCACCCAGGCCCTCAAAAGCGCCGGCGTGGCTGAGTTTGACTGGTTCCCCATGATTCGCGGCCGACTGGTGGCCATCAACGGGCGCAGCGTGAGCCCGGAGGACTACACCGATGACCGTGCCCAGCGCCTGGTGGATCGCGAATTCAACCTCTCGCACAGCGCCACCCAGCCCGAACAAAATGTGGTGGTGGCCGGGCGCTGGCAAGCCAATGAGACGGGCGCCATCAGCGTCGAAGAAGGCATCGCCGAGACTTTGGGCCTGAAATTGGGCGACAGCCTGACATTTGATGTGGGCGGCATGCAAACCGTGTCCAGAATCACTTCACTGCGCAAGGTGGACTGGGCCTCGATGCGGGCCAACTTCTTTGTCATGTACCCGGTGGACCAACTCGAAGGCGTGCCCGCCACTTACATGAGCGCCTTCAAGGCGCCTGAGAGCCCGGGCTTCGATGCCGCTCTGGTGCGCCAGTTCCCCAATATCACCAGCGTCAACATGACCGCCACCATTGCCCAGATTCAGCGCGTGCTCGACCAGGTGATTGGCGCGGTGGAGTTTTTGTTTGCCTTTGCCCTGGCCGCTGGCCTGGTGGTGTTGTTTGCCGCCGTGACCGCCACGCGTGAGGAGCGCGCCCGCGAATTTGCCATCATGCGCGCCGTCGGTGCACGCGCCAGCCTGTTGCGCCAGGTGCAGCGCATCGAGCTGGCCGGCGTTGGCCTGTTGGCGGGGTTTTTGGCATCCATTGTGGCCAGTGCGGTGGGTTGGGCGTTGGCGCGCTACGTGTTTGAATTCGACTGGGTGGTGTCGCTGTGGGTGCCGCTCTTGGGCTCGCTGGCCGGTGCCGTGCTGGCGCTCGCGGCAGGCTGGTGGGGCCTGCGCGAGGTCTTGAGTCGTCCGGTGGTGCAGACGCTGCGCAATGCGGCGCAGTGATGTTAGTTTTTTATAGCGACGCTTGATATGAACATTGAAGAAAAACCCGCTTTTGAGACACCCTTCGCGTGGATCGGTGGCGAAGCCCGTGTCCAGGCCCTGGTTGACCGTTTTTATGACCTGATGGACCTGGAGCCTCAGTACGCCGAGTTGCGGGTGGTGCACGGCTCGGTGCTGGACGACGCGCGGCACAAGCTGTTCTGGTTCTTGTGTGGCTGGCTCGGCGGCCCGCAGTACTTCACCGACCGTTTTGGCCACCCGCGCCTGAAGGCGCGTCACATGCCGTTCAAGATTGGCCTGGTGGAGCGCGACCAGTGGCTGGCGTGTATGGATCAGGCCATGACCGAGACCGGGGTACCCCCGGAGTTGCACGAGCGCCTGAACAAGTCGTTTTTCCAGACGGCGGACTGGATGCGCAATCAGGCTGAAGCGCAAAAAATGCCAAGTTTTTCTGCTTCATGAACATGGAAATCGGCGAAACGGCCATTTTTCCTTGCTAGAATACACAGCTTAGCGGCTGTAGCTCAGTTGGATAGAGTATCTGGCTACGAACCAGAGGGTCGTGGGTTCAATTCCTGCCAGCCGCACCAAACGAACAACCCTGAAGCAGAAATGCTTCAGGGTTTTTTCGTATCTAAGCTTATTTTTTGCGCTCAGGCTTTAGACGCCATCAACAGCACCACCAGGGCCCCGGCGCCACCATCGGCTGGTTTGGCTTGCACAAAGGCCAGCACCTCGTTTTTTTGCACCAGCCAGCTGTGCACCCGGCTTTTCAGAACAGGCGCCTTGCCCGGTGAGCCCAGGCCTTTGCCATGCACCACGCGCACACAGCGAATGCCTTGCTTGTGCGCCTCCCGGATGAAGATGCTCAGGGCTTCGCGCGCGTCGTCGCGGCGCAGGCCGTGCAGGTCCAGCTGGCGCTGGATGGACCAGTCGCCACGGCGCAGCTTGCGCGTCACGTCAGTGCCGATGCCGGGGCGGCGAAAGCTCAGGTGTTCGTCGGTTTCGAGCAGCGTGGAAACATCAAACTCGTCACTGATGGCCTCCTTCAGCACCGCTTTTTCATCACGCTGGTATTGCATCGCCTGCGGCATCTTGGGCGCGGGTTTGTGGTGCAGTTTGCGCTTGTCGGGCAGCGGCTTGACGGCACCCGCGGCCCGCACGAACAAATCCTTGTCGCTGGCCGCTTGCTGGACCGCCTTGACTTGCTGGCTGGCCTGCAGGGCGCGCTGTTGGGCTCGCTCGGCGATGGCACGCTTGACCACTTTCAGGTCGCCCAGGGCCTTGACCTTGACCGCTGTCACAACAAGCCCCGTTCGGCCATGCTCAGCGCCTCGCCCGGGGCCACGATGACGTGGTCGAGCACGCGCACATCGATCAGTGCCAAGGTGGTCTTGAGGGTTTGCGTCAGCATCTCGTCGGCTCTTGAGGGCTGCACCGAGCCGCTGGGGTGGTTGTGCGACAGCACCACGGCGGCGGCCTGGTGTTTGAGCGCACGCAATACCACTTCACGCGGGTAAACGCTGGTTTGGGTCAAGGTGCCCTGAAACATTTCGTCATAAGACAACAGCCGGTTCTGCACGTCCAGGAACAGCACCGCAAACACCTCCTGCTGCCGAGCTGCGAGCTTCAGTTGCAAAAATTGCTTGACCGCGTCAGGTGTGGCAAACACGGTGCGCTCCTGCAGTCGCTGCGAAAGGGCGCGGCGCGCCAGCTCCAGCACCGCCAGCAGTTCGGAGCGTTTGGCCGGGCCCAAGCCCTTGACCGGTTTGAGGTCTTCGGCAGTGGCGTTGAGCAACCCGGCAATGCCGTCAAAGCCGTTCTGGCCGTCGGCGCCGGGCTTGATGTCAAGCAGTTCGCGCGCCAGTTGAAACACGCCCTTGCCCTTGATGCCGGTGCGCAGTAGCAGCGCCAGCAGTTCCACGTCGCTTAAAGCGCCAGGGCCGCGGGCCAGCATCTTTTCGCGCGGGCGGGCATCGGGGGGCAGGTCTTTGAGGGGCATGGTGCAGGCTTTTACAATTGGCTGCAGTTTATGCCAGCCCCTCACCGGTTTCGACTTCGGGGGCATTACAGAATTCACAGGAACTTCATGACGACCTCTTGCCCCACCGTTCAAACCGGTTCTTTCCTGACCCTGCATTACCGCCTGAGCGGCCCTGCCGGTGACGTGGTCAATACCTTTGCGTCGGCCCCGGCCACGCTGACCCTGGGAACCGGAGAGCTCTCGCCGGCGCTGGAGGCGCACCTGATGGGCCTGGCCGAGGGGAGCCGCACCCGCTTTGAATTGGCAGCGGGCGAGGCTTTCGGCCCACGCAGCCCCGACATGATGCAGTGGATGGCGCGCAAGGAGCTCATGGACNNGACGGCCAGGGTGAGTTTGCCGGTGTGATCGTCGATTTTCGCAACGACCACAAGGGCGACGCGGTGCTGTTTGACTTCAACCACCCGCTGGCTGGCCAGCCGGTGACGTTTGAAGTCCAGCTGATCGGGGTGTTATGAACACGAACTCAAGCCTTGAAGTCTTGCTGGCCGAGCCGCGCGGCTTTTGCGCCGGCGTGGACCGCGCCATTGAAATTGTCGAGCGCGCGTTGGCCAAGTTTGGTGCTCCCATCTATGTGCGCCACGAAATTGTGCACAACACCTTCGTGGTGAACGACCTGAAGGCTAAGGGCGCGATCTTCATCGAAGCGCTCGACGATGTGCCCGCGGGCGCCACCCTGGTGTTTTCTGCCCACGGGGTGAGCCGTGCCGTGCAACAGGAGGCCGCCGCGCGCGGTTTTCTTATTTTTGACGCCACCTGTCCGCTGGTGACCAAGGTGCACGTCGAAGTGGCCAAGCTGGCCAAAGAGGGTTATGAATTCATCATGATCGGCCACAAGGGCCATCCCGAGGTGGAGGGCACCATGGGTCAGTTGGAGCGCGGCATTCACCTGGTGGAAGACGTGTCGGATGTGGAACGCGTTCAGCCCCTGCAAACCGACAAACTGGCGGTGGTCACGCAAACCACCCTGAGTGTGGATGACGCAGCCGCCATCGCGGCGGCCATCAAAGCGCGTTTTCCCAATGTGCGCGAGCCCAAACAGCAAGACATTTGTTACGCCACGCAAAATCGCCAGGACGCCGTCAAGCTGATGAGTCCGCAGGTCGATGTGGTGGTGGTGGTGGGCAGCCCCACCAGTTCCAACAGCAATCGGCTGGCCGAAGTGGCGCGCAAGCTGGGCACGCCCGGCTACATGGTCGACAGTGCCGACGAGTTGCAAGCGCAATGGTTTGAGGGCTGTAAGCGAATCGGCTTGACTGCAGGCGCTTCGGCCCCTGAGATCTTGGTGACCCAGGTGATCGAGCGTTTGAAAGCGCTGGGCGCACTGTCGGTGCAGCGCATGCCCGGCGACCCCGAGAGTGTCAAGTTTCCGCTGCCCAAAGGTTTGCGGCTGGACCAGAATGACGCTGATTAAGCAAAACAACAGCCGTCATTGCGAACGCAGTGAAGCAATCCATGTCACAAATTTCCTGGATTGCCGAGTCACTTCGTTCCTCGCAATGACGGGTCCCCATTCAACTTAAGCTCACCATCATGTTAGACATTACCCTGCTGCGCAAAGACCTGGCCCAAGTGGTGGCCCGCCTCGAAACCCGCAAAAGCCCGCAAGCCTTTCTGGACGTGGCGGCGTTCACGCTGCTGGAGACTGAGCGCAAGACCATCCAGGTCCGCACTGAAGCGCTGCAGGCCCAGCGCAACAGCGCCAGCAAGCAAATTGGCCAGCTCAAGGCCAAAGGCCCGGCCGGTGCGGCCGAGGTGGACGCCGTGATGGCGCAAGTGGCGGGCATCAAGGATGAGCTGGAAACCTCCAGCAAGCGGCTCGACCAGATACAGCTTGAGATGCAGTCCCTGCTGCTGGCCGTACCCAACCTGCCGAACGACAGCGTGCCGCTGGGCGCCGACGAGCATGGCAACGTGGTGGTGCGCAGCTGGGGCGCACCCAGAGCGTTCGACTTTGCCATCAAGGACCATGTCGATGTGGGCGAACCCCTGGGCCTGGACTTTGCCATGGGCGTCAAGCTGACCGGCGCGCGTTTTACCGTGATGAAGGGCCCGGTGGCGCGCCTGCACCGCGCGTTGGCCCAATTCATGCTGGACGTGCAAACCCAGGAACACGGCTACACCGAGTGCTACACGCCTTACATCGTCAACGGTGACACCCTGCGCGGCACCGGCCAGTTGCCCAAGTTCGAGGGTGATCTGTTTGCCGCCAAAAAAGGTGGCCAGGAGGGCGAGGAACAGCCCGACAACACCGCGCTGTATTTGATTCCCACGGCCGAAGTGCCGTTGACCAACTTTGTCCGTGATGTGGTGTTGGCGGAAAGCGAGCTGCCCATCATGCTCACCGGTCACAGCCCATGTTTCCGGTCCGAGGCCGGTTCGGCCGGTCGCGACACCCGCGGTCTGATCCGCCAGCACCAGTTCGACAAGGTCGAGATNNTGGTGCAGATCGTGCACCCCGACAAAAGTTATGAAGCACTTGAAGTCATGACCGGCCACGCTGAAGCCATTCTGCAAAAGCTGGGTTTGCCTTACCGCGTCATGAGCCTGTGCACCGGTGACATGGGTTTTGGCGCCAGCAAGACCTATGACCTGGAGGTCTGGCTGCCGGCGCAAAACACCTACCGCGAGATCAGCTCGGTGAGCAACTGCGAAGCCTTCCAGGCACGCCGTCTGCAAGCCCGTTTCAAGAACGCCCAGGGCAAAAACGAGCTGGTGCACACCTTGAACGGCTCCGGCCTGGCCGTGGGCCGCACCCTGGTGGCGGTGCTCGAAAACTACCAGAACGCCGATGGCTCGGTTACCGTGCCCGAAGTGCTGCGGCCGTATCTGGGTGGCTTGCAAAGCTTGCAGGCATGATGTGAAAAAGAATCGTCATTGCGAACGCAGTGAAGCAATCCATGGCTACTGAACCCATGGACTGCCGCGTCGCGGTCGCTCCTCGCAATGACGCTTTACGCATCTGCCTGATCGGTGCCGAGTGCACCGGCAAAACCACGCTGGCGCGGGCCCTGGCGGCGCATTTTGGCGGGCTATGGGTGCCCGAGCATTTACGCTCCTTTTGCGAGCTGAACGGCCGCACCCCCAGAGCGGATGAGCAGGCGGCCATCATGCGGGCCCAGTTCGAGCAGGAAGAGCAGGTGGCTGCGCAGGCCCTTCAAGCGTCTTGTGGCTATGTGTTTTGCGATGGTGCGCCGCTGCTCACAGCGATTTACAGTGACTACTATTTTGGCGACCGCTCGTTGTTTGACTGTGCCTACGCGCTGCACGCGCGTTATGCCTTGACGCTGGTGCCGCAAGCTGATTTGCCCTGGCAGTCCGATGGTTTGCAGCGCGACGGTGAGGTCGAGCGCGCCTTGGTGCACGCTTTGGTACAACATGCCCTGCAAGCCAAACACGTTCCCCATATCGAAGTCGCCGGCCAGCGTGACGCACGTTTGCAGGCGGCGATTCTGGCGGTGGAGACCCTCACCGGTTGACTCTGTCGCCGTCCGTAACCCGGATGAAGCGCTGTGCAATCCGTTGAAAATAATTGGGGTCAGATTCCAATTAATTTCGCCTGACTTGGCCATAGGCACGGGTTTCTACGACTTTTTAGACCTTGCATTAGGTGCTACATTGACACGGCATAGGAGACAAGACCAATGCATGCCTCAGTGACAAGTCATATCGACCGGGTGCTTGCCTGCACATCGCGCAATTTTTTGCAGCCGATGGCTGGCGACGATACCTTGATTACCCGCTCCTGGACGCGTTGCGTCAGCGAGCACGGGCTCGACCCAACGCGCACCCAGCCCGCGCGCGTGCTCGACAACTGGCAATTGCGCGAGCATCAGGAGCAGATCGAATCATTTCTGCGGGTGGCGCGCGCCGGCATGGAGCAGTTGTACAAACGGGTGGCGCCGCTGGGTTATGTGCTGCTGCTGACCGATGCACATGGGGTTACCGTGGACTTTATTGGCAACGACCAGTGGGACCGGGAGCTCAAGCGCTCGGGCCTGTGTCTGGGCGCCGACTGGAGCGAGTCGCACGCGGGTACCTGCGGCGTGGGCACCTGCATCGTCGAGCGCACGCCGCTCACCTGCCACCAGGGCGACCATTTTGATGCCACCCACATCGGCTTGACCTGCACCACCGCGCCCTTGTTCGACCCGACTGGCGAGTTCATTGGCGTGCTCGACATTTCCGCGCTGAGCTCACCCAGCGAAAAACCCAGCCAGCATTTGGCGCGCCACATGACGGTGATGTTTGCCAAGATGGTCGAGGACGCCAATTTCATGCGCCATTTCAGCGGCCACTGGATCTTGCGCCTGGGGGTGGACTGGGCACTGGTGGACGTGAGCGGCGAATGTATGTTGGCCTTTGATGTCGACGGCCAGATTGTGGGCGCCAACAGCGGCGCGCGCCACATGCTGGCCGCGGTGTCCGACGACGGTGTGGCGATGCCGCTGGTCGGCAAGCCCTTGACCTCGGTGTTCAAGGTCAGCATGGACGACATCTGGCGTGTGGCGCGCTCGGGGCTCAGCAGCGAGCGCACCGTGCTCAGCACCCATCGACACGAGCTGTTTTATGCCATGGCCACGCCGCCGCGCCACAGCAGCCGGGCGCTGCACCCGGCTGCGGTCACCCCCATGCAGGTCGATTGCCCGGCACTGGACCAGCTGGCGGGCGACGACCCTACCATGCGCCGCCTGCTGGAGCAGGCCAAACGCCTGGTCAACAAACAGGTCAACATTCTGCTGCATGGCGAAACCGGCACGGGCAAGGAGCTTGTTGCGCGCGCCCTGCACACGTCGAGCCAGCGCGCCAAAAAAGCCTTTGTGGCGGTCAACTGCGCGTCGATTCCGGAGTCTCTGATCGAAAGTGAGCTGTTTGGCTACACGGCGGGCAGTTTTACCGGCGGGCGCAGCAAGGGGGCGCCCGGGCTGATGTTGCAGGCCGATGGCGGCACGCTGTTTCTGGACGAAATTGGCGACATGCCTTTGAGTCTGCAGACCCGCTTGCTGCGCGCGCTGTCCGAGGGCGAGGTGATGCCGCTGGGCGCGCAAACCCCTTTGCCGGTCAAGCTGACGGTGGTGGCGGCATCGCACCGCGACCTGCGCCGCCTGATTGCCGAGGGCGTTTTTCGTGAAGACCTGTATTACCGCCTGTGCGGAGCCACGCTGCACTTGCCGCCGCTGCGCCTGCGTGCCGACAAGGCGTTTGTGATGGCGCGTGTGCTCCAGCAGGAGGGCCAGCAAATCGGCGTGCAGGCCGAGTTGTCAGAGGCGGCGCAAGACATCTTGTTCAATTTAGCCTGGCCGGGCAACATCCGCCAGTTGCGCAACACCATCCGCTTCGCACTGGCCCTTTGTGATGACGGCTACATCGAACCGCACCACCTGCCGAACGAATTACAGGCCGAAGGCGGCCTGGCTGAATTTGTTCCACCCGCACTGCCACGGTCCACGGAGCCGGTCAATGTGCTGCTGCCATCCGATCTGTCAGCCGGTCTGCAGCAGGCCCAAAGCTTGTTGCAAGCCCTGCGCAAACACCGCTGGAACGTGACCGCCGCTGCCACCGAGCTGGGCATCTGTCGCGCCACCGTGTACCGCCAGATGAAGCGCTACCAAATCGTGTCGCCAACGCAGCAGTAGCCCCGGTCGCCAAGCTGTTTCAGGTGCCGGTCGACAGCTTGCGCCCCAGCTTGGCTTGCACAGAATCCAGCTTTGCTTTCAGGCGACCCCCTTCACCGGCGCGTGCGTCGATCTTGATGTTGACGCCGATGCGCTCGCAGTCCACCCGCAGCGCCTGGTAGCAGGCGGTGACCACCGCCATCACCTCGTCCCACTCGCCTTCCAGGATGGTGCCCATGGGCGTGAGCTGGTAGGGCAGACCACTGGTGTCGATGATGTCGAGCGCGCGCGCCACAAACGGGCTCACGCTGACGCCTTTACCAGCGGGAGCGATCGAAAATTCAAGTAAAACCATGGGGTTCTCCTGGTGGGTTGAAATCTGTTGAGGGTGTGCGGGTCGGCGTCATGCCGCTTGTGCCTGAAGCAAGTGCGTCAGTTCTTGCCGCACGGCGGCCATCAGGTCGGTGGCGTCACGACTGCCCGGATGGGCTTGTTGCCAACACTGCGCCACGCTGGTCAGGGCATGGGCATCATAATGGCGGCCACTGGCCAGCGCGTCTTCAAACTGGTTGGCTTGTGCGCTTAAGTGCGCCGGGTCGGCATCAACGATCAGCAGGGCGTGTGCCAGCACCGCCTGGCGACCGCTGGCGCGACGCCAGTATTGGGCGGTGCCGGCAATTTTGCGATAGACACTTTGGTGGTTGACCGCCAGGTTAAAGCGACCGTCGCAAAACGAACCTTGCACAGGGCGCGCCTGTGCTTCAATGCCCAATCCGGCCAGTGCGCGGCCTAGCAGTTCGCACAGGTGGGCATACACCGGCTCAGCCATATCACCCGCCGCCCCCGCGCAGGGGTAGGCCAGGGTGATGTTGAGAATGCCCGGCCCCTGCGACACCACGCCACCACCCGAGCGACGCAGGCGCACCGGCCAGCCACGTGCTTTTGACGCGTCACAGGCCGCCTGGAGCTGGGCATGTCGGCGGTAAGACAGCGGCGCCACCAGCGCGGGCGCGCCGGTCCAGAGGGCGGCGGTCGCCTGGCCTTCCAGTGCAGCATCGAGCCATTGCATTTCAGGGTCTTCGTCAAGTGCCGCAGGCGGGCACAGCAAATGCGTCCAACGGGGTTGGACGGCTGTACTGTGCACCGCATCGGCAAGTCCGGTGTCAATCACTGATATGCCGCAAGATCAAACGGTTGACGTCGCCCGCGCGCTCCATTTGCGCCATGTGGCCGACGCCCTCGAACAGCTCGACCGTGGCGCCGGGCGGGGCGTTGGCAGCGTGGGCGGCGGGCACGATCTGGTCGTCCTGGCCCCACACCATCAGCACCGGTTTGCCGGCGCCCGCCAGCGCCAGGCCGGGTTGCGCCACCTGCTGGCCGTCCTTGAACAGGCCGTCGTTCAAGCTGGTCAGCAATTCGGTCACACCGTCAAGGCGCTTGTACTTGAGCACGTCATCGACCATTTGCCGGCTGACCAGCGCGGGGTCCTTGAACAGCAGCTCCAGCACCGGTTTCAGGTCACGCCGGGACGCGGCGCGGGTAAAGCCAGCGGTGTAGCCCGTGTTGATGTCCGGGCCGAAGCCGGCGCTGTCGATCAGGCTCAGGCTGGCCACCCGCTGCGGCTGCGACAGCGCCATTTGTGCGGCAATGGCTCCGCCCACCGAGTGCCCCACCAGGTGCGCCTGCGGCACCTCAAGCACGTCCATGAAGCGACCCACAAAGTCGGCCAACGCTTGCAAGCTGGTACCCGGCAGCTGGACGGCGGACTGGCCATGGCCCGGCAGGTCGAGTGCGATCACCGGGTGCTTCTCACCCATGGCATCAATATTGAACAACCAGTTGTCCAGATCACCACCAAAGCCGTGGATGAACAGCACCGGCGTGCCCTCGGTCTTGCCGCGTCGTGCATAACGGATGCGCAGGCCGTCAACGTCGGCGTAGTGGTAGGCCGGGGCGGCATCCTCGTTGTCGTCCGCATCGGCGCCGGGCGTGACAAAGGCGGCAACGAAGGCGTCGATGTCGGCCTCACTGACGTCCTCGTCGGCCAGTACGCCCAGCAGCGCCTTCACCGGCAACACCTCGCCTTCGGCGGCCACCTTGCGGCGCAGCAGGCCTGCATCGGGCGCCTCGACCGCATTGGAAATTTTGTCGGTTTCCACGTCCAGAATCGGCATGCCCACGGTGATTTGGGTGCCCACGTCCACCAGCCAGGCGTTGACCGTGCCTTCCTTCATCGACAAGCCCCACTTGGGCATGATGAGCGGCGTGATGGCAGCCATCAGTGTTTTCCTCCCTTGAAGGTGCGGCGCACCGCATCGGCCACCTGCGCGCTTGATGGGATGTACAGGTCTTCGAGTGTGGGTGAAAACGGCACGGGTACATGCGGCGGCGACACCTGCTCGATTTGCGCTTTGAGCGCGCCAAAGGCGTGCATGCAGACCTGGGCCGCAATGTCGGTGCCGATGTTGCAGCGCGGGCTGGCTTCATCGACACAGACCAGGCGACCGGTCTTGGTGACACTGTCGAGCACGGTGTCGAGGTCCAGTGGCGACAAGGTGCGCAGGTCGACAATTTCCACCTCGATACCTTCCTTGGCCAGCGTGGCTGCGGCGTCGAGCGCGCGGTGCACCATCAGGCCGTAGGTGACGATGGAGCAGTGTTTGCCTTCGCGCACCACGTTGGCCTCGCCCAGCGGAATGGCATACGAGCCNNTTGGTGTCATAGGGTGTGCTCGGGCACACCACTTTCAGGCCCGGAATGTGCGTGAACAGCGGGGTGAGCATCTGGCTGTGCTGGGCCGCAGCACGGAAACCGGCACCGACCATGGCGCGGATCACCACCGGGGTTTCGGCCTTGCCGCCGAACATGTAGCGGAACTTGGCCGCCTGGTTGAAGATCTGGTCAAAACACACCCCCATGAAGTCGATGAACATCAGCTCGGCAATCGGGCGCATGCCGCAAGCCGCGGCGCCAATGGCCGCACCCACATAGGCGCTCTCGGACAGCGGTGTGTCGAGCAGGCGGTCGCCATGTTTGGCGTACAAGCCTTTGGTGACACCCAGCACACCGCCCCAGGCGTCTTCTTCACCCTCGCAGCCAGCGCCGCCCACAATGTCCTCGCCCATCATGATCACGCTGGGATCGCGTGACATTTCCTGATCAATGGCTTCATTGACCGCCTGTTTCATACTGAGTTTTCGTGCCATGTTGTTCTCCGGAGTTATTTGAAACCTTGCGAGTCAGACCACTCGCGCAGCGATGTGCTCTGACTCCAACTAAACGTGAAACCTTGCGGGTCAGACCACTCGCAAAGCGACGTGCTCTGACCCCAACTGATTAATAAGTGACATAGACATCCGTGGTCAAGTCAGCCAGCGTAGGCAGCGGCGCTGCCTTGGCCTGCACCACCGCGTCGTCGATCAAGGCCAGCACGCTGGTGTCGATGGCTTGCAGTTCTGCGGCGTCAATGACCTGGGTCGAGGTGACATGGGTGTTGAAGATCTTCAGGCAGTCGTGGTTGGCGCGGTTGTCTTCCATCTCGCCGGGCGCACGGTAGGTTTGCGCGTCGCCTTCAAAGTGGCCGTGAAAACGCACCATCTTGCATTCAAGCAGCGACGGGCCGCCCCCTTCGCGGGCGCGCTTGATCACCTCGCCAGCGGCCTCGTAGACGGCAAAGAAGTCGGTGCCATCCACGGTGATGCCGGGCAGGCCAAAGCCTGAGGCACGGTCCACATAGCTGTTGACCGCCGTGGCGTAGTCGCGCGAGGTGGACTCGGCGTAACCGTTGTTCTCCACCACAAAGATCACCGGCAAATTCCACACGGCGGCCAGGTTCAGGCTTTCCAGAAAAGTGCCCTGGTTGGAGGCGCCGTCGCCCACAAAGCAGATCGCCACCTCGTTTTTTTTGCGGTACTTGGCCGCCAGCGCGGCACCGCAGACCAGCGGTGCACCGGCACCCAGAATGCCGTTGGCGCCCATCATGCCCTTGGACAGGTCGGCGATGTGCATCGAGCCGCCCTTGCCGTTGCCGCAGCCGCCTTTGCGGCCATAAATCTCTTTCATCATGGCCACCACGTCAACCCCTTTGGCGATGCAATGGCCGTGACCGCGGTGCGTGGAGGCAATGCGGTCGCCGTCGCCCAGATGGCTCATGATGCCCACGGCGGTGGCTTCTTCGCCTGCGTACAAGTGCACAAAGCCGGGAATGTCGCCGCGGCTGAAGTCCACATGCAGCCGGTCTTCAAACTCGCGGATGGTGCGCATCGTGCGGTAACACGCGAGCAATTCGTCCTTAGCTAAGGGAAAGGGGTTGGAATCAGCCATGTTGTTGTCTCCTGTCTAGGGTTGCTGGGAAAAATGGCGGAACAGGCCCTTGTCTGCAGCAAGCTGCAGACAAGCGGCCACGTCCACCGTGGGGAAAGCGTCTTCGCGCAACGTGATCTGCACGCGGTCGCCCGAATCAAATGTCAGCTCGCGCTCGCCGTCCAGCGCCACCACACCGGCGCGCTGCGCCACCATGAATGGCTGGTTGGCAGGCATGGTTTCCCAGCGCGCAATGCCCACCGGGCGCACCATGCCGGGGGCAATGGGCGCCATCAATTGCAGGCGGCGCAGCGCCGGGTCGTCGGACAAATGGATGGCCAGCCCGCCGGGAGCCTGTCGGCTGACCGGCTGCAGCAGGCCGCCAATGGAGGACAGCCCCAGTGCCTGCGGCTCGGCAAAGCTCAAGTACACAGCGCTCAGGCTGTCCATCTTCCACAAGGCGCGCGATCCGATAAAACGATCGCTGGAGATCACCGTGTCGACCAGCGCGATGTCACGGCGTTCGCCTTCGTTGATGGACACTTCGAGCAATTTGTTTCGCACCAGGGCCTGCGCTGCACTGAACTGGCCGGTGGCGTACAGGCCCACCGCCAGGCCGGTGATCGTGGGTTCGCGCAGTTCCGGAAACGCGTTATTGGTGCCGGTGGACATGCCGGCAATCGGAATGTTGCGGCATTCGCGCACCACTGCGCGGTGGGTGCCGTCGCCGCCCAGCACCACAATGACTTTCACGCCCGCATCCATCAGCATGCGGGCCGCCTTGAAGGTGTCATTGACCGTGGTGGTGGGTGCCATGTCAAGGAACTCCAGCTTGGGAAAAGCGTGTTGCAACTCATGCTCGCGTGCCATGGCGCGGATCAGCATGGCACTCACGCCCCCGTTGTCGGGCATCATCAGCGCCCGTCCCACGCCCACACTGCCGGCCGCGCCCAGCACCCGCAGCAGCATGCTGACCCGGTCGGTGATTTGCAGGTTGCCCGCGTTGGCCACGATGCGCCGTATGTCGCGCGCCGACACCGGGTTGGCGATGATGCCGATGCAGGGCGCTTGATTGGAAGGGGCAGTGGACATGCGATAGTTCTTGGTGTTGGTGGGCAATGCATTGCAAAGCGCGTGCCAGTTGTCTTGCTGGCCAATGCCGCGCCCGGTTTTGAGCTGGTTTCATTGGGGCGAGCGCTTGAATGGGGCAAGTGTTTGTGTTGCAGACCAGCGACGCAGGGCTGTCGCAGTGCGACAGGTGTCGCAAAAAAAATGCGACAGATGTTGCGCCTGTGCGGCATCACACCCGGCTTCATCCGGGCGCCAAGGATGGACTCTGCTGTACGCTTAAAATTTGCCGCTCGCCGGGGGTGTCCGTGACAACACGGGCTGAGACAGTCCCCACACCTGATCTGGATCATGCCAGCGTAGGGAGCGTGAGGACCCGAGCTCTGCCGCCTGCCGGTAATGCCTCTTGCCCAGCGCCCCTTGCGCTGGTGCATTTAGGGGCTTTGCCATGAACCGTCGTCTGTTTACCCTTGCCGCCGCTGCGCTGGCCACTTGTTTTGTGGCCACGCCAACCCTTGCGGCTGATGAGTTGCGCGTCATGGTGCACAGTTCGTTTGCCTTGCCCAAACCCCTGCTGGCGCAGTTCGAGGCGGAAAACGGCATCAAGCTGGCGATCATCAAGGGTGGCGATGCCGGTGAGATGCTCAATAAACTGATTCTGACGCGCGCCCAACCCGTGGCCGATGTGGTGTTTGGCATCGACAACACCCTGGTCGGCAAGGCGCTCGCGGCTGGTGTGCTGGAGCCTAGCTTGCCGCAAACTGCAACTGCTTCTGACGCCAACCTGGGCCCGGCGCTGGCCGCCGTGGACTATGGTTTTGTCACCCTGAACTACGACAAGGCGGCNNGGGCTGGCTGGTCACGCCCAACCCGGCCACCAGCAGCACCGGCTATGCCTTTTTGCTGGCCACCATCTCAGGCATGGGTGAAGAGGGCGCCTTCGCTTGGTGGGCACAGATGCGTGGCAACGGCCTGAAAGTGGTGAAGGGCTGGAGCGAGGCCTATTACACCGACTTTGCCCGTAACAAGGGCGCTTACCCGTTGGTGGTGAGCTACGCCACCAGCCCGGCGGCCGAGGTGTTTTACAGCAAGGACAAGACACAAGAGTCGCCCACCGCCAGCCTGAATCTCAAGGGCGGCGTGTTTCGCCAGGTGGAGGGTGTGGGCCTGGTCAAGGGCGGCCGCCAACGTGAAGCCGCCCTGAAGTTCGTCGATTTCATGCGCTCCGGGCCGGTGCAGCAAGCGCTGCAAACCGAGATGTGGATGTACCCGGCGCAGGCCGGCACCGCGCGCGCCGAGGTGATACGCCACGCCGCCGAGCCAGCCGCCTTCGAAGCCCCGGTCGCGCAGGTGATCGCCAGCCAGGGAGCTGCGTGGGTGGCGCGCTGGACCAGGGTTGTGCTGAAGTAAGCGTCCGCCATAGGCTGTCATTGCGAGCGAAGCGCG
>DIVK01000068.1 GCA_002422455.1 Rhodoferax sp. UBA6134
CCACCACATGGCGCCGATCATGGGCCGGGACATGAACGACCTGATTCAGGAAGTGGCACCCAACTACTTCACCACCGGCGAGCAGCAGGAAGGCGCCAACGCCTTCCTGGAAAAGCGCAAGCCCGACTTCAGCAAATTCCGCTAGGCCCGGTAGTGGGCGCACAGCGTTTCGATCAGCGCCTCGGCGTAGTGCGGCAGGGCTTCGCGTTTGCGCACCAGGATGAAACGCTCGCGCACACTCCAGGGGTCGAGCAGTTCGACCAGCGCGGTGCCGGTGTCGGCCTGGTTGCGCCGCGCGGCGGACTCCGGCACGATGCCGACGCCGACGCCGGCGCCGATCATGCGGCACATCGCGTCAAAGCTGGAGAGCTGGATGCGCAGCTTCATCGGTTTGCCCAGGGCGTCCACGACCTGGGCCAGAAAGGTTTGCAAGGTGCTGCCGTGGTGCATGCCCACGGCGTCTTCGTCCAGCGTGTCGGCAAAGGCTATTTTTTTTCGCCGTGCGAAGCGGTGGTTTTTCGCGGTGACCAGCACCAGGCGGTCGGTGCTGAAGTGAATTGCCTGCAGGCCCAGCGTATCGACCCGGCCGGCCACGATGCCGATGTCGGCCCGGCCGTCGAGCACGCCGTGCGCAATTTCGGCGTTCGGTCGTTCCTGCAGGTCGATGTTGATCTTGGGGTGGGCCGACAAAAAGCCGGGCAGGATTTCCGGCAGGAAATCCGTTACCGCCGTGGTGTTGGCAAACACCCGCAAATGCCCGCGCAGTCCGCCGCCGTATTCCTGCAGGTCGCTGCGCAACAGCTCGGCTTGCCGCAGCACGCCGCGTGCATGGTACAAAAAAGCTTCACCGGGTGGTGTCAGCCGCACGCCTCTGGCCTCGCGATAGAACAGGCTCAGGCCGCATTGGGCTTCCAGCGCCTTGATGCGGGCGCTGGCCGCTGCCAGCGACAAGTGCTGGCGCTGCGCGGCGCGGGTCATGTTGCCTTCATCGGCGGTCGATACAAAAAGCCGCAGGTCGGTCAGGTCGAATTGCATCGCGCCATGCTAACGCAAAGCCGGCTCAGCCTTCGGTGCGGATTGAGTCTTTGCAGGGAACTTCCCTTGAGTATTCGGAAATTCAGAAGCTTTGGTACTGAATTCGCAGATTGTTGATTTCCCCGGTTTCGGCGAAGATTCCCCGCTTTTGCGGACCACACGGTACGCGACACGTCAGGAGATTTGAGGCAATGAACAAGGCAGACGGGCGGGAAGGCCAGGTAGTGGCCGGCACCGGGGCCGGTGCGACGAACGCTGAAGCAGCCATGCCCTTGGTCGATACGTCAACCCTGTTTTCCCAAGTCCCTTTCAACGGCTTGCTGGGTCTGCGGCGGGAATTCTGCGAGGCGGGGCGGGCCCGCGTCGTGCTGGAGACCCGGGGCGAGTTGACCAATAATTTTGCCGCCACGCACGGCGGCGTGATCATGACCCTGCTCGATGTCTCCATGTCCAGCGCCGCGCTCTCCAAGTCCGATTTTCAGCGGGCCGTGGTTACCATCGACATGTCCACCAGCTTTCTCAAGCCGGGGCGCGGGCGCCTGGTGGCGCACGGTACGGCGGTGGGTGGCGGGCGCTCGGTGTGTTTTTGCGAGGCGCGCGTCGAGGATGAGGCCGGCGATACCGTGGCCAAGGCCATGGGCACCTTCAAGTACGTTAAACCGTGTTGAGCCGGGCTGCGATGACCCGCGAATTTTTTTGCTTTTTTTGTCTTTTACCCTGCGAAATATTGCATGATCGATCCCCGTATCCATTCCCTGTTTGAGCAGCGCCTGCAGGACTCTCCCGAGCGGCCGTTCCTGATCCTGCCCGATGCGAGCCTGAGCTACGCCGCGCTGGGCGCCTGGGTCGAGTTGCTGACGCAGGAATTGCGCGCCGACGGCGTGCTGCCCGGCGACCGGGTCATGATCGTGGCCGAAAACTGCCCCGAGCATGTGGCGCTGATCCTGGCCTGCAGCCGCGTGGGCGCCTGGTCCTGCGGCGTCAATGCCCGCATGTCGCCCGGCGAGATCAAGGCTTTTGTCGACAAGGCCGACCCGCGCGTGACTTACTTCACCACGGGCGTGTCGCCGGCGGCGCAGCAGCATGCCGCGCGCGTCGGTGCACGGGCTTCCGCCATTGCGGCTTTGCAGCGCAGCCCGGTGCGGACCGAAGCGCAGGCCGAGCAGGGCGAGCTGGTGCCGCGCGTGGCGGCAGTCATCTTTACTTCCGGCACCACCGGCGCGCCCAAAGGTGTGCTGGTGACCCATGCCGGGCTGCTGCAGTTTGCGCGCCTGTCCGCCGTTTCGCGGGGCCTGGGGCCGGACGACCTGTCTTACGCCTATGTGCCGATGACGCACATTTTCGGTCTGGGCACGGTGCTGATGGCCTCGCTCCATGCCGGCGCGAGTCTCGTGATGCGCAGTCACTTCGACCCTGTGGACGTGTTCGATGCGCTGGCTCGCCTGGGCGTGTCCAACCTGCAAGGGCCGCCCGCCATGTTCACGCGCCTGCTGGCCTGGCTGGACGAGGCCGGCATCGCCAGGCCGAACTGCCCCCGGCTGCGCTATGTCTACACCGGGGCCGCACCGCTGGACCTGGCGCTCAAGCGGGCGGTCGAAGCCCGCTTTGGCCAGCCGCTGCACCACGGCTACGGCATGTCGGAATACGCCGGCGCGCTGTGCCTGACCCCGCGCGGCGTGGCCCGCGATGACACCTCGGCCGGTTACCCGGTGCAGGGGGCGGAGCTGCGCATCGTTGACAGCGAAGGCAGCGAGCTGCCCGCTGGCGAGCGCGGCGAGATATGGATGCGCGGCGTCGGCCTGATGCCCGGCTACCTGCATG
>DIVK01000096.1:0-4322 GCA_002422455.1 Rhodoferax sp. UBA6134
TTCAGCGGCAGGTAGTCATCGTCAGATAACGTTGGCTCGGGCGGGCGCAGCACCATTTCGATGTTGCGCAGGGAAAACTCGTCCTTGCCGACCACTTCAAACAGGTCGTCGGCCGAGTTGAACCCGAGCTGCGCGGCCAGATCATGGAGTTTGAGCGCGGTCTTGCCCTCGCGCTGCAGCAGCTTTTCAACCGCCTCCCGGCCTTTTGCCACCGTCTCGTGCAGGGCCAGCGCATTGAACCAGGCCCGCACCTTGGCCCGGGCCCGGTGGCTGACCAGGTACCCCAGCTCGGCATTGAGCCAGTCACGCGACGGCCCCCCCTCCCTGGCCGCCGAAATTTCCACCGTTTGCCCGTTTTCAAGCGGCGTGTTCAGCGGCACCATGACGCCATCCACCCGCGCACCACGGCAGCGATGTCCCAGGTCGGTATGCACGCTGTAGGCGAAATCCACGACCGTAGCACCTTGCGGCAGCTCGACGATGGCCGCCTCCGGCGTCAGGACATAAATCCGGTCGTCCAGGAGGCCCCGCTCCGCCGGACCCGAGAGATCGCGCTCCCACGCCAGCAACTGGCGCAATACCGCAATTTTGGCGTCATAGGCGCCGCTGGCCGATACACCCGAGTAACCTTTGACGCCGGCCTCCTTGTAGGCCCAGTGTGCCGCCACACCGTGTTCGGCATGCTCATGCATGGCCTGCGTGCGGATCTGGATCTCGATCGGCAACCCGGCCTGGTCGCGCACCACGGTGTGCAGTGACTGGTAGCCATTGACCTTGGGCTTGGCGATGTAGTCGTCAAACTCCTGCGCGATGGGAGCGAACCGGCTGTGTACCCAGCTCAGGGCGGCATAGCAGTCGGGAATGCTCGCCACCACAATGCGCAACGCCCGGAGGTCGTACACCTGCTCGAACCCCAGCGACTTGCCACGCATCTTTTTAACGATGCTGTAGATGTGTTTGGGCCGTCCCTGCACGCTGGCCGCGATGCCCTGTGTTTTCAGTTCGGCCTCCAGCCCGGTGCGCAACTGCTCGACCTGGGCTTCGCGTTCGGAGCGTTTTTCGTCCAGCAGGCGAGCCACTTTCCGGTAAGTGTCAGGCTCCAGAAAACGAAAGGCCAGGTCTTCCATCTCCCACTTGATGTCGCGGATGCCCAGGCGGTTGGCCAGCGGGGCAAACACCAGCAATGCCTCGCGCGCCAGACCCGCCGGCACCGGCAGCTTGCTGGCTGCAAGGAAACGCAGCGTTTGCAGGCGCGAGGCCAGGCGCAACATCACGACGCGCAGGTCGCGCGAGAACGCCAGCAGCATCTTGCGCACATTCTCGGTCTGCGCGGCGGCAGTCTGGGCCATGGGAATTGCCGTCGACGCCCGCGCACCGGCGAGCTGCGTCCGACGCGCCTGCCGCTGCACCCGCACCAGCTTGGTGGTTTCCAGAGCCAGCGCTGCAAAGTTGTCGCCAAAGGCTTTGGCAATCACCTCCTGCGGCTTGTTCAGATGATCACAGGTGTACACCAGATAGCTGGCCGCCTGCATCGCCTCGGAGCCGCCAATGGACTTGAGAATGGCAGCCACCGCATCGGCATGCGCCAGAACATTTTCACCGGTGTCCAGCGTTTCGCCCGCCAGCAGCGGCTCGGCAAAGGCGCGCGCACGCGTCAACGCATGGGCCTGCTCCGGCAGGCTCTGCGCCGTGGCGACCATCAGTTGCGTGAGTTGCGGCGATACGGGTGCCGACGCCGTGGAGCCGACAGGAACACTTTTCATCCGGAAGTCGCCCCGTGTCTAATCGAGAAGGAAGGACGTCACCTTCTGCACCTGATCGTCCGGGATGAAGGTGGGCGCATGGCCGACCCCTGCAAACTCCACCAGCCGCGCCTTCGGGCCGCGCTGCGTCATGGCCAGCGCGGTCTCGCGCGTCAGCAGGTCCGACTGGGCGCCGCGCGTCAACAGGGTTTCGGCGCGGATGCTGTCGTACAAGTGCCACAGCAGGGCGTCGCTCTGCGCCACCGACTCCCGGGTCATGGCACGAAATGCCAACGCGATGGCCGGATCGTAATGCAGCGTCACGCTGCCGGCGGCGGCGTCCACCGGCCTGACCATGTGACGCGACAGCTCCAGCCACTGCGCATCCGTGTGCGGTCCGAAGCTGGCGCAGATCACCCGCAGGGCGTTCGCCGCCTGCTGCACCGAAGCAAACCGGTCTGGCCGGCCAAGGTATTCGCCAATGCGCTGCAAGGCCTGCCACTGAAGGGCGGGGCCGACGTCATTGAGCACCAGCCGCCGCACGGGCGGTGTCAGGCCCGGCTGCGCACACAGCACCATGCCGATCAGGCCGCCCATGCTGGTGCCCACCCAGTCCAGCGTGACCGGTTTGAGTTGCGCCAGCAGAATCAGCATGTCGGCAGCGTAATTGGGTATCAGGTAGGCCATCGGGTCCTTCAGCCAATCGCTTTTGCCCCGCCCCGCCACGTCCGGACATACCACGCGAATGTTGTCGCCCGCTTTCAAGCACAAAGCGCGCGCCAGCACGTCAAAGTCACGCCCCTGGCGCGAAAGACCATGAACACAGATCACTACGTGGGTGCTTTGCGGATTGCCCCACTGCCAATAGGCCATGCGATGCCCGCCAGCGGCGTCAGGGCACAGGACATAATTCAGCTCGGGTTCGGACATGGTGCAATAAACTTTGACTTTGACAATGTTGTCGACGTGCGGGTGGCCATCGCCATCACCGCATCCTAATGCAATCAAAGCGCCCTACTGTCCATTCGCGGAGAAATACCATGCTAAAAGGCAAAACAGCCCTCGTCACCGGCTCCACCAGCGGCATCGGCCTCGGCATCGCCAAGGCCCTGGCCCGGCAGGGCGCCAACCTTGTCCTCAACGGTTTTGGCGATGTCGATGGTCCAAAGGCCGAGGTGGCGGCCCTGGGCGTGCAGGTGGCCTACCACGGGGCCGACATGAGCCGGACGGCGGACATCGAAGACATGATGAAGTTCGCTGCCGCCCGATTTGGCCACGTCGACATTCTGGTGAACAACGCCGGTATCCAGCACGTGGCGCGGATCGAGAATTTCCCGGTTGAGCGCTGGGACAGCATCATCGCCATCAACATGAGCAGCGCCTTTCACACCACGCGGCTGGCCCTGCCCGCCATGCGGGCCGCCAAACACGGCAAGGGGTGGGGACGCATCATCAACATCGCCTCCGTTCACGGTCTGGTCGCATCCGCTGAAAAATCAGCCTACGTGGCGGCCAAACACGGCCTGATCGGGCTGACCAAGGTGACCGCCCTGGAAAATGCCACCAGCGGCGTCACCTGCAACGCCATCTGCCCCGGCTGGGTGCTGACGCCGCTGGTGCAAAAACAGCTTGATGCCAAGGCCTCGGCACAGGGCATCAGCAACGAGGAAGCCACCCGGCAACTGCTGGGCGAAAAAGAACCGTCCATGCAGTTCACCACGCCGGCAGAACTGGGTGAACTCGCCGTGTTCCTCTGCTCACCGGCGGCCGACAATGTGCGCGGTGCGGCATGGAATATGGACGGCGGCTGGGCAGCCCAATGAGGCTGCCAACCCTATGGCAATCGACAAATGCAAAACGCCGTCCGGCGGCCCAAACGCCCCCTGAAAATCAGTTTGACTGCTTGAATGCCATTACTGCCTGGTTGCGCAACGTGCGCAGCAGCGCCAGCTCTTTTTCATTCAGCGCAAGGTCGCCCTTCTCCCCTTTGTCCGCGTAAATCAGTCCGAACGGCTTACCCTTGATCATCAGCGGCAACAGCAAAAAGGTGGGGGCATTGACGGTCTTGCGATACCAGGCCGGCAGACGTTCGATAATGCGCGCCTCGGTGGCATCGCCAATCATGGTGTCGGCACCCTTGACGCACACTGCCGTGAACAAGTCCGGCGTGGCGGCCTTGAGCACCACGTGAAATGACTTGACCATGCTCTCGACACCCGCGCCCAGACCAAAACGACCTGTCAGAGCGTCGCTTTTGGGGTCGCGCATGCAAAAGATGATGCGCTGAAAGTCCATGGCCCGCAGCATGGTCTCCAGAATCATGCGCAACACGTCACTCAGCTTGAAGTCCTCCACCATGGCATTGGTAATGTCCTGAATACCCGCCGCCAGAGTTTCAGCCACGGAGCGCACGTCGCGGAAGGCAACTTCACCATCTCCAGGAAGTGCAGTCCGGGTGGCATGCAATTCCAGGGGACTCAGCGTATCAAGTGACTCCCTGTCGTCTTCCGATCGCGTGTCCGCATCTTCTTCCGGCGCTTTCAACAGCCTGGATGCCGTGCAACCAGCCACTACATTGAG
>DIVK01000096.1:4338-6790 GCA_002422455.1 Rhodoferax sp. UBA6134
GGGATCGGTTCGAAGCAGGATATCGGAAATTTCGTTGGCAGCAGTGGCTATCCAGCGCAAACGCTCACCCGTCTCAAGCGACGCGTGCATCGGCGGCTCACCCAGAGGTTTTCGCATACAGCACTGAATGCTTTCGGGCAGACCCCAAGCCCTGGCCACGCCGATACCCAGCGCCTCAAAGTTCAAACCCAGCACACTGGCAGAGGCTGCGGCCTCACTCACCGGCTGGCGCGTCGATGCCGTCAGACTGCGTACCGCGCGCGCCTCTTCAGGAAAATAATACTCGGCCAAAAGACGCCCCAGGTTCTGAAACATGGAACCAATGAAGGCTTCTTCACTTTCCCGCACCACAGGGCACAATTCGCCCGCAATGGAGGCGGCCATCAGTGACCGCAAAAACTCCTCTTTCAACACACTCGCATGGGCCTTGTCCTGCATGTGCTCCAGCAGCACCAAGCTGAGCGCCATGTTGCGGATACCGTTGAAACCGACCAAACTGACCGCCCGCGACACGGTGCAGATATTGCCGCCGCGCGCGTAATGCGCGCTATTGACCACCCGCAACAACTTGTTGGTCAAGGCCACGTCTTTCAGGATTTCATTGGTGACGCTTCCGATGCTTTCGGACTCGGAACTGGCCATGCCCTGAATCCGGCCTACCGAATCCGACAGGGCGGGAAAATCACTTTTTTGGCGCATGCGGCGCAGCAAAAAATCAAGTGTGCTGTTGCCGCTGGAGCCGGCGGCGGCGGCCGAACCGTCGGCATCTCCCGCTCCGATCCCGGCAGCGGCGCCAGACCACTTCATGAGCTCATCACGAAAAACTTTCGCACTGGGATGCCGTTGCAACGGATCACGGGCCAGGGCTCGCATCAGAATCGCCCGCAACCGGTCGTCCACTTCGGCACTCAGGTCGGCCGGCAGTTGAATCTGCTCGTGAGCAACCCGATAAATGGCACGGTAAGGATCACGTTCCGCAATCAGCGGCTTGCCCGAGAGCATTTCAACCAACACCATGCCGACTGAAAAAACATCCATCAGGGGCGTCACCGGCGCTCCTTGAGCGGCTTCGGGTGACATGTAGCCCGGCGTGCCGCCACCCGGCGCAGCGCTGCCCGCACCAGCCAGCCCGTCCGCACCAGCCGAATCCGCCATGCGCGCGGCAATGCCGAAGTCCATCACCCGCGCCCGGCCGGTGCTGTCAACCAGCACATTGGAGGGCTTCAAGTCGCGATGAACGACCCCGGCGGCGTGGGCCACCACCAGAGCGTCCAGCACGTCCAGCATCAGGGTTACCGCCTCACCGGGGGGTACTGCTCCACGCTTGCCCAGAAGGGCGGCCAGGGTCTGCCCCGGCACGTACTCAAACACCAGGTAGGGCTGTTGTTCCTGCACGTCCGCCTCGAACACGGGAACGATGTTGGAGTGCGTCAGGCGGCTGACACTGCGTGCTTCCTGCAACCACTGCGTAATCACGGACGCATCGGAGCCTTTGTCGACTTTCATCAACTTGATGGCCACCTCACGCTCCAGGCGCGGGTCAAAACCCAGCCAGACGACCGACTGCGCCCCCCGGCCCAAGATGCGACGCAACTCAAAACGCCCCAGCATAACGGGCTCCGACTGCGCGAACGGGCTGGTCGTCAGCCTCTTGAGGGTGGAAAACGGAGAAAAATCAGCCATGAAGAAATATCAACGAAGTAAGAAGGAATCTTGTGACGCAGGCAAGTATGACACCGACATCATCCGCTGGCTGCATTTGACCGGACCCGGTGCCTAAAAATCACCGGTAGAACGGGCGCCTCATGGACGATCCGGCTGGGCGTCACGGTACTGCCGATGCAACTGCCGGCGCAGGTCTGCCCGCTCCTGAACCGACAATTGCCGCTTCAAGGACGTGTTTTCAGGCCCTGGCACCTTGTTCTGCGCCTCGTGTTCGAATTGTGCCTGCAGGGCTGAACGCAGTTCGGCCCGCCGCTTCTCGAACGCAGTCTGAATGGGTTCAACGCCCTGACTCGCCACCGGTTGGACCCAGGCACCAGCGGCGACAACGACGCTGAACAAGAAGGAAGAAATATGTTTCATGACACAAACTCAACTTCAAATGGCCTGTTACCGCTCGCGTTGCACACCCCCGGGCTTGCGTACCGGGGCAACATCTGTAACAGTATGTTAACTTGCACGAAGAACTCCGGAATTCACACTGTCAACCCTGCAAAATCGGTCTTGTTACAAATTCAGTGGTACCTTCATGAGCCAAGTTCCCGGTCGCAATGACAAAATCCTGGTTGTCGATGACGATGCTCGCATCCGCGACCTGCTGCGGCGTTACCTGACGCAGGAAGGCTTTGACGTCCTGCAGGCCGAGGACGGCAAGGCCCTGAGCCGCATCCTGCTGCGCGAAACCGTCGACCTGATCGTACTGGACCTGATGATGCCCGGCGAGGACGGC
>DIVK01000096.1:6868-9346 GCA_002422455.1 Rhodoferax sp. UBA6134
CGCTGACCACCGGCGAGTTCGCCATGCTCAAGGCCTTGGTGCGACATCCGCGCCAGCCTTTGTCCCGTGAAAAACTGGCCCAATTGGCGCGTGGTCGAGAATTCGAGCCGTTTGACCGCAGTCTGGACGTGCAGGTATCGCGTTTGCGCAAATTGGTGGAACTCGATGCCACTGCCCCGCGCTACATTCAAACGGTCTGGGGCATTGGCTACGTTTTTGTACCCGACGGCGCAGGCTGAGCACTTTGATCCAAGCGCAAACCACCCCCGAGCGTGCCAGCCCGCTGACCCTGGAGGCCACGCCCGACAGTTCCAGGGCGCCGACACGGGTTGGCCTGAGTCTTTTCTGGCGTACCTTTTTTCTATTGGCGCTGCTGCTGATTGGCAGCATCCTGGCCTGGCTGCAAACATTGCGGGCGCTGGAATTTGAACCCCGTGCCATTCAAACCGCGCAGCAAATCGCGTCGCTGGTCAATTTGAGCCGCGCCGCACTGGTCCACTCCGACGCCATCAACCGGGTCTCGCTGATCAAAACCATGACAGAGCAGGAGAGCGTGCGCATCGTTCCGCGCGAACCTGGCGACACCTTCGAGCCCTTTGACGTGGACGCGCTGGGCCAGCGCATCTCGCAGGAACTCAACGCCAGGCTCGGGCCCGGCACAGTGGTAGCCAACAGCGTCAACCAGAAAGAAGGCTTATGGGTCGGATTCGTCATCAACGATGACGACTACTGGATGCAGATCGATCGTGCCCGCTTCAACCACACGGCCAGCCAAACCTGGCTGATCTGGTTGCTGACGGCGGCCGCGCTGTCGCTGGCCGGTGCTGCGCTGATTGCGCGCCTGATCAACCGGCCCCTGAAGCAACTGTCGTTTGCCGCCAGTCGCGTGCGCGAAGGTGATTTCGAAGCCAGTACGCTGGATGAAAATGTAGCAACCAGCGAAATCCGTGCTGTCAATATCGGGTTCAATCGCATGACCCAGAAGCTGGCCGAAATCGAACAGGATCGCGCCATCATGCTGGCCGGCATCTCCCACGACCTGCGTACCCCCCTGGCACGCCTGCGGCTGGAAACAGAACTCAGCGTCGCCGACACCGAGGCCCGCACCCACATGGCCGCAGATATTGAGCAGCTCGACGTCATCATCGACAAATTTCTGGATTACGCGCGGCCTGACAATGCCCGCCTCAGCACGGTTGCATTGGGCGAGACCATCGACGCCTGTCTTTACAGCGCCCGCAACCGCACCGATATCCACTTCAATCTGGACCTGGCCGACAATCTGCTGGTGCTCGCCGATGCGGTGGAACTGGGCCGCGTGATCACCAACCTGCTGGAAAATGCCCGTCGATACGGTAAGTCCGTGGACACCGGCATCGCCGTGGTGGATATTGCAGCCAAGACCCACGACAAATGGGTACTGTTTCAGATACGCGACCACGGCATGGGCGTCCCGGATGAGCAACTGGTCAACCTGACCAAACCGTTTTATCGCGGGGAAGCCGCCCGCACGGCGGCCAACGGCGCCGGATTGGGTCTGGCGATTGTGGAAAAAACGATTCTGCGCATGGGCGGCACTTTTGTGCTGACCAACACGCCCTCAGGCGGTCTGGCCGCCAACATCAAATTGCAGCGGGCTTTGACGGGCTGAGTGATGTTCGGCTGTTGCGGCTGATCCGGTTCGACCCAATTTCCGTTTGCGCAAAGGCGCTCCCGAGCGCGGGAGGACGGGCGGAACTGTCTTCCGCCAGCTCAATGACGTGGTTTGCGGGTCGGCTTGGCGGACTGTCGCCCGGCACCGGCATCACGCGGCGGCAGACCGGTGTGCTGGGTCAGCAGCCGGCCCTTTGGCACTGTCTTTGGCAACGGACTGTCCGGCGCAGGCCGGGTGGTCGCGGCGGTGGTTGAATTTTTGCGCCGTGCGCTGGTGTAGTTGCCATCGGTCAGCGGCTGGAAGGTCGGGATCAGGTGATGCTTGCCGTTGCCGATCAGGTCGGCCCGGCCCATGGCCTTGAGCGCCTCGCGCAGCAGGGGCCAGTTGTTGGCGTCGTGGTAGCGCAAAAAGGCCTTGTGCAGGCGGCGGCGTTTTTCGCCGCGCACGATATCCACTGTTTCACTGTCGCGGGTGATCTTGCGCAACGGGTTCTTGTTGCTGTGGTACATGGCCGTGGCGGTGGCCATGGGCGACGGATAAAAGGTTTGCACCTGATCGGCGCGAAAGCCATTTTTCTTGAGCCAGAGCGCCAAGTTCATCATGTCTTCATCACTGGTGCCGGGGTGGGCGGCGATGAAATACGGAATCAAAAACTGCTGCTTGCCCGCCTCGGCACTGAATTTCTCGAACAGCGCCCTGAACTTGTCGTAAGTACCGATGCCGGGCTTCATCATTTTGGTAAGCGGTCCGGCCTCAGTGTGCTCGGGCGCGATCTTCAGATAGCCGCCGACGTGGTGGGTGACAAGTTCCTTGACGTACTCCGG
>DIVK01000076.1:0-65781 GCA_002422455.1 Rhodoferax sp. UBA6134
GGCCAAGCTGGTGATTCGCCTCATCAACGATGTCGCGCGCCTCATCAACAATGATTCCCGCATCGGAACCCGGCTGCGGGTGGTGTTCCTTCCCAATTACCGCGTGTCGCTGGCCGAAATCATCATCCCGGNNGGCAACATGAAGTTCGCGCTCAATGGCGCGCTCACCATCGGCACCTGGGACGGAGCCAACATCGAAATTGCCAACCAAGTGGGGCTGGACAACATCTTCATTTTTGGCAACCGCACCGAAAAAGTGGCGGAACTGCGGGGTTACGGCTATTTGTCGCGCAGCTACTACGAGAGCAATTTCGAGCTGAAGTGCGTCATTGACCGGATTGCGGAGGGCGCCTTTTCGCCGGAGGAGCCGCACCGCTACCGTGACGTGGTCAATGCGCTGCTGGAGTCCGATTACTACCAGTTGCTGGCGGACTACGCGGACTACTGCGCCTGCCAGGACCGGGTGGATGATCTCTACCGGCGCCCGGCGGCGTGGACGCGCAGCGCCATTCTCAACGTGGCCGGCATGGGTGTTTTTTCTTCGGACCGCACGATCCGGGAGTACGCCAGCGAGATCTGGGGCGTGCAGCCGCTCGCCGTGCCGTAAAGTCACAGTTTCTTACAAAAAAGCGGTCCGCATCCCCCAAATGTGGGATGGCACCGTTGCGCGATGCTCGGTAAAGTTGCACCACTGCTGTCACAGTGATCAGGTGTTTGAGGTCCAGTTCATTTCAGGAGCGACCGGACATTCAAACTTTCAGAGTTCCAACGACGTCTCCTCGGGGACTTTTCAAAGCCACCTTCGGGTGGCTTTTTTTTAGCCCAAGCCGGGAAATCCCTCCCGCACAGGCTGCGCTGCCTGCTGCATGGCCTGGAGCACGTGGGCGGGTGTGATGTCCGCCAGGCAGCGCGTGTGCCCGAGCGGGCAAACCCGCTCGAAGCAAGGCGCGCAGTCCAGCGGCGGCTGGTAGGTGGCGTCGTTCTTGAGCCATAGCACGGTGGCCTGCTCATTCAGGGGCGGTGTGTGTAGCGGGCTGCTGGAGCCGAAGAGGGCGACTTGCCGCACGCCCAAAGCCGCTGCCACGTGCATCAGGCCGGAATCATTGCTGACCATGCTTTTTGCAGCGGCGATTGCGCTGAAGGCGTGGGTGAGCGATGTTTTTCCTGCCAGGTTCAGGCATTTGCCGGGTTGTCCGGCGTTCGCCGGCGCGGCAATTTCCTCGCACAGGTCGAATTCCTTGCCGGAGCCCAGCAACACCACGGGCGCGTCAAGCCGCCGGGCCAGTTCGGCAAAGTGGGCTGCCGGCCAGCGCTTGGCAGGGCCGTATTCGGCGCCCGGTGCAAACACGTAATGGCCGCCGCGCCGCAAGCCCATGGTCGCGAGCATGGTGTCGGTCTCGGCGGCGTCCAGCTGCAGCTGTGGCCGGTCACGGGCAATGTCCGCCTCACCGCTGAGCGCCGAGTAAAACGCGACCATTGGCGGACGCCGGACCTTGGACGGATTTTTCAGGCGATGCGTCAGCAGGCCGACCCGCGCCTCACCCAGATAACCCACCCGTTTCGGAATGCCGGCCAGAAACGGCAGCAGCGCGCTTTTCAGCGAATTGGGGCAAACATAGGCGACCTCAAACCGGCCGGCAAGCTGCCGGGCCAGGCTGCGCCGGGACTTGAATTGCAGACCGCCGTGGGCGAACGGAAATTCAATGACCTCGGCCACCTGCGGCATGGCGCGGTAGACCGGCGCCACCCAGGGCAGCGCGCCAACCGTCAAACGCTCACCGCGCGCCCACAGGCGGCGCAACAGCGGCTCGGTCATGACCGCGTCGCCAATCCACTGGGGCGCGATGATCAGCGCTTCAGTGGTGGCCACCGAAATGTTCGCCGTCCTTCAGTTGATAGACTGTGCCGCAGTAGGGGCAGCGGGCCGCGCCGGTGCGGGCCACGTCCAGATAGACCTTGGGGTGGCTGTTCCACAGTTTCATGTCGGCCTTGGGGCTGGGACAGAACACGCCACCCTGGGCGTTGAGGTCACTGGCCAGCAATTCAACCTGTTGTTTGCTCATAAATACCCTTGATCAGTTGGGAACCGCGCGGCGCGCCGGCCTGTCCCGCGAAATTTCAGACCTTGGTCAGCCAGTGGGCGTACTTCGGGTTGCGGCCATTGACGATGTCAAAGAAGGCATTCTGGATTTTCTCGGTGAGCGGGCCGCGGCTGCCGCTGCCGATCTCAACGCGGTCAAGCTCGCGGATGGGTGTGATCTCAGCCGCGGTACCGGTGAAAAAGGCCTCGTCGGCGATGTAGACCTCGTCGCGCGTGATGCGCTTTTGCACCACCTCCAGGCCCAGGTCCTGGGCGATGTGAAACACCGTGTTGCGGGTAATGCCGTTGAGGGCCCCGGCCGACAGGTCGGGCGTGTAGATCACGCCGTTCTTGATGATGAAGACGTTCTCGCCCGCGCCTTCGGAGACGAAGCCGGCGGCGTCGAGCAGCAGCGCCTCGTCGTAGCCATCGTCGGTGGCTTCGGTGTTGGCCAGGATGGAGTTGCTGTAGTTGCTCGTCGCCTTGGCCTGCGTCATGGTGATGTTGACGTGGTGGCGCGTGTAGCTGGAGGTCTTGACGCGGATGCCGCGCTTCATACCGTCTTCACCCAGGTAAGCACCCCAGGCCCAGGCCGCCACCATCAGGTGGATGGTGTTGCCCTTCGGGCTCACGCCCAGTTTCTTGTCGCCGATCCAGGTCAGCGGGCGCAGGTAGCAGCTCTCCAGCTTGTTCGCTCGCACCACGGCTTTTTGCGCTTCGTTGGCCTGTTCCTGGGTGAAGGGAATCTTCATGCGCAGAATCTTGGCGCTGTTGAACAGGCGCTCGGTGTGCGCTTCAAGGCGGAAAATTGCCGTGCCATCCACAGTGTTGTAGGCCCGCACGCCCTCGAAGGCCCCGCAACCATAGTGCAGCGAGTGCGTCAGCACGTGGATTTTGGCGTCACGCCACTCGACCATCTGGCCGTCCATCCAGATTTTGCCGTCACGATCAGACATGGAGGGGGGTAGGGCGCTCATTGATGTTTCCTTCAGGACTTGCGGTTGTGGATCTTGCAAAAGAGCAATTTTACGGGCCTTGATCGCCGTCGAACTCATTCGGCACTTTGGCGGGCTGAACCAGGCGCGCCCAAGCCCTATTATTCAACCGGCCGCCGTGAAATTCGATAGCCACAGGCAACGATGCCGCACCAAGCCGCGATACAGTCCGGGGAAGGCGAAACTTTTCAAAGTCGCACGCCGCGATTTTCGCGTTTCTACAATGAGCGGAATGGGTAATGAGATCAACGCTGCCGATGCCGGGAGCAGGTGCGAACCACACGGCTGGCAAACCGGTGTGAGTGCCGTCGTGCGTCAATGCATTTCCACGCGTACCCGATGGGCGGTCCGGGTGCGCACATGGCTGACCGGCATTTTGTTGCTGGCCGGGCTTTCCCTGCCCTGGCTCAACCCTTTCGTTGACGGCCCCTCACCCGCCGTGATGTCCTGGCTGGTAACGCTGGCGTGCCTGGCGCCGGTACTGCTGGTACTGGCCTGCAGGCGTGTCAATCTGGCGGCCACGGCGGCGCAGGCCTGGCTGCTGGCGGCCCTGCTCAGCAGCGTGATCGGGTTGCTACAGTACGCGGGTTTCAGTGCCGCCTGGTCGCCCTGGATCAACAATACGAATCCGGGTGAGGCTTTTGCCAACCTGCGCCAGCGCAACCAGTTTGCGACATTGACCAACATCGGCCTGGTGGCCCTGCTGTGGTGGGTGGCGCAAACCCGGCCGCCACTGGTCGCCGTGGCGGCGTCGCGCTCAATCCGGCCCGGTTGGCGATCTGCGCTGCCTTTGGCGGCGGCAGTGTTGCTCGGGGTGGGCAATGCGGCGTCGTCATCGCGTACCGGGCTGGTGCAGTTGGCGTTGCTGCTGGCACTGGCCTGGGTCTGGGGCGGCTGGGGCCGGCCCGACGTGCGCCGCGTGCTGTTGGCAGCCGTACTGGCGTACGGTGGCGCGGCACTGATGCTGCCGGTTCTGGCCGGCCTTGATCCGCACACCAACGGCATTCTGGCGCGGCTGCGGGCCGGTGACTCGGCGTGCAGCAGCCGTCTGACCCTGTGGCGCAACGTGCTGCACCTGATTGGCCTGCGTCCCTGGTTCGGCTGGGGGTGGGGCGAACTGGACTATGCCCATTTCATCACCCTGTACCCGGGCCCGCGGTTCTGTGACATTCTGGACAACGCGCATAACCTGCCTTTGCATCTGGCGGTGGAGCTTGGGGTGCCGGCCGCGCTGCTGGTCTGCGGTGGTGGTTTGTGGCTGGCGTGGCGCGAGCGGCCCTGGCGCGAACGCGATGCCAGCCGTCAAATGGCGTGGGGCGTGCTGGCCGTGATCCTGTTGCACAGCCTGCTGGAATATCCGTTGTGGTACGGCCCGTTTCAGCTGGCGTCTGGTTTGTGCCTGCTGGTATTGTGGACAACGCGCCCGCCGCACACGGGACGGAAACAAACGCCGGGCATGGTGCTCAAAGCACGGAAAAATCGCCTTTTGGGCAGCGTCATCACCGTGGCTATTGCCCTGTTTTCAATGGCTTACGTGCTCTATGCCGCCTGGGACTACCATCGCGTCGGCCAGATTTACCGCGACCCTGCCTTGCGCTCGGCGCCGTACCGCGACAACACCCTGGAGAAGGTGGCCGACTCGTGGCTGTTTCAGAATCAGGTGCGTTTTGCCGAACTGACCATCACGCCATTGACCGTCAACAATGCGGCGCACGTCAGGAAACTGGCCACGGGTCTGCTGCATTTTTCACCGGAGCCGCGTGTGGTGGAATTGCTGCTCGAAAGCGCCGTGCTGTTGGGGCGGGACGATGAGGTGCGCTTTTACCTGCTGCGCTACCGGGCAGCTTTTCCCAAGGATCATGCGCGCTGGGCCGCACCGCTTAGTCCGCAATGAAACTGCCCGACTTGCCGCCGTGTTTTTCCAGCACTTTGACGCCGCTAATGGTCATGCCGCGGTCCACGGCCTTACACATGTCGTAGACGGTGAGTAGCGCCACCTGCACGGCGGTCAGGGCTTCCATCTCGACGCCGGTGGGGCCCACGGTTTCCACCGTTGCCGTGCAAAACAGGCTGTCAGGGTGCGTCGGGCCGGCCGCGCGAGCTTCAAAGTCGATGGCAATACGGGTCAGCGCCAGCGGGTGGCACAAGGGAATCAGTTCGCTGGTTTTCTTGGCCGCCATGATGCCGGCGATGCGGGCGATGCCCAGCACGTCGCCTTTCTTGGCGGTGCCGGCTTCGATGATCGCCAGCGTGGCGGGCAGCATTTCAATGCGGCCACCGGCCACGCCAATGCGGTGGGTAGAGGCCTTGGCGGCCACGTCCACCATGTGGGCCTGGCCCTGGGCGTCAAAATGAGTGAGAGAGCTCATGGGGAAATTCGTTACAGTTGAAAAATCGCCGGCCAGTGCCAGATTTACAGAACATTCACACCGGTCGCGCATCATACGTTCATGCACACCAAAGTCGACGGTACTTATTTTGCTCAAACTATCCAAGGCTTATCTGGCTTTAGTCCACGCGCATAAGGCGCCCATCGCTGCCGTTGCGCTGGCGATGGGCGGGCTGGGTCCGCTGCCGCTGCCGGCCCAGACAAGCCCTTCGGCATCGGTGTCCAGCCAGTTGCCCACACTGGGTGACGGCAGCGAGATGACCAGCAGCGCCGAGCGGCGTCTGGGCGATCGCATTGTGCGTGAGATCTACCGCGATCCGGACTACCTTGACGACCCGGTACTGGTCGAGTACGTGCAGGGCATCTGGCAGCCCTTGCTGGCGGCGGCACGCCTGCGGGGTGACCTGCCGCCTGAACTGGACGAGCGTTTTGCCTGGGAGGTCATGCTCGTGCGCAACCGTGCCGTGAATGCCTTTGCCCTGCCGGGGGGCTATATGGGCATCCATCTGGGCCTGATCGCCGTCGTCAACAGCCGCGACGAACTGGCTTCGGTGCTGGGGCACGAACTCAGCCACGTGACGCAACGCCATATTTCGCGCCTGCTTGCCAAGCAGGGGGAGCAGTCGCCGTGGATGATAGGTGCCATGATTCTGGGCATGCTGGCGGCCAGTAAAAATGCCGATGTCGGCAATGCCCTGATCATTGGCGGCCAGGCCGTCGCCGTCCAGAACCAGCTCAACTTTTCGCGCGACATGGAGCGTGAGGCCGACCGCGTCGGTTTTGGGGTCATGACCGAGGCCGGTTTTGAGGCGCAGGGCTTTGTCTCGATGTTCGACAAATTGCAGCAAGCCGCCCGGCTCAACGACAACGGCGCCTATCCCTACCTGCGCAGCCACCCGCTCACCACCGAGCGCATCGCAGACATGCAATCGCGCCTGACACTGGGTGCGTCCAGTGTCGGCCGTGCGGAGCCGCCGCTCGACCATGCCATGATCACCGCCCGCGCCCGCGTGCTGTCCAACCCGGGCGTGGATGCCCTGCGTGCCTGGCAAACGGAGGCCGACGGCGACAGTCTGGCCACCTTGAGCATCTCCCGGCAGGCGGCGGTGCTGTACGGTGCCGCCCTGGCCGCCAGCAGCCTGCGCGAGGCGGGCCAGGCCGGGGGCTACCTGGACCGCCTGGCACGGCTGGCACACGCCGATGCCAATGCGGCGCGACTGGTTCGGCTGCTGAAGGCGGAAGTCGCTTTGAAGGCCGGGGATGCCGCGCGCGCGGCAGCGGCGCTGAAGGCACCGGCGCAGCGGCGCCCCGAGCTGTTTTTGGAAACGCAACTGGCCCTGCAGGCCGGCCACTCCAACGACGCCGCACAGCGCCTGCAACTCTGGGTGGCCGCGCATCCGCGCGATGCCCAAGCCTGGCAGCTACTCTCCAGCGCCTACGCAGCGCAAGGTCAGACCCTGCGTGCCATTCGTGCCGATGCCGAGACGCAGGTGGCATTGCTGAATTACGAGGCCGCGCTGGACCGCCTCAAGGCGGGGCAGGAACTGGTGCGCCGAACGCGCACCGGTAACGCGGCGGCCAATCACATTGATGCATCCATCATCGACACCCGGCGCCGCCAGGTGGAGTTACTTCTGAAAGAACAGGCGCTCGAGCGCTGAGTCGATCACGATACCGAACCCCGAGTAAATCAGCGACCCCAGCAGCGCCGCGCCAAAGCCGCGCACGTAAAAACCGTCCAGCACGCTCGCGGCGGCCCAGAACATCAGGGCGTTGATGACGAACAGGAACAGCCCCAGCGTCACCACGGTGACCGGCAACGTCAGCACCACCAGCACCGGGCGCAAGACCATGTTGAACAGCCCGATGACCAGGGCGGCGATCAGGGCCGCGCTGAAGCTGGTGACCATCACCCCCTTGTAAAGATAGGCCACGGCCAGCAGGGCGGCGGCGCTGAGCAGCCACTTGATGATGAGTTTCATGGGCCACAGGATAGCACCTGGCGTAATTTTGTTCATGACGGTCATCAACATCGCGCCAGGCTTGCCCGGCCGGGCTATGATCCGCCCCCCATGGCAGGCATTCACATCACCGACATCGAGTCGGCCATCAATTACTGGCGCGAGAAAAAACCTTCGCCGGACGGTTTTTCGCTGGCGGCTGAAACTCGCGCGCTGGCCGAGGTCTATGCGCTGATGGTCTTTCGCCATGAGGTCGAGGTCTGCGAGTTCACGCTGCCGGCCCCGGCCCTGCAGGCCTGGCTGGCCTGGTATGACAGCACCCCGGACACCCCTTGCATCGCGATTTGCTCCACCAGCCAGGGCGACGAGGAGTGCAAGGGCTGCGGGCGCAGTTTTGCCGAAGTACAGTACTGGACGGAAATGCGTCCGGCAGAAAAACGCCGAACTTGGCGCCGCATCACGATACTGGGCACGTCCTGGCGCTTCAACCGGTACGCCGAGCGGGCAACCCATTCGTCAGGTCAATAACCGCCTTTGCCCTGCTTCATCAACTGCTTGCGGATCACGAGCAATTCCTGCCGGCGCCTGGCGTCGGTTTCGGGGTAGCTCATGTTGAGTGCCCTGAGGGCGTCCCGCATGATCCTGGAAATAATCAGCCGCGCATTTTCCTTGTCATCAGCGGGCACCACGTACCAAGGCGCTATTTTGGTACTCGTGGCACTCATGCAGGCCTCGTAGGCCTGCATGTACTGGGGCCAGAATTCCCGTTCCCTGATGTCGGCCAGACTGAATTTCCAGTTTTTTTCGGGCTCGTCAATGCGGGCGAGAAAGCGCTTTCGCTGCTCCTCTTTCGACAAGTGCAGAAAAAACTTGATGATCCGTGTCCCATTGTTGCAAAGGTGTTTCTCCAGCCCCACGATGGAGCGATAGCGCTCCTGCCAGATGGTTTTGTCGTCGCACAATCCGTCCGGCAGCCGCTGGGCGCGCAGGATCTCTGGATGCACGCGCACGATCAATACCTCTTCGTAGTACGAGCGATTGAAAATGCCAATGCGTCCGCGCTCCGGCAGCGCCTGCGTGGTGCGCCACAGAAAGTCATGGTCCAGCTCCCCGGCGCTTGGATGCTGGAAGCTGAACACCTGGCAGCCTTGGGGGTTGATGCCGGACATCACGTGCTTGATGGCGCCGTCCTTCCCGGCCGCGTCCATGGCCTGAAATATCAGCAGTACCGCATAGCGGTCGGAGGCGTAGAGCAGTTGCTGCAGCTCGCTGAGCTCGCCCACCTGCTGCGCGAGAAGATCTTCGTACTCCTGCTTCGACTGGTAGACGGGTTTCACCAGCGTCGGCCACTTCTTGAGGTCGACCTTGCTGCCTTCCTTGACCCGGAAATCCTCAGGCTTGATCTTCATTGCCAATCCTTTGCGTTTGTGCCTTTGCATCGATTGGAAATCCTGCGGGCCGGTTGGGCCATTGGCATTTACCAGAACCGCAACGCGGTGCGCGCGCAGTGCCGCTATTTCCAGCGCAGCGGTTCAATGTTGATGCTGTGCGTGCTGTCCCCCAGCATCAGGACGCCTTCCTGGATCGTGGCCTGCAGTTGCATGCTGCGCTGTGCCATCGGCATGAGCGCTTGAGCGGCGATGGCGGGGATGCGAAACACGCTCAGGTTTTTGGGCCGGGCCAGCTTGGTCTCCATGCCGCGCCACCACACCTCGGCGGCATGGTTGAAGCAGTACAGCACCACTTCGTCAGCCTTGCCGCAGGCTTTGAGCAGCGGCTTGTCTTCGGGCTGGCCCACTTCGATCCAGAGCCGGGTCTGACCGGTGTAGTCGCGCAGCCAGACGTCGGGCTCGTCGGGGTCGCTCAAGCCGGCGCCAAACGCCAGCGTGCCATCGCCACCGCACACGGTTTGCAGTTTGTGCGCCTGCAACGCCAGCGCACACAGGCGCACCATCATGCGCTCGTCGGTTTCGCTCGGGTGGCGCGCCAGGGTCAATGTATGGTCGGCATAGTAAGCGTGGTCGATGTCGGCAATTTGCAGGCTGGCTTTGAAGATGGTGGATTTGAGGGCCATGTCATTCAGAAGTTTTCACGCCAGACGACGCCACCAGATCTCAAAACCCGGACCGACGGTCCGGTGGGCCGGGATGACAGCCCCTTCAATTGGGAAGCACCACGAATGCCCTGCCATCGACGCCAGATGCCGAATCCTGGCCCTGAACCACGAGCGGGGTAAACACCCGCACAGTGGTCGTGCCGGGGACTGTGAATTCAGCCTCCAGCGTGGACTTTCCGCTTCCCCTGGTGATCACCGTGGCGCCCTGGGCAAGGTCTGAATTGTCCGCGGCCAGCACAATGAGTTTGATGGTTCCCGATTCAGCGTTCAGGACATAACTGACGTCAACCCTCAGCTTGACTTTCTCACCGGAGTGAAGGACTTGGGTCGCGTCCGGCGAGATGGAAGTGATTTGCGCCAGGGAGCCGAATGGCGGCAGGTCGGTGCGTGGCTCAGGGAGCTGACAAGCAGTCAAAAGGCCGGCAACGGCCATCGACGCGAACAGCGAGGGTAGAAATCTGGAAGGCATCATGGAGTCCTGACGTGAACCACAACAGACCGGATTGTGTCCCGGTTGATGCGGTTGCGCTTGATAAATGTCAAAAATGACGTGCGGCCCACCCCGAACGGGTCAGACCCGCCGCGCCAGCTCGGCAGCCTTGCCGGTGTAGCTGCCGGGCGTCATGGCCAGCAGACGCGCTTTTTCGGCGGCCGGAATCTCCAGTTTGGCAATGAAGCCCTGCATCAATTCGCGCGTCATCGGTTCACCGCGCGTGAATTTTTTCAGCTGTTCGTAGGGCTGGAGCAGGCCGAAGCGGCGCATCACGGTTTGAATAGGCTCGGCCAGAACTTCCCACGACGCATCCAGATCGGCGGCAATGGCTGTTTCGTTGATTTCGAGTTTGCCCAGACCCGTCAGCAGGGCGTTGTAGGCCAGTACGGCGTAACCCATTGCCACGCCCATGTTGCGCAGCACGGTGGAGTCGGTCAGGTCGCGCTGCCAGCGGCTGATGGGCAGCTTTTCGCTCAGGTGCTTGAGCAGGGCGTTGGCCAGGCCCAGGTTGCCTTCGGCGTTCTCAAAGTCGATCGGGTTGACCTTGTGCGGCATGGTGCTGGAGCCGACCTCGCCCTCGCGCAGCTTTTGCTTGAAGTAACCCAGGCTGACATAGCCCCAGATGTCACGCGCCAAGTCGATCAGGATGGTGTTGGTGCGGGCCACGGCGTCGAACAGCTCGGCCATGTAGTCGTGCGGCTCGATCTGGATGCTGTAGGGCTGAAACGTCAGGCCCAGACCCAGGGGCTCCGGGGTTTCGATCACCTTGCGGCTGAAGGCCTCCCAGTCGAAGTCGGGCCAGGCCGCCAGGTGAGCGTTGTAGTTGCCCACTGCGCCATTCATCTTGGCCATGAGTCTGACGCTGGTGATCCGGTCGCGCGCGGCCGTCAGACGCACCACCACGTTGGCGATTTCCTTGCCCACGGTGGTCGGGCTGGCGGTCTGGCCGTGGGTGCGGCTGAGCATGGACACCTCGGCAAACGCGTGGGCCATGCTGCGCAGTTTGACGATCACGGCGTCCAGTGCGGGCAGCAGCACCTGGTCGCGCCCGGCCTTGAGTTGCAGGGCGTGGCTGGTGTTGTTGATGTCCTCGCTGGTGCAGGCAAAATGCACGAATTCACCGGCGTTGAGCAGCTCGGGCCGCGCTTCAAATTTGGACTTGATCCAGTATTCGACGGCCTTCACGTCGTGGTTGGTGGTCTTCTCGATGGCTTTGATGGCTTCGCCATCGGCCTCGGAAAAATGTTTGACCAGACCCAGCAGGTAGGTGCGCGCTCCAGGCGACAGCGGCTTGAACTCTTCGAAGCCGCAATCGCTCAGGGCAATGAACCAGGCCACTTCGACCTGGACGCGGCGATGCATGTAACCCTGCTCGCTCATCACCGGGCGAAGTCTGGCAAGCCTGGCGGCATAGCGGCCGTCCAGCGGAGAGAGGGCGGAAATGGTGGAGAAAGTCATGGTTTGATTGTAGGTCGTACGCCGCCATTGGCTCGCACGCCGGCTCTGGCAAACCTCAGTGGGTAGAATCGGGCGTCCTGCAACAGTTGATCACCCATGAAATTACTCGGATCCAGTGCCAGCCCCTATGTACGCAAAGTACGCGTCGTCATGGCCGAAAAAAAGCTTGACTATGACTTTGTGACCGAAGACGTGTGGGCGGCACAGACCACGATCGCGGAGTCCAACCCGCTGGGCAAGGTTCCCTGTCTGATCATGGAAGGGGCCGAGGCGCTGTTTGATTCGCGCGTAATTGTTGAATACCTGGACACCCTGTCGCCGGTTGGCAAACTGATTCCGGCGGTGGGCCGCGAGCGGGCAGAGGTCAAGACCTGGGAGGCTTTGGCCGACGGTCTGCTCGATGCCGCTATTCTGGCGCGGCTGGAAGCCACCTGGAGCGGGCGGCCCGAGGCGCAACGCAGCCAGGCCTGGATCGATCGCCAGCTAGGCAAAGTGCATGCCGCCCTGAAAGCCATGAGCCAGGGGTTGGGTGAAAAACCTTTTTGTGCCGGCATTCACCTCAGTCTGGCCGATATTGCCGTGGGTTGCGCCGTGGGCTACCTGGACTTCCGGTTCGCTCAAGTCGACTGGCGCACCGACTACCCCAACCTGCTCAAGCTGCACGACAAGCTGATGCAACGTCCCAGCTTTGCGGACACCCGGCCGACCTGAGCAGGCCCTTCGCCCGGGTCTTTTTTACCAGGGCCGCTCCGGGGTGCCCCTGGTCAGGGCCAGCAGGCGTTCCAGATTGATCTTCACCTTGATGTTCCGCGCTGCCACGCTGGCCACGATGCGGAACTCACCCTGACTGGTGTCGCGCACGATCAATTCCCCGATGGGCATGCCGTTGCGGTTGACCAGAACAGCCACGCGCGGGGTCGTGGTGTTGGCGCCGCGTTTGACTACTACCGCAATTTCATCGGTGTTCAAGCGCACGAACGAGCCGGGTGAGTAAATCCCTACAGCCTTGATCAGGGCGGCGCCGGCTTCGTCGATCTGGCGGTTTTCATCAAAATAGCTGGCTTGCATGGCGCTGGCCGGGGACTCTGGTGCGCGCGAGGCACGCGGTGCCAGGCGTGCCGCGAACATGTCGGCGCGCTGGATCAGGCGCGCCATGCGCTGGCCAGGCGCACGAGCGGCCAGCGGGCCCGGTGTTTTGGTGTGATGGTCCAGCACGGCCTCCAGCCAGCAGGGCTCGGTGACCCCCAGTTGCCCAAGGAGGCGGACCGAGCAGGCCGCGTGTTGGTCGATCTGGTGGCGCTGCTCCGCGCTCGGCGCCTCTTTTTGCAGCGCCAGCCGATCCTGCAACTCGGTCATGCCAATGTTCATGGTCAGCGCCGCATTGCACAACGTGGCCTCCAGTTCAGCGGGCCACTTCAACACTTCGCGCGCCGCCAGGCCGCACATCACGCTCACCAGCATGGCATGGGTTGCACTGTACAGCTGCAATTCACTGCTTGAGAGGTGGATCAGGGCGAACAGGGTGCCATCCGGGTTGGAGCGGGCGTGCCGGGCGAGTTGCGCCTGCAGTTTTTCCAGCCGGATGCGAAAACTCGCCGGGTTGCTGTCACGCAGCATGGCATGGGCCTGCGCCTGCATATCCAGCCAGTCGGGGGTGTCGGTGTCCGTGCTGTCGTTACCCCGGGTGTCGCGGCTGCTGCCCAGATCGGAGGACAACATCTGGGCGCCAGCGATGTACCCCAGTGGCCGGTCTTCGCGCACCAGACTGTGGAGTTTGCCGACATAAGCGCGGCGGTGGCTCTCGGACTCGGCCACGTCAATGAACAGTTTGTCGCGCCGCCCGACCACCAACTCCAGCTCACCCCGGCTGTTCACCACATAGCCCTTGTGCGCCAGCAGGACGCCGCCCTCGTCCCGCAGCGAAAAGGGCAGCGGCTGGCCGATGCAGATGGAATCGATATTGATGGTGACGAGATTCATGAGGTGACAAATTATGCCAATGCGTGCATAGACGCAGGCCACGCAAAGACCCGACCCGTCGAGCTTAAAGGGGGTTGCGGCCTGCTAGCATCGAAGTCATGATCGATTTACCCTCTATTTCTGCTCTTTCCGGCAAAATTTGCGGCCGTGTCGGCGTATTGGACCGTGTCAGGCAACTGCCCCGGCCCCTGGTGTTCACCAACGGCGTGTTTGACGTGCTGCACCGCGGCCACGTGATGTACCTGGCGCAGGCACGGGCGCTGGGTGCCAGCTTGCTGGTGGCGCTGAATACCGACGCTTCGGCCCGGCGACTGGGCAAAGGCCCGGACCGCCCGCTCAACAACGAAGCCGACCGTGCGTTCGTCGTGGCTGCCCTGGCCTCCACCAGCCTGGTGACCTGGTTTGATGAAGACACGCCGCTGCAATTGATCTCCGGGATCAGGCCCGATATCCTGGTCAAGGGCGGCGACTACGACATGCGCACATTGGCCGAAACGCGGGTAGTCGAGTCGTATGGCGGGCGGGCGCTGGCGCTACCCTTCGTGGACGGTTACTCGACGACGGCGCTGGTGCGCAAGATCCGCAGCGACCACGGTCATCACTGAGTCCGGGCGGCGGGGCGCCGGGCGCGACGCAGGCATCAGTTGCCGGCCGGGGGACCGAATACGGCCGCCCAAAGGGCCAGCACGGCGTCCCGCTGCGCCAGCAACTCAGGCAGGACGACCCGGGTTGGCTCCTCATTGAGGCGGGCGCGATGCTGGACCCGGCGCAGCTCCCGGTAGGCATCCGCCGCAGCGTGCCCCACCCCTGACGGCAGCAGTCCGATCACCTCGGCGCGCTCCAGCAGGGCGATGTTGCCCGCGTTGTCCAGCAACTCGGGGTGCTGCGCCGCCTGCGCCAGCACCAGGTACTGCATGACGAATTCGGCGTCGATCATGCCGCCGGGGCTGTGCTTGACGTCAAAATACCCGTCCTGCTGCGCGCCCTTTTCCGGGTGCGCGGCGCGCACCTTGTCGCGCATGGCGACGATTTCAAGCTTCAGGTCTTCGGCGTTGCGCGGCGCCGTGATGACGGCATTGCGGACGGCATCAAAGCGCTGCCGCAGTGCATCATCGCCCAGGACGAAGCGGGCCCGGGTCATGGCCTGGTGTTCCCAGGTCCAGGCGGTGTTGGAGCCGCGCTGCTGCTGGTAGTTGGCGTAGGCGTCAAAGCTGGTGATCAGCAGGCCGGAGTTGCCGTTGGGGCGCAGGGCGGTGTCAATCTCATACAGGTCGCCCTCGCCGGTTTTGACGGTCAGCCAGTTGATCAGCTTGCGCACCAGGCTGGCATAGACCTCGGGCGCCCGCTCATCCTCGTCGGCGTAGACAAACACGATGTCCAAGTCGCTGCCGTAACCAAGTTCCTTGCCGCCGAGTTTGCCGTAGGCAATGATGGCCAACCGGGGTGTCTCGCGGTGCCTGTTTTTCAGGCGATCCCAACACCAGCGGGTGGTCACGCGCAAGACCGCCTCGGCCAGCGCGCTCAGGTCGTCGGCTACCTGCTCGACGCTGAGCCGGCCCTCCACGTCGCGCGCGAGGGTTCGAAAAACTTCGGCATGGTGCGCCCGGCGCAGCAGGTTGAGCAGGGCTTCATCGTCGTCTTCGCCGCTGCTCGCCAGCGATGCGCGCCGGTGATCGAGTTCGTGCTCGAAGTCCACGGGGGAAAAACGTTCGTCCAGCATGTCGACACTGGCCAGTTCGTCGATCACGCCGGGATGCAGCAGCAGGTAGCGCGCGGGCCAGCGCGCGGCCCCGAGCAGGCGCAGCAGCCTTTCATGCACGTTGGGCCGCTCCAGCAGCAGCGCCAGATAGCTTTCCCGCCGCAGCAGCGGCTCAATCCAGTCGGCAATGCGCACCGCCGCTTCTTCCGTGACCGTACCCTCACGCACCCACTGGGCGGTGCGCTCAATCAGGCGCATCAGCCGGGTGCGCGACTCCTCGCGCAAGGCCAGCACCCGGGGGTGCCCACGCCAGGCCGCGATCCGGGTGCGAAAATTTCCGGGCAGTTGTTCCAGCAAGGCGTCAAAGTCCGGCGCTGCCGGCCTTGCCTTGCCGCCATTGCAACCCTTGCAAGTCTGGTCGGCCCCGCCGCCCAGCAGCGCATCGAATTCCTGTGCGACCAGCTCGCGGTGGATGTCGAGCTGGCGCAGCAGCTGGTCAGACGCGGCATAGCCCAGGGTGCGGGCAATCCAGTCCAGGTCGTGATCCTGCGTGGGCAGCACGTGGGTCTGCTGATCGTCCAGGTACTGAATGCGGTGCTCCACCCGGCGCAAAAAGATGTAAGCCTCAGCCAGCGCCTGTGCGGTGGCCGGCGGCATCAGGCCGGCCTTGGCCAGGCGGGGCAAGGCACTGAGCGTGGGGCGCGTGCGGAGTTCGGGAAACTGCCCGCCCCGCACCACCTGCAGCAACTGCACGATGAATTCGATTTCGCGAATGCCGCCGCGCGCGAGCTTGACGTCGTTGGCGCGCTCCGGGCGCCCGGTGCTGCGCTTGCTGGCGTGCTCGCGAATTTGCCGGTGCAGCACGCGCAGCGCGTCAAACACGTTGTAGTCCAGATAGCGCCGAAACACGAACGGCAGCACCACGCTGCGAAGACCCAGGGCCGAGTCATCGTTCCCGCCGCCGAGCGTGGCCACCACGCGGCTCTTGAGCCAGGCAAAGCGCTCCCATTCGCGGCCCTGCACGTGCAGGTATTCTTCAAGCGCCCCCAGCGACACGGCGGGCGGGCCTGAATTGCCGTTGGGCCGCAGCGCCAGGTCAACCCGGAAAACAAAACCATGTTCGGTGGGATCGCCGATCAGGGCATAAATGGCCCGCACCGCGCGGGCAAAGTACTCCTGGTTGGCGATGCGGCCGCGCCCCAGCGCATCGCCCGTGGTCTCGCCGTCCTGGTCGTAGATGTAGATCAGATCGATGTCGCTGGACACGTTGAGCTCGCGGGCGCCGAGTTTGCCCATGCCGACAATCCAGAGCAGGGCGCGCTCGCCGGGCGCGCTGGCGGGCATGCCGTGGGTCTGGTCCAGCGTTTGCTGCACTTCAGCGCAGGCCTGTTTGAGCGAGAACCCGGCGAGTTCCGTCATGGCTTGCATGATCTGCTGCAAGGGCGCCTGTTCGTCACAGTCCAGCCGCAGCAGACGCTCCAGCACCAGCTGGCGTGTGGTCCGCAAGGCGCTGGCGGTGTCGCTGCCCCCCGCCCGCAAGGCCGCAAAGGTTTGCGCCATCGCGGTCTGATCCGGCAAACCGGCGGCCAGCAGGTGCAGTTGATTCTCGAAGCGACGCCGGATGCGCTGGCCAAAGCGCGAGTGGGCCGACAATGCGGGGCCGGTCATAATTCCTGTCATATCTCCAAGTTCCAATGATTGACTTGACGCCTGCCCCTTCATCGCTGCCGAAAATATTGACGACCACTGTGCGTTGGCTGCTTGGGCTGGTGGCGTTGGCGTGGTTGCTTTTTCTGCTGGCCTGGGGCGCACTGCATTGGCTGATTGTGCCGCGAATCGCCGAGTTTCGTCCGCAGCTCGAAGCCTACGCCGCACAAGTTCTGGGGGTGCCGGTGCGCATTGGCGCCATTGCGGCACATTCGTCCGGCATGATCCCGTCGTTCGAATTCACCAATATCCAGGTGTTCGATGCGCAGGGTCGCGAAGCCCTGCGCCTGCCGCGCGTGCTGGCCACCCTGTCGCCACGCTCCCTGTGGCATCTCGGTTTCGAGCAGCTTTATGTGGAACGCCCGGAGCTCGGCATCCGGCGCACGCCGGACGGCAAGATCACGGTGGCGGGACTCGATTTTTCGCAAAGCGGCAGCGCGGACCAGGGCATGGCGGACTGGTTTTTCTCGCAGATCGAGTTCTCCATTCATGACGGCACCATCGAGTGGACGGATGAATTGCGCGCGACCCCCACCCTGGCGCTCAAACAGGTGGCACTGGTGGTGCGCAACAAGGGGCGTCGGCACGACCTGCGGCTGGATGCCACGCCGCCGCCGCAGTGGGGCGAGCGCTTCACCGTCAGGGGCATGCTCCATCAGCCCGTGCTGTCGCGCCACAAGGGTCGGTGGCAGGATTGGGATGGCCATCTGTACGCCGCGTTCACGCGGGTGGACCTGTCCGAATTGCGGCGCTATGCGAACATGGGTGTCGACTTGCGGCAAGGCAATGGCGCGCTGACGGCCTGGGTGGACGTCAAGCGGGGGCAATTGGCGGGCGGCGTGGCGGACGTGGCCCTGGCGCAAGTCAATGTCACGCTGGGCACCGGTCTGCGGGCACTGGAGCTGCAGGCCGTGCGGGGCCGCCTGGGCGGCCGGGTGCGGGACACGGGTTTCGAATTTTCCACCCAGGCGCTGCAGTTTGATACCCGTGACGGCCTGCGCTGGCCGGGGGGCAATGTCAGCGTCAGTTACGCGAGGGCTGACGGCAAACTGCCTGAGCATGGGGAGCTCAAGGCGGACCATCTGGAGTTGGCCGCCCTGTCGCAAATTGCCGACCGGCTGCCGATTGACGCCCGCACCCGCGCTGCGCTGCTGGCGTACGCCCCCAAGGGACTGGTGCAGCGAATACAGGCCAGTTGGCAAGGACCTTTGGGTGCCTTCACCCACTACGAGGCCAAGGGGCTGGTGACCCGACTGGAACTGGCCGCCCATGGCAGCACGCCGACGGTCGCTGGCGCAGCGGATGCTCTCCCGACTCCTGCGTCCGCAGGCAAACCGCCGCCGGCGCTGGGCGCCCCCGGCGTGCGCGGTGCCAGCATCGAATTTGACCTGAACCAGTCCGCCGGACGAGCCAGCATCAGCCTGAACGACGGTGCGGTGGAACTGCCGGGCGTGTTTGGTGAACCCGAGATTCCGATCACCCAGCTCTCCACGGATGCCCGCTGGCAGGTCAAGGACGGGCATCTGGCCGTGCAGTTGCCCAACCTGAAGTTCAGCAATGCGGATGCCCAGGGCGAGGCGCAAATCAAGTGGGAGACCAGTGACCCGGCCCACTCCGGTGCCGGATCGCGATTTCCCGGCGTGCTGGACCTGCAGGCGTCGCTGAGCCGCGCCGACGGCACGCGGGTGCATCGCTATTTGCCCATGGGCATTGACCGGTCGGCGCGCGAGTACGTGCGGGACGCGGTGCAAGCCGGGACCATCGGCGCGGCCAGGTTCAAGGTCCGGGGCGACTTGCATGACTTCCCCTTTGCCAATCCGAAGCAGGGTGACTTCAGGATTTCCGCCGACGTCCAGAATGCCACCCTGGTCTATGTGCCGCGCAGCATCCAGCCGCGCGACGCCCTGCCCTGGCCGGCGCTGACACAACTCAATGGCGAGCTGGTGATCGACCGCACCCAGCTCCAGGTGCGGGGCGCGCGCGCCCGGATGGGCGCGACGGCCGGCGTGCAGATCGACAAGGTGGAGGCCCTGATTCCCGACTTGAACCACACCACGGTGACGGTCAACGCCGAGGCGCAGGGTGCGCTGGCAGGATTGCTGGACATGATCAATGGCTCCCCGGTGGGGGCCATGATCAATCAGGCCCTGGGCCGGGCCGTGGCGAGTGGCAACGCCGATTACAAACTGAAATTGACGCTGCCCATTGCCACCATCGACAACTCGAAGGTGCAGGGCAGCGTCACACTTGGCGGCGGTGATATTCAGATTACCCCGGATAGCCCCAAGCTGACCCGCGCCCGCGGCGTGGTGAATTTTTCAGAGACCGGGTTTTCGATAGTCGGTGCCCAGGCGCGCATGCTGGGGGGGGACGTCCGTCTGGACGGCGGGTCGCTGCCCCCCGCTGGCGCCGGCCACGCGGCGGGTCCGATCGTGATCCGCGCCAGTGGAACGGCATCGGCCGAAGGCTTGCGACAAGCCAAAGAGCTGGGCTTTGTCGCGCGCCTGGCGCAGCGGGCCAGCGGCACTGCGGCATACGCGGCCGTACTGGGTTTTCGCCATGGCACGTCCGAACTGACGGTGACCAGCAATTTGCAGGGATTGGGCCTGAATCTGCCCGCGCCGATGAACAAGAGCGCCGACGCGCCCCTGCCCCTGCGGCTGGAGACCGCCTTGCTGCGCGAGTCTCTGGTTGCGGGGCCGGGCAAGCAGATGCGTTTGCGGGACCAGTTGACGCTGGACATCGGGCGCATTGCTTCGGTCAGCTACGTTCGCGACGTGTCGGGCGCCGAGCCGCGCGTGCTGCGCGGCAGCATCGGGGTTGGCCTGTCGCCGCAGGAATCCGCCCCCATGCCCGAGGCGGGGGTGGTGGCCAACGTCAACCTGAGCACGCTTGATGCGGACGCCTGGAATACAGTGTTGTCGCAGGCGGCGGGCACCGCCTCGTTGGCGGCCAGTGCGGCGGGCGCTGCGGGCGCGGCGGCCGATCCTGCGCTGGACTATCTGCCCACCAGCCTGGCCGTGCGGGCGCGCGAGTTGAGCTTTGGCGGACGCAAATTCAATAACGTGGTGCTCGGAGGGTCGCGCGAAGGACTGCTGTGGCGGGCCAATCTGGATGCCCGCGAACTCAACGGCTATCTGGAATACCGCCAGCCGTCGGGTGCCGAGGCGGGGCGCGTGCATGCCCGACTGGCCCGGCTGGTCATCGCGCCCAGCGTCGCCAGCGACGTCGAGGCCCTGTTGAATGAGCAACCGGCCAGCATTCCGGCGCTGGACATCGTGGTAAACGATCTGGAGCTGCGGGGCCTGCGGTTCGGGCGGGTCGAGGTGGAGGCCATCAATCGCGGTGCGGGCGCATGGGAGGGGGGGGTGCGCGAATGGCGGCTCAACAAGTTGAACATCATCACGCCGGAGGCGGTGCTGACGGCCAATGGCAACTGGGTCAGTATCAACGCGCAGGCGCAGGCCGGCGGCGGAGCGGCGGCGGCGCGCGGTGCGTCTGCGCAGCGGCGCACGGTGATGAATTTCAAGTTGGACATCGCGAACGGGGGCGAGCTGCTGTCGCGTTTTGGCATGCCGGGGGTGGTTCGAAGAGGGCGGGGCAAGATGGAAGGGCAGGTGGCCTGGATCGGCTCCCCGATCACCCTGGACTACCCGTCCATGACGGGGGCCTTTGCCGTCAACGTCGAGAGCGGCCAATTTTTGAAGGCGGAGCCGGGCATCGCCAAGTTGCTCGGGGTGTTGAGTCTGCAGGCCTTGCCGCGCCGCCTGACACTGGATTTCAGGGACGTTTTCAGCGAAGGCTTCGCCTTTGACTTTGTCCGGGGCGACGTCGCCATTGAACAGGGCATCGCCAAAACCAACAATCTGCAGATGAAGGGCGTGAACGCGGCGGTACTGATGGAAGGGCGGGCCGATATTTTGAAAGAAACACAGGACCTCAGGGTGGTGGTGGTGCCCGAAATCAATGCCGGCACGGCGTCGCTGATTGCGTCGGTCATCAACCCGGCGGTGGGCGTGGGGTCTTTTTTGGCCCAGATGTTTTTGCGCCGGCCCCTGATCGAAGCCTCCACACAGGAGTTTCACATTGACGGCAGCTGGGCCGATCCCAAAATTACCAAGGTGGAGCGCAAGAGCGTGGCGGGCAACCGCAAACCGGACGCCACGAATGACAGCACGAACGAGGAGTCGCGTTGAAAGTATCAGTCATTCAAATGGTGTCGGGCACTGACCTGCAGACCAACCTGGACAGTGCGCATGCCCTGCTGCAAACGGCAGCCGGTGAGGGGGCCGAGCTGGCGGTGTTGCCCGAGTATTTTTGTCTGCTGGGTCAGCACGACACGGACAAACTGGGCATTCAGGAGCCGTTCGGCGCGGGGCCGATCCAGCGTTTTTTGTCCGGCGCGGCGCGCGAACTGGGCCTGTGGATCGTGGGCGGGACGCTGCCGGTTGCAGCGGCGCAGGACGCGGCTGCCGGGCCCGGCGAGACCGGTCGCGTCTACAACAGCACGCTGGTGTATTCGCCCGCCGGCCAATGCGCGACGCGCTACGACAAAATTCACCTGTTCCAGTACGACAACGGACGGGAGCGCTATGACGAGTCCGCCGTGCTGCTCCCGGGGCGCGCGCCGGTGGTGTTCGACTTGCCATCCCGAGACGGTCACGCCTGGCGCATCGGTCTGAGTGTCTGTTACGACCTGCGCTTTCCCGAGCTTTACCGGGCCTATGCCCGGGCCGGGGCTGACTTGCTGCTGGTGCCGAGCGCTTTCACCCACACCACCGGGCAGGATCACTGGGAGGTGCTGCTGCGGGCGCGGGCAATTGAAAACCTGGCCTTCGTGGCCGCCGCCGCCCAGGGCGGGCGGCATGAAAACAAGCGCCGCACCTGGGGCCATTCGATGTTGATCGACCCGTGGGGCGGCGTCCTCGCCGAACAGGCCGAGGCCGCAGGCGTGGTCAGTGCCGAGTTGGCTTTTTCCCGGATCGGGTCGTGCCGGACACGTCTGCCGGCCCTGGGGCACCGCGCGCTGTGAGTATGATGCTGCGCAAGGTCATCCGTTACAGTCGGTGTTCATCAACACGGGCTGGGTCTGCCGCCGCATCCTCTTCGAGCGCTGTCGTGACGTGCGGCAATTCGCCGTGCTTGCGCCCGGAAAACATGGTCCACCAGACGATCAGCAACAGCAGCAACAAGGCGCCCAACGCTTCGAGCAAAAGCAAACTCATGAACCGACTCCTGTGGACTGTGGCAACCAGCCTGATTGTAGGGATGCTGGCCGCCTGCGGCGCCGTGCCGCGCCAGGTGTCGCAGGGCGTCGCGCCCCCCCTGCCCGGCCCTATTGCGCAAGCCAAAAGCCACTGGACGCCGGTGCCCTGGACGGAGCTGCCGGGGCTGGACGATGATCCGCTGCATGAAGCCTGGAACGCCTGGCTCAAAAGCTGCGAACGCCCCGGCCCCGTTTTCGCCCCGCTGTGCAGCGAGGTGCGGCGTTTGAGCATTGGCAGCGCGCAGGAACAGCGGGCGTGGTTGATGGCGCGGCTGCAGCCTTACCGCGTCGACACCCTGGAAGGCGCTTCCGACGGCTTGCTCACGGCCTATTTTGAGCCCGTTTTGGAAGGTTCACGCACCGCCAGCGCTGAGTTCCGGGTGCCTTTGTACCGGCCACCACCCGGCCTGGCGCAACGCAAGCCCTGGTACACACGCCAGGAGGTCGACACCCTGGCGCAAGCGCAAGCGGCACTCAAGGGCAGTGAAATTGCGTTTCTGGCCGACCCCATCGATGCGCTGATGCTGCAGATCCAGGGCTCGGGCCGTGTACGCATCACCCAGCCCGACGGAACGCAAGTCCTGGTGCGGCTGGCCTACGCCGGCTCGAATGGACAGCCGTATAAAAGCATTGGTCGCTGGCTGATCGACCAGGGCGCCCTGCGCGATGCCTCCTGGCCGGCCATCAAGGGCTGGATCGAGCAAAATCCGGACCGCGTCAAGGAGTTGTTGTGGAGCAATCCGCGCCTGGTCTTTTTCCGGGAAGAACCTTTGCCGGAGCAGGACGCCGCGTGGGGCCCCCGGGGCGCCCAGGGCGTGGCGCTGACGCCGGGCCGCTCCATTGCGGTCGACCCGGCCAGCATTCCCTACGGCACGCCGGTGTGGCTGGCCTCCAGCGGCCCGGCGGCCAGCCTGCAAAAACTGGTATTGGCCCAGGACACGGGCAGCGGCATCGTGGGCGCGGTGCGGGCGGATTATTTTGTCGGCTGGGGGGCGGCCGCCGGCGAGCTGGCGGGTCGTTTCAAGCAGCCGTTGCGGCTATGGGTGCTATGGCCCAGATAGGCCGGCGCGCGGTACCATGGACAGCCCAGAAGCTTTCAACCCCCGTCCCCTTCAGCGAGTAAACCCATGAATACATCAATGCGCGAGATCGACGAGCGAACCAATCTGGCCGGCAACAGCATGTTCGAGTTGCTGTTGTTTCGCCTGGGCCAAGCACCGGGTAGCGGGCGGCACGAGCTGTTCGGCATCAATGTGTTCAAGGTGCGCGAAATTCTGGTGATGCCCGAGGTCACCGTCATGGTCAATGCGTCACCGGCGGTCATGGGGGTGGCCAACATCCGCGGACAAATGATTCCGGTGATCAACCTGCCGGCCGTGGTGGGGTGCAAACCGACCAAAGGGCTGGGCATTTTGCTGGTCACCGAGTTTGCCCGCACCACCCAGGCCTTTGCGGTAGAGGAGGTCACCGAGATCGTGCGCCTGGAATGGAAACAGGTGCTCTCCGCCGAGGGCACCGGCGGCGGTCTGGTCACCAGCATTGCCCGGCTGGACGGCAATGTGGAAAACACCCGTCTGGCGCAGGTGCTGGACGTCGAGCAGATTCTGCGCGATGTGCTTCCCCAGGAGCAACAGGCCGCGCCGTCCGCCGCCGCAATGCCCCCGTTGCACCTGCCGCCAGGCACCGTCATCCTGGCGGCGGATGATTCGGCGGTGGCCCGGCTGATGATCGAGCAGGGGCTGCAGGCCATGGACCTGCCTTACATCATGACCAAAACCGGCCAGGAGGCATGGGATCGCCTGCAAACCATCGCGGCCCGGGCCGAGGCCGAGGGCAAGGCCGTCCAGGACAAAGTGGCCCTGGTGCTAACCGACCTGGAAATGCCCGAGATGGACGGCTTTACCCTGACGCGCAATATCAAGCAGGATGCCCGCTTCAAGTCCATCCCGGTGGTCATCCACTCGTCGCTGACCGGCACAGCCAATGAAGGCCACGTGAAAAGCGTGGGGGCCGACGCCTACATAGCCAAGTTCATGGCCGAAGAGTTGGCCGACACAATCCGCAAGATGCTGACGCGCTGACGTCAGCGCGGATTGCGATCGTGGCTGAATCAGGCCTTCAACAGTTTCATCTGCCTTACTTCCGCGGCGACGATAAACATGAGCACCCCGCCAGCATTCTGGAGACCTGTCAACGATGAGCGCCCCCCTGCCTGAACACGTCCGTCACGCGCTTGCAAGCGTGACGCTGGATGACAAGTATTCGCTGAACCACGGCCACGCGTTCATGAGCGGCGTGCAGGCGCTGGTCAGGCTGCCCATGCTGCAGCGCCTGCGCGATCAGCAGGTGGGCAAAAACACGGCCGGTTTCATCAGCGGCTACCGGGGCTCGCCGCTGGGCGGCTACGACCAGGAACTGGTCAAGGCCGGAAACTACCTCAGGGCCCAGAACATCGTGTTTCAGCCGGGCGTGAACGAAGAGCTGGCCGCCACCGCCTTGTGGGGCACGCAGCAGCTGGGTTTTGCCCCGCCCGGCAGCAACAAATTTGATGGCGTATTCGGCCTCTGGTACGGCAAGGGACCGGGCGTGGACCGCTGCAGCGACGTGTTCAAGCACGCCAACATGGCCGGCACCACGCCCTGGGGCGGCGTGATCGCGGTGGCGGGCGATGACCATGTGGCCAAAAGCTCGACGGCGGCGCATCAGAGCGACCACATTTTCAAGGCCTGCGGCCTGCCCGTGTTTTTTCCGGCCACGGTGCAGGAGATTCTGGACCTGGGCATCCATGCCTTCGCCATGAGCCGTTTCTCGGGCGTGTGGGCCGGCATGAAGACGATTCAGGAAATCGTCGAATCCAGCGCCACGGTCATGATCGACCCGGACCGGGTGCAGATCAAAATGCCGACCGATTTCGAGATGCCGCCCGGCGGCGTGCATATCCGCTGGCCCGATCACGCCCTGGACCAGGAGGCCCGCCTGTTCCATTACAAGTGGTATGCCGCGCTGGCCTACATCCGCGCCAACCGTCTGAACCACAACGTGATTGAAGGCCGAAACGACCGCCTGGGTCTGATCGCCAGCGGCAAGGCGTTCAGCGACACGCGCCAGGCGCTGGTTGACCTGGGGCTGGACGACGCGACCTGCCAGCAGATCGGCATTCGTCTGCACAAGGTGGGCGTGGTGTGGCCGCTCGAGGCCCAGCTTACCCGCGAATTTGCCACCGGGCTGCAGGAAATTCTGGTGATTGAGGAAAAACGCCAGATCATTGAATACCAGCTCAAGGAAGAGCTCTACAACTGGCGCGCCGACGTGCGGCCCAATGTGCTGGGCAAGTTCACCGAGGGGGCGGGAGACTTCAGCGGCGGCGAATGGTCCAACGCCAACCCCAGCGCCAGCACGCTGTTGCGCGCCAGCGCCGACCTGTCGCCCGCCCTCATTGCCCGCGCCATTGCGCAACGTCTGAAAAAACTGGGCGTGGACGCGCACGTCGCCGCGCGCATGGACGCGCAACTGGCGATTCTCGAAGCTAAGGAAAGCGCCATGCAGGCCATGGAGGTCAAAGCCGAGCGGCAACCCTGGTTCTGCTCGGGCTGCCCGCACAACACGTCGACCCGGGTACCCGAAGGTTCGCGCGCCATGGCCGGCATCGGCTGCCACTTCATGACGATCTGGATGGACCGCGCCACCGTGGGCTTTACGCAAATGGGCGGCGAGGGCGTGCCCTGGGTCGGTCAGCAGCCCTTCAGCCATGACCAGCACATGTTTGCCAACCTGGGCGACGGCACCTATTTCCATAGCGGACTGCTGGCCGTGCGCCAGGCAATAGCCGCGGGGGTGAACATCACCTACAAAATTTTGTACAACGACGCGGTGGCCATGACCGGTGGTCAGAAGGTGGGTGAACGTCCGGAAGGCCACTCGGTGGCGCAGATCGCGCAGAGCATGCGGGCCGAAGGGGCCGTCAAAATCGTCGTGGTGACGGACGAGCCGGAGAAGTACGTGGGTGTGCCGCTGGTCGAAGGCGTTGCGGTGCAGCATCGCGACGAACTGGACCGCATCCAGCGCGAGTTTCGTGAGATCAAAGGCACCAGCGTCATCATTTACGACCAGACCTGCGCCACCGAGAAGCGCCGCCGGCGCAAGCGCGGCAGCCTGGCGGCCCCGGCCCGGCACGTGCTCATCAACGAACTGGTGTGCGAAGGCTGTGGCGACTGCAGCGTGCAGAGCAACTGCCTGAGCGTCGAACCGCTGGAGACCGAATTCGGCCGCAAACGCACCATCAACCAGAGCACCTGCAACAAGGACTACTCCTGCACCAAGGGCTTTTGCCCGAGCTTCGTCACGGTGGAGGGCGGCCAACTCAGGAAAAAGACCAGGGCGACATCCGCTCGGCCTGAGCCCGCCGAAGGCTTGCCGGAGCCGCTGCTGCCGGCCCTGTCCGGCCTGGACGGCGGGGCCTGGGGCATCGTGGTCGCCGGCGTCGGCGGCACCGGCGTCATCACCATTGGCCAGTTGCTGGGGGTGGCGGCGCATCTGGAAGGCAAGGGCATCGTGACCCAGGACGCTGGCGGCTTGGCGCAAAAAGGCGGCGCCACCTGGAGCCACGTGCTGATCGGCGCGGGTCAAGGCGACATCCGCACCACCCGTGTGAGTATGGCGGCAGCCGACCTCATCATCGGCTGCGACCCCATCGTGGCGGCCAACAAGGAAACGGTGCTGCGCATGCGCGAGGGACGCACTCACGTGGCGCTCAATTCCCACGCCACACCGACAGCGGCGTTTGTGACCAATGCCAACTGGGAAAACCCGTCGGACGCCTGCGTCAGTGAAATCGTCAAGGCCGTGGGGCTGGCCGCCGTGGGTGCTTTCAATGCGGAAGCCGCCGCCAGCCAGTTGCTGGGCGACAGCATTTACACCAATCCGATGCTGCTGGGCTACGCCTGGCAAAAGGGCTGGATTCCGCTGGAAAAAGCCTCGCTGATGCGCGCCATGGAGCTCAACGCCGTAGCGGTAGAGAACAACAAGGCCGCGTTTGAATGGGGGCGCCGGGCGGCGCACGATGCCGCCGCGTTTGAAAAATTGCTCAACCCGGGGCAGGTGGTGGCCTTTGCCAAACGCAGTCCGCTGGACAGTCTGATCGCCCGGCGGGTCGAATTTCTGATGGCTTACCAGCATGCGGCCTATGCCGAAAGTTACAAAGCGTTCGTGCAGAAGGTCAGGACGGTGGACGAGTCCGTCGGCGCCAAGGGCCTGGCGCTGACCGAGGCGGTGGCGCGCCACCTGTTCAAACTCATGGCGTACAAGGACGAATATGAGGTGGCGCGGCTGCACACCGATGGCGCCTTCCACGCCAGGATCAAGACCCTGTTCGAGGGCGATTACAAGCTCAACTACCACCTGGCACCCCCTCTGCTGGCCAAAAAGAATGACAAGGGCGAGCTGCAAAAGCAGACCTTTGGCCCCGCCATGTTGACGGTATTCAAACTGCTGGCCCGGCTCAAGGGCCTGCGGGGGACGGTGCTGGATGTCTTCGGCAGAACGGATGAGCGCCGCCAGGAACGTGCATTGATCGCCGAGTACCGGGCCAGCGTGGACGAGGTCCTCGGCGTGCTCGGCGGCGCCCATCCGGGGGAACAGGTCGGGGAGCCATACCGGCTGGCCCTGGACATTGCCCGTATCCCTGAACAGATCAGGGGTTTTGGGCACGTGAAGGAGCGCAATCTCCGGCAGGCGCGCCAGAATTGGCAAGCCCTGCTGACGCAGTTGCGCCACCTGCCGACGCAGCAGAAATCAGCGTAAGCCCCGCATACAATGAGCGGTTGCCTGTTTTTTGCACATCCTCTGTGCAGGAGAGGATGGTACGTTCTGTTTTTTTGATCAATCACTGTGGAGTTGTCCGTGTTTATCACTTCTGCCTTTGCTCAAACCGCCCCTGCTGCCGTCGCTGGCGGCGACATGCAGTCTTCGCTCATGAGCATGTTGCCTTTGATGCTGATGTTCGTCGTGCTTTATTTCGTGATGATCCGTCCGCAGATGAAAAAACAGAAGGAGCATCGCGCCATGATCGAAGCCCTGGCCAAGGGCGATGAAATCGTCACCGGCGGCGGCCTGCTGGGCAAAGTGAGCAAGCTGGGCGACAGCTTTTTGACCCTGGAAGTGGCCAACGGTGTGGAGATCCAGGTCCAGCGCAGTGCCGTGGTGCAGGTCTTGCCCAAGGGCAGCATCAAATAACTCAAGAGTTCACCGACGAGACTGATGCGATCATGAACCGTTACCCGATATGGAAGTACGCGATCCTCGTGATCGCACTGGTGGTGGGGGTTCTGTACACCCTGCCCAATTTTTTTGGCGAGGCGCCGGCAGTGCAGGTGTCGGCCGCCAAGATGGGCATCAAGGTGGACCACAGCACGCAGACGAGCGTGGCAGAGGCCCTGAAGACGGCTGGCCTTGCGGCCGACCTGGTGACGCTGGACGGCGCCTCGGTCAAGGCGCGCTTTGACAACACCGAGACGCAGCTCAAGGCCAAGGATGCGATCCAGAAGGCGCTGATTCCCGATCCCGGCAACGCCGGTTATGTGGTGGCGCTCAATCTGCTGTCGCGCTCCCCGGCCTGGCTGACGGCCCTGCATGCGTTTCCCATGTACCTGGGACTGGACCTGCGCGGCGGCGTGCATTTCATGCTGCAAGTCGACATGCAGGCCGCGCTGACCAAGAAGGCCGAGTCCCTGACCGGCGACATCCGCACCAGCCTGCGCGAAAAAAATGTGCGCCATGGCGGCATCAACCGCAATGGGCAGACGATCGAAATACGCTTTCGTGATGCCCAGACCCTGGCGGCAGCCAAGGCCGTCATTCAGGATCAGTTCGCCGACCTGCAAACCATCGACGGCCTCGACGGTGCCGACTACAAGCTGACGGCTTCCATCAAACCGGAGGCGGCACGCCGCGTGCAGGATCAATCGCTGAAGCAGAACATCACCACCCTGCACAACCGCATCAATGAACTCGGCGTGGCCGAGCCCGTCATTCAGCAGCAGGGACTGGACCGCATCGTGGTGCAGCTGCCCGGCGTGCAGGACACTGCCAAGGCCAAGGACATTTTGGGGCGCACCGCCACCCTGGAGGTGCGCATGGTCGATGAAAGCGCAGAAGCCCGGGGCGCCGAGAGCGGCACGGCAGCGGTGCCGTTTGGTTCCGAGCGCTTTCTGGAGCGCAGCGGCCAGCCGGTCATCGTGAAGAAGCAGGTCATTCTGACCGGTGAAAACCTGACCGACGCCCAGCCTGGTTTTGACAGCCAGACGCAGGAGGCCGTGGTCAACCTGACACTGGACGCCAAGGGCGCCCGCATTTTTCGGGACGTGACACGCGAAAGCATCGGCAAGCGCATGGCCATCGTGCTGTTTGAAAAAGGCAAGGGTGAAGTGGTCACGGCCCCGGTGATCCGCTCCGAGATCAATGGCGGGCGGGTCCAGATTTCCGGCCGCATGACCTCGGTGGAAGCCAATGACACGGCTTTGCTGCTGCGCGCCGGTTCGCTGGCCGCGCCGATGGACATCATCGAGGAAACCACCATTGGCCCGAGTCTGGGCGCCGAAAACATTGCCAAGGGCTTCAACAGCGTCACCTACGGCTTTGTTGCCGTGGCGGTTTTCATGTGTCTGTATTACATGTTGTTTGGCGTGTTCTCCAGCATCGCGCTGGCCGTCAATTTGCTGCTGCTGGTGGCGATGCTATCCATGCTGCAGGCCACGCTGACCTTGCCGGGCATGGCCGCCATGGCGCTGGTGCTGGGCATGGCGATCGATGCCAATGTGCTGATCAACGAGCGGGTGCGCGAGGAGCTGCGCAATGGCGCCTCGGCGCAGGCTGCCATTCACACTGGCTACGACCGGGCCTGGGCCACCATTCTGGACTCCAACGTCACCACCCTGATTGCCGGTCTGGCCCTGCTGGCCTTCGGTTCCGGCCCGGTGCGCGGTTTTGCCGTGGTACATGTTCTTGGCATTTTGACCAGCATGTTCTCCGGGGTGTTCTTCTCGCGCGGCCTGGTCAACTTGTGGTATGGCCGGAAAAACAAGCTCAAGAGCGTGTCCATCGGTACGGTTTGGCGCCCCGATCCCGGAACTCAGGTCAGGTCGAACTAAAGAAAGTCAGTCATGGAGTTTTTCAAGATCAAACGCGACATTCCGTTCATGCGGCATGCGCTCGTGTTCAACGTTGTGTCGCTGCTCACTTTTCTGGCGGCGGTGTTTTTTCTTTTTTCACGCGGCTTGCACCTGTCGGTGGAGTTCACCGGCGGCACCTTGATGGAAGTCAGCTACGCGCAACCGGCGGACCTGAATTCGGTTCGCGGCACGGTGGCGACACTGGGCCTGAACGACGTGCAGGTGCAAAACTTCGGCACGGCGCGGGACGTGCTGATTCGCATGCCGGTGCAAAAAGGGGTGAGTTCGACCCAGCAAAGCGAGCGCGTGATGACTGCGCTCCGGGCCGCTGACCCGTCGGCCAGCATGCGCCGCACCGAGTTTGTCGGACCGCAGGTAGGGGATGAGCTGGCAACCGACGGCCTCAAGGCGCTGGCCTTTGTGATCGCGGGCATCATGATTTACCTGGCGCTGCGGTTTGAATGGAAGTTCGCCGTGGCAGCCATCATTGCCAACTTGCACGATGTCGTCATCATCCTGGGGTTTTTTGCGTTTTTCCAGTGGGAATTTTCGCTGCCGGTGCTGGCCGCGGTGCTGGCGGTGCTGGGCTACTCGGTCAATGAGTCGGTGGTGGTGTTTGACCGTATCCGCGAGAATTTCCGGCGTTATCGCAAGATGAACTCCACGGAAATCATCAACAATGCCATTACCTCGACCATTAGCCGCACCATCATCACGCACGGCTCGACCCAACTGATGGTGTTGTCCATGCTGTTGTTTGGCGGCGCCACACTGCACTATTTTGCATTGGCCCTCACCATTGGTATTTTGTTCGGCATCTATTCGTCGGTTTTCGTGGCGGCGGCCATTGCCATGTGGCTGGGCATCCAGCGCGAAGACCTGGTCAAGGGCGGTGTCAGAAAGGATGAAGACCCGAACGACCCCAACGCCGGTGCTACGGTCTGACCCAGTGCATGCCCTGGGACGCGCCGTCCTCAACCAGTCCGGACGGTTTCAGTGGGCCAGCCGGTGAACGCTGTCATCGCACAATTCGTCGAGTATCAGCATGTCCGGCCCCTCCCCCAGGCTCCAGTACACCATCAATACGATGATTTTGAAATCATCCAGAGAAACCGGGTGACCGGGTGCGGCCATCGCACGTTCCAGCACGATTTCGCGCAGTTGCGTCGGCAACACGCCTACGGTTTCAAGGAAACAGACGAACCCCAGACATTGCGCACCCAGATGCTTCTGCTCAGCAGGCGAGTAGATGCGCATGCTGTACGGTGACTGGGTGAGCAGCATGTCGGTGAACTGCGTGGCGTTGCTGCTCTCGGGCACAGACCGTTGCAGGCCGCAGGCTGCCCGATTCAGATCGTTAAGCCAGTTCAGCGCGTCCTGAACCTCCTCCGTATCGAAGCCCGCGGCATTTAACTTGCGCTCCAGATGGGCCAATTCGGGACAGGCATTACCGCGCCAGTAATTCTCGTAAACGAAGACAAGTACTTCAAACATGGGGCCAATATAGCGCGAAGGACGACTGACAAAACAGCAAGATGAACGGCAAACCGGACTTGGTGGGTATTCCGGTCGATCGTGAACGTTTTTGGGGTAGTAACCGGAATCACCGTTCACGACGCCGGAATCAGGTTCTGCGGCGTGTGATGTTGCGCCGGGCGCTGGCGCGCAGCGGATCGACGCGGGCTGCCATGGGTTCGACGCTCTTGCGCGACAGAGGCAGCGTCAGGCCGGTGCAATACCCGCTCAATCCTGCGTGACGGTCAGCATGGCCCAGCCCTTCAGCCAAGTGAGCCATGTATCGATCGAACTCCTTGGATATGTCCATTGCACCCCCGTCACCGGGAAAATAATGAACATATCATGCCTGAATTTTATGACACAGTAAGATTAAATATCGATATTCCCCGCGCGCAGCGCGTTGGTTTCGATAAATTCGCGGCGTGGCTCCACCTCGTCGCCCATCAGCATGGTGAACACACGGTCGGCCTCGATGGCATCGTCGATCTGCACCTTGAGCAGGCGGCGAACGGTCGGGTCCATGGTGGTTTCCCACAACTGCGAGGGGTTCATTTCACCCAAACCTTTGTAACGCTGACGCGAGGTGGCATGTTCTGCCTGGGCAATCAGCCAGGCCATGGCTTCACGGAAGTCAGCCACTTTTTCTTCTTTCTGGCGCTCGCCCTCGCCGCGCATGACTTTGGCTCCCTCGTTGAGCAGCCCTTTGAAAGTATTGGCCGCTTCGGCCAGCGCCGCGTAGTCGGCACCGTGAACAAAATCCTGGGTCAGCACGCTGCTCTTGACGTTGCCATGGTGACGCCGGCTGATACGCAAAATCGGCTTGTCGGTGCGCACGTCAAACTCGCCGGCCACTTCGGCATCGGGGAGTTTGGCCTGTAGTGCGGCCGCAGAGACTTCGGCATCCGCCACCGTGTCCAAATTCAGCGCGACGCCATCGGCCACCGCGCGCAGCGCTTCGGCGTCCATGAAATTGCGCAGGCGCGCAATCACCGCCTGCGCCGCCTGGTGCTTGCGCGCCAGCTCAGCCAGCGTATCACCGCTGATGGTGCTGCCGTTTTCGCCACCGGTATGCACCGATGCATTGACCAGTGCAATGCGCATCAGGAAGTTGTCCAGCGCCGGCGCGTCTTTCAGGTACAGCTCTTCCTTGCCAGCTTTGACTTTGTACAAGGGCGGCTGGGCAATGTAGATGTGACCGCGCTCGACCAGCTCGGGCATCTGGCGGTAGAAAAAAGTCAGCAGCAGGGTACGGATATGCGCGCCATCCACGTCGGCATCGGTCATGATGATGATGCGGTGGTAACGCAGCTTGGCGACGTTGAAGTCATCATTGCCAGTGGTGCCGCCGGCCTTGCCAATGCCGGTGCCCAAGGCGGTAATGAGCGTCAGGATTTCATTGCTGGTCAGCAGCTTTTCGTAGCGCGCTTTTTCCACGTTCAGGATTTTGCCGCGCAGCGGCAAAATGGCCTGGAATTTGCGGTCACGGCCCTGCTTGGCGGAGCCACCGGCGGAGTCGCCCTCGACGATGTAGATCTCGCACAGGGCCGGGTCTTTTTCCTGGCAGTCGGCCAGCTTGCCGGGCAGGCCCATGCCGTCGAGCACGCCCTTGCGGCGCGTCATGTCGCGCGCCTTGCGGGCGGCTTCGCGGGCGCGGGCCGCTTCGATGATCTTGCCGACGATGATTTTGGCGTCCGCCGGGCGCTCCTGCAGGTAGTCGTGCAGCAGCCGGCTCACGATGTCTTCCACCGGACCGCGCACTTCGGAGCTGACCAGTTTGTCCTTGGTCTGGCTGCTGAATTTGGGTTCGGGTACTTTGACGCTGAGCACGCAGCACAGGCCTTCGCGCATGTCGTCGCCGGTAACTTCCACCTTGGCTTTTTTGGCGATTTCGCTGTCGTCAATGTATTTGTTGATGACGCGCGTCATGGCGGCGCGCAGGCCGGTCAGGTGGGTGCCGCCGTCGCGCTGCGGGATGTTGTTGGTGAAGCACAGCACCTGCTCGTTGTAGCCGCTGTTCCATTGCATCGCCACTTCGACCCCGATGTTGGTGTTCTGGTCGCTCTGGCGGTCACCCATGGCGTGGAAGATGTTGGGGTTCAACACCGTTTTGCCCTTGTTGATGAAATTGACAAAACCCTTGACGCCACCAGCACCCGAAAAGTCGTCTTCCTTGCCACTGCGCTCGTCCTTGAGGCGAATCTTCACACCATTGTTCAAGAAACTCAGTTCGCGCAAACGCTTGCTGAGGATTTCGTAGTGGAAATCATTGTTTTCCTTGAAGATGTCAGTATCAGGCAGAAAGTGCACCTCGGTACCGCGCTTCTCGGTATCGCCAATTACCTTCATGGGGGACACTTCAATGCCGTCTACCACTTCAGTAATGCGGTTTTGCACAAAACCCTTGCTGAACTCCATGACATGCACTTTGCCATCGCGCCGGACGGTGAGCCGCAGCATTTTGCTCAAGGCGTTGACACAGCTCACACCCACCCCGTGCAGGCCACCCGACACCTTGTAGCTGTTCTGATTGAACTTGCCGCCGGCGTGCAGCTCGGTCAGGGCAATCTCGGCCGCCGAGCGCCTGGGCTCGTGTTTGTCGTCCAGCTTGATGCCGGTCGGAATGCCACGCCCGTTGTCCACCACACTGACCGAGTTGTCGGAATGGATGGTGACCAGAATGTCATCGCAATGACCCGCCAATGACTCGTCGATCGAATTGTCCACCACCTCGAACACCAGGTGGTGCAGGCCGGTGCCGTCCGAGGTGTCGCCGATGTACATGCCGGGGCGCTTGCGCACGGCCTCCAGCCCTTCCAGAATCTGGATCGAGCCTTCGCCATAGGCCGCGGACGCGCCCTCCTGGTGCGCATCAATGGTCGGCTGAAAGTTGGAGCTGTCGACGCTGCCTTCGCCCGCATGCACGGCATCTTCACCACTCTTCGGGATCACTACTGGCTTGTTTTCTTCGATCATGGCTATCTAATTTCTCAAACTCTTGAATGACCAAACCCGCAATGAACTTCTCGTTCATCGCGGGTTCAGCTGTATGTGGCTGCAAACGTTGCGACCTTAAATCCGCATCGGCATGACCACGTATTTGAAAGTGGCGTTGTCGGGAATGGTGAACAAGGCCGAGCTGTTGCCGTCAGACAATTCCAGCCGCACCATGTCCTGGCTCATGTTGGTCAGCGCATCAATGAGATAAGTCACATTGAAACCGATCTCGATGCTGTCACCCGCATAGTCAATGTCCAGCTCGTCCACCGCCTCTTCCTGCTCGGCGTTGTTGGAGGCCACCCGCAGGGTGCCCGGGTCGATGTTCAGGCGCACGCCTTTGAATTTGTCGCTGGTCAGGATGGCGGTGCGTTGCAGGGTGGCCAGCAGAGCCGTCCGGCCCAGCGTGATGCTGTTTTTGTGGTTTTTGGGAATGACGCGGTTGTAGTCGGGGAATTTGCCTTCAACCAGCTTGCTGACAAACTCCATGCCGTCAAAACTGAACTTGGCCTGGTTGCCGGCAAACTGCATCTCGATGGCGCCCTCCTTGTCGGAGAGCAGGCGCTGCAGTTCCATGACCGTCTTGCGCGGCAAAATAACCTCTTGTTTGGGCACGTCCACGTCCAGCGTGGCCGAGGCAAACGCCAGCCGATGACCATCCGTGGCCACCAGGCTGAGTTGTTTGCCTTCCGCGACGAACAAAATGCCGTTGAGATAGTAACGAATGTCATGCACGGCCATGGCAAACGACACCTGGCTCAGCAGCGCTTTCAAGGTCTTTTGCGGCACGCTGAACACAGGGCCGAAGCTGGCGGCCTCCTGCACCAGCGGAAAGTCTTCGGCGGCCATGGTCTGGACGGTGAACTTGCTTTTACCGCCCTTGAGAATCAGCTTGGCGGCACTCGATTCCAGCGACACCGTCTGGTCTGCCGGCATGGTGCGCAAAATATCGATCAGCTTGCGCGCGCCCACGGTGGTGGTGAAGTCGCCCGTATCACCGTCCAGCTCAGCCGTGGTGCGGATCTGGATTTCAAGATCGCTGGTGGTAAGTTGCAATGCCGCGCCCGTTTTGCGAATCAGCACATTGGCCAGAATCGGCAAGGTGTGGCGGCGCTCGACGATGCCCGCTACCGACTGCAGCGCCGATAGAACTTTTTCTTGCGTGGCCTTCAGGACGATCATGTCAACCTCTCGTTTAGTATTTTCAATTCAAGTCAATAGCAGGCAAGGAGCATATTTCCGCCACCACTGCCATTTTCCCTCTTTTATGCCGGTGCTCAGCCTTTGAGCGTCTGCTCCAGCACGTGAAGCTGCTGGTTCAACTCGGTCATTTGCTGGCGCTCGCCCCCAATCTTGCGGACCGCATGCAACACGGTAGTGTGGTCGCGTCCACCAAACAATTCTCCAATTTCCGGAAGACTTTTCTGTGTCAACTCCTTGGCCAGGTACATGGCAATCTGGCGCGGCCGGGCAATGCTGGCCGGGCGCTTCTTGGAATACATGTCCGCGATTTTTATCTTGTAATAATCCGCCACCGTCTTCTGGATGTTTTCCACTGAAATCTGGCGGTTCTGGATCGACAACAGGTCGCGCAGGGCTTCGCGCGCCAGCAAAATTGAAATTTCTTTCTGGTTGAAGCGGGAATAGGCCAGAATTTTACGCAAAGCGCCTTCGAGCTCGCGCACATTGGAGCGCACATTTTTAGCCACGAAGAACGCCACCTCTTCCGGCATGTCGACACCCTCCACCCGCGCCTTGTTGATCAGAATGGCAACCCGCATTTCCAGCTCGGGCGGCTCAATGGCCACCGTCAACCCGGAATCAAAGCGCGACACCAAGCGCTCGTGAATGTCGGCCAGACCCTTGGGATAAGTGTCACTGGTCATCACAATGTGCGACTTTTTGGCCAGCAGGGCCTCAAACGCATTGAAAAACTCTTCTTGGGTGCGTTCCTTGTTGGCGAAAAATTGAACGTCATCGATCAACAGCAGGTCCAGCGAATGGTAGCGCTCCTTGAATTCGTCAAAAGTTTTGCGCTGATAGGCTTTAACCACATCAGATACAAACTGCTCCGCATGGATGTAGAGAACTTTGGCTGTCGGCCGGTCGGCCAGCAGGCGATTACCCACGGCATGCATCAGGTGCGTTTTGCCCAGACCGACGCCGCCGTAGATAAAAAGGGGGTTGTACAAGTGCCCGGGCATACCGGCCACATGCATGGCCGCCGCGCGCGCCATACGGTTGGCGCTACCCTCAATCAAAGTGTCAAAGGTCAGGGCTGAATTGAGCCGATTCCTGAGACCGTTCGGGGTCCGCTCCTCCCCTGGTTCGGCCACGTCTTCCATCGGCATGGATTCAACCGCGCGTTGAACAAATTGGCTTCTGGCAAAAGCTTCTCGCGGAGCAAGTGCCAACTCCATTTGAATGGATTGACCCGAAAACTGCTCCAGCAAACTGGAAATGCGGTTGCCATATTGCGCCCTGACCCAGTCCAGTTTGAAGCGGTTGGCGACGAAAATGGTGATTTTGGAAAGGTCATCCGCAAGCCGCGCGGACAGGGGCTTGATCCAGGTGTTGAACTGCTGCTCCGGAATCTCCTGTGCCAATTGGTCGATGCAGACCCGCCACAGGTCTTGCCCTGCGGAACCAGATTGTCTGGCGTCGTGTCCCTCTGTCATTATTCTTGTCAACCTCTGTGGATAGTTTCGAACTCTCAAGCCTCCCATCTTAGTTTATCAAGCATTTATCCACAAGCAAGGTGCGCCACTTAATACTTCCTGCACTGCAAGCCACATGCAATGCAGGGTATTGCCGTGATTAAGAAATTTTGCGATAATCACCGGTTCCCCCAGATTGTGTTGGGGAAGACACGCCAGCGGCTCGCTCATTCAGGCGAACCGTCATTGAGCCCTTTAGGATTTCCAAAATGAAACGCACTTACCAACCCTCCAAGATTCGCCGTGCCCGCACCCACGGTTTTCTGGTTCGCATGAAAACACGCGGTGGCCGTGCCGTAATCAACGCCCGCCGCGCCAAGGGCCGCAAGCGCCTGGCCGTCTAACTGTTGAGTCTGCGTTGTGCGCAGTTGATCGACGTTCTGGCGCCGTTTCAGCATGCAACGACTAGCAACGCGAAGCCAGTTTCAAGCTGTGCTGGCTGGTGACACGATCGCGCGCACGCCCCATTTCGCCCTGCACTGCACTGCATTTGACGTGCCCGTATCCGAACCACGGTCAACGGCAGCGCCAGGGACGCCCGTGCTTTTTGCCGTGCATGACGTCTGGATGGGTGCCATGGTACCCAAACGCTGGGCCAAGCGAGCTGTCACGCGCAATGCCATCAAACGCCAGATCTACGGTGTGAGCGTCGACTTCGAATCAAAACTTTCCATTGCCGCGCACGTGGTGCGCTTGCGTGCCGGTTTTGACCGTGCCCAATTTGCCAGTGCCACATCGGATGCACTCAAGGCGGCTGTTCGTCAGGAGTTGCAGCAACTATTTGCAAGAGCGGCGACATGTCCATCGACCACGCAAAGTGATTCAGCATGATCAAAACCCTGCTGATCGGCCTGGTCAAGAGCTACCGCTTGCTGCTCAGCCCGTGGCTGGGCTCATCCTGCCGCTTCGAACCCACCTGTTCCGCGTATTCACTGCAGGTCTTGCAAATGCATGGCGCGGCGGCGGGCAGCTATTTGACGCTGGCGCGTCTGGCGCGCTGCCATCCCTGGTGCGCGGGCGGGCATGATCCTGCCCCGATTCAAAAACCTCGCCTCTTCACCGAGCTGATTCCCTCTTGCACTGAAAAGAAGTCTTCATGAACGATATTCGCCGCACCATTTTGTGGGTGATTTTTGGCTTTTCCATGGTTTTGCTGTGGGATCAGTGGCAAGTGCACAACGGCAACAAGACCACCTTCTTTCCATCCATGTCACCTGTGGTGCAAGCGCCCGAGCCGGGCCTGACGGCCCCTGCCGGCGCGCCGACTGCGGCCCACCAGGGGACGGCCGCAGTGCCGGGCCAGCCCATGCCCGTGGCGACGCCCCCAGCCCCGGTGGCGCATGAACTGGTGGAAGTCACCACCGACGTCTATCGCCTGCGCTTCGACAATGAAGGCGGGGCGCTGGTGTATGCCGAACTGCGCAAATACGCCGACATGGCCGACAAGTCCAAAGGATTTGTGCTGCTCGACCAAAGCCCGGCGCGCGTGTATGTAGCCCAAAGCGGCCTGATAGGTGGCGTGGCGGGAAACACCTACCCCACGCACAAGACGATGATGCACGTCGTGCCCGGCCCGCGCACGCTGCCGGACGGCGAAAACGAGCTCAACATCCGTTTCGAATCGCCCGACCTGGGCGGCCTGAAGCTGGTCAAGACCTGGACCATCAAGCGCAGCACCTACGACATGGCCGTACGGCACGAGGTGCTCAACACCGGCAGCACCGCCGCGTCGCCGCAGCTGTACCTGCAGCTGGTGCGCGACGGCAACAAGCCGCCGGGCGAATCCTCGTTCTATTCGACTTTCACCGGCCCGGCGGTTTATACCGACGAAAAAAAATACCACAAAGTCGAGTTCAAGGACATCAAGAACAAGAAATTCGATATCCCGCCACAGGCCAACAATGGTTACATCGCGATGGTCCAGCATTACTTTGCCACCGCATGGCTGTTGCCCAACGGCATGCCGCGTGAACTGCACATGGAGGCCGCAGACTTGGGCCTGCCCACGCCCGACTGCTGCTACCGCGTGCAAATGATCACGCCGCTGGGCAGCATTGCGCCCGGTGCCAGCAAAGCCGTTGAAGCACACCTGTTTGCCGGGCCGGAAATCGAAAAGACCCTCGAAGCCCTGGCCCCCGGCCTGGAGTTGGTGAAAGACTATGGCTGGCTCACCATCCTGGCCAAGCCGCTGTACTGGTTGCTCGACAAACTGCAAAGCTTCATCGGCAACTGGGGCTGGTCGATCGTGGCTTTGGTGCTGTTGCTGAAAGCCGCCTTTTACTGGCTCAACGCCAAGGCCTATGCCAGCATGGCCAAGATGAAGGCGGTCAACCCCAAGATCGTGGAAATGCGGGAACGCCTGAAAGGCCAGCCGCAGCAGATGCAGCAAGAAATGATGCGCATTTACCGCGAGGAAAAAGTCAATCCGATGGGGGGCTGCTTCCCGATCATGATCCAGATTCCGGTATTCATCGCCTTGTACTGGGTGCTGTTGTCCAGCGTCGAGATGCGCAATGCACCGTGGATCTTGTGGATTCACGATCTGTCGTCAAAAGATCCCTTCTACATTCTGCCAGTGCTCATGACACTGACCACGCTGTTGCAAACAGCGCTCAATCCGGCTCCGCCTGATCCACTGCAAGCCAAAATGATGTGGATCATGCCGCTGGCTTTCAGCGTGATGTTCTTTGCCTTCCCTGCGGGTCTGGTGCTGTACTGGATTACCAACAACGTTTTGTCGATCGCGCAGCAGTCAATCATCAACACCCGGATGGGTGTTCCACTGCAATTCAACCTGCCCAAGTTCAAGTGAACCTGTCCATGGCACTGGTCCCCGGACACGTCGCGGCGTATCCTGCGCTGTTGCTCGCGGGAACCCGCATTGCCTTGGAGCGGCCGCCCGGCAGCGACTGAGGCTCTGCGCATGTCACTGCCGCGTCATCAGGACCCCATTGCGGCCATTGCCACGGCCCCCGGCCGGGGTGCGGTGGGCATTGTCCGGGTCAGCGGGGAAAATCTCACCCCCCTGATACAAGCCCTGTGTGGTCGCCAGATCAGGGCCCGTGAAGCCACTTATCTGCCGTTTCTGGATGCCTCCGGGCAGGCGATTGACCAGGGCCTGGCCCTCCATTTTCCGGCACCCCACTCGTTCACCGGTGAGGACGTGCTGGAGTTGCAGGCCCACGGCGGGCCGGTGGTGCTGCAACTGTTACTGGCCCGCTGCATTGAAGCGGGAGCAGAACTTGATCCGGTCCTTCGCGAGCCCCGGCTGGCGGGCTTGCGGGTCGCGCTACCGGGTGAATTTTCCGAACGTGCATTTCTCAATGACAAGATCGACCTGGCACAGGCCGAGGCCGTTGCCGACCTGATCGATGCCAGCACCGAGGCTGCCGCCCGCAGCGCCTGCCGTTCGTTGTCTGGCGTCTTCTCCAGCGAAATCCACGCCCTGCGCGACGCGCTGATTCACTTGCGCATGCTGGTGGAGGCGACGCTGGACTTCCCGGAAGAAGAAATCGATTTCCTGCGCCAGGCGGACGCACAAGGACAGCTGTCAAAATTGCAGCAATCCCTGCAAGCCGTGCTGCAAAGAGCCCGGCAGGGTGCCCTGCTGCGCGAGGGCATCCGGGTGGTGATCGCCGGTCAGCCCAACGCGGGCAAGTCATCCCTGCTCAACGCGCTGGCGGGGGCCGAGTTGGCGATCGTGACGCCGGTGGCCGGCACCACCCGCGACAAAGTGCAGCAGACCATCCAGATCGAGGGGGTGCCGGTGCATGTGATCGACACGGCCGGCTTGCGCGACAGCGATGATGAAGTTGAAAAAATTGGCATTGCACGGGCCTGGGACGCGATCAAAACTGCGGATGCTGTGTTGTTTTTACATGATCTGACACGCATCCACTCCCCCTGTTACGTGGCAGATGACAAGGTCATTGCAGAGGCTTTGACTGAGCATCTGCCCGCCAGGGTGCCGGTCATTGACCTCTGGAACAAAGCCGATACTGCTGTCGCACCGCCCCGCGCCGAGGGGCTGATCCTGTCGGCCAAAACCGGGGCCGGGCTGAATGCCCTGCGCCGCAAGTTGCTGGAGGTGGCCGGTTGGCAGCCGGTGGCCGAGGACGTCTACCTTGCCCGCGAGCGACACGTGCGGGCATTGCGCCGGGTAAACGACCACTTGAGCCAGGCCGGGGCCCATTTGACTGCCCATGCGCAATCGCTGGACCTGCTGGCAGAAGAACTCCGCCTGGCCCAAAATGTCCTGGGTGAAATAACTGGAGAATTTACCTCGGACGACCTGCTGGGGGTGATATTCTCCAAATTCTGTATCGGGAAGTAGCTCGGTCGCATGTGTCATGCATGGCACGCGGCGTGCTGCGGTAACGCGAGGAAGAATGATGTCATTACTGAACTGGTTTACCCGCAAACGGCCCGCCGAGCCAGCCACCGTACCTGAGCGTTCGGGGCGAGAGCGGGTTGATACAACGGCCTCACAAAAAACACGTGACAGGCTTCAGGAAAAGTCGGCCGCTCCGTCCGGCACGCATGATGCCGAGCGCAAGACCGAGCGCGTGGCGCGTCGTGAGCTCCTCTACAACGTGGTGCGTGACACCATGATTCGCGCCGGGGTGCTGGCGGCCCACTACAAATTCAAGGTTCTGATAGCGGATACGCACGGGCACGAGTACATCATCGTAATGGATCTGTCCAACGGAGACGTGGGCGATCATGCCCGACTGGCCGAAGTCGAAGCCTTGATGGCCCAAACCGCCAAACTGCGGCACGACCTGTTGATCACCGCCGTCTACTGGCGCGTCCGTGCGCCCGTCACGGCGGGCTTGTCGCCCAGTCCACCCCCTCCTGCTACTGCCTCCGCCCCGGCAGTGGCCCAACTGCCGGTGAATACAGCGCCCGCAACGCCCCGATCTGCATCCGGTGGCTTCGTGGCGTCACGACGCAGCAACCCGGCAGCGTCCGCCGGATTCGAAGACACGCAACTGATGGACTTGAATGAAAACGCCGCGCTGCCGGGCAACCCGCCACACGGAAATTTGCGCTGACCATCCGGGTGGGCCTCAGTGCCCGGCAAAGTCGACCAGCGTAAACAACGGCAGCCCCGCGGCCCGCAACCTGTCGGAGCCACCCAGTTCCGGCAGGTCCACGATGGCCGCCCCTTCCATGACCCGGGCCCCGAGTTTTTCGAGTAACTTCTTGCCCGCCATCATGGTGCCGCCCGTGGCGATCAGGTCGTCGATCAGCAGCACGCGCTCACCGGGCCTGACGGCGTCGACGTGCAGCTCAACGGTGGCACTGCCATACTCCAGCTCATAGGTTTCTTCGACCGTGGTGAAAGGCAGCTTGCCTTTCTTGCGGACCGGCACGAAACCCACGTTCAACTGATAAGCCACCACCGCGCCCAAGATAAAACCACGGGCATCCAGCCCCGCGACCACGTCGGGACGCCGGGCGGGGTCCGTGTAGCGCCGGACAAAGGCGTCAATCAACACCCGGAACACTTCGGCGTTCTGCAACAGCGGTGTGATGTCACGAAACTGCACGCCCGGTGCCGGCCAGTCGGGCACGGTGCGCAAATGATCTTTGAGATACTGGTTGACGCTGGAATTTTGCATGGGCTTCGAGTGGGAGCTGGAATCCGTATTGTGCCTCGCGCCCGCGGCCTGCCAGTTGCCGGCGCGTCAACCCCGCAGCAATTTCTGCTCGGCCAGAGCAAGTGCCTCGGCCTTGCCGGAGAGCACCAGGGTATCGCCATCTTCCAGCCGGGGGTCCTGCGCAATGGAGATAACCCTGCCACCACTGCGGCGCAGACTGACGATGTGAACGTCCAACACCTCACGCTCAAGGTGACTGAGCGGTTTGCCGATAGCTTTGGCGCCCGGCGGCAGCGTCAACGACGACAGGCGCGCCTGGTTGAGCTCGTCACCCGGGTGATCATCCGCCCCATGGAAGTAACCCCGCAGCAGGTTGTAGCGGGCGTCACGCTGGTCCTGCACGATGCGCAACACACGCCGCATGGGCACACCCACCAGGGCCAGGGCGTGACTGGCCAGCATCAGCGAACCCTCAATCGCCTCCGGCACCACCTCTGTAGCGCCCGCCTTCCGCAGCGCCTCCAGATCAAAGTCGTCCTGCGTGCGCACGATGACGGGAACCTGGGGTGCGTGCGCCCGGGTGTGCGCCAGCACCTTCATGGCACTCGGCACTTCAAGGTAGGTGATCACCACCGCGCTGGCACGCGCCAGCCCCGCCGCCATCAGGGCCTGGAGACGGGCGGCATCGCCAAAAACGACTGAATCACCTGCGGCAGCGGCCTTGCGCACCCGATCCGGATCGAGGTCCAGCGCCATGTAAGGAATGCCTTCGCGCTCCAGCATGCGCGCCAGGTTCTGGCCGCAACGGCCATAGCCGCAAATGATCACGTGCTTGCTGACGCCGATCGATTTTCGTGCGATGGTCGTCATCTGCAGGGACTGCTGCAGCCACTCGCTGCTGACCAGCTTCAGCACAATCCGGTTGCTGTACAGAATGATGAACGGCGTGGCCAGCATGGACAACACCATGCTGGCCAGTATGGGATTGAACAGCGCAGGGGGCACCAGGGCGTTGGCCTGCGCCAGCGTCAGCAGCACAAAGCCGAATTCACCCGCCTGCGCGAGGTACAAGCCGGTGCGCAGCGCCACACCCGTGGTGGCGCCCAGGCCACGTGCCAGCAAGGTCACCAGCGCCGCCTTGAACACCACCGGCAGCGTGACCAGCAGCAGCACCAGCGGCCACCGCTCCAGCACCAGGTGCCAGTCGAGCATCATCCCGATGCTGATGAAAAACAGGCCGAGCAGCACGTCGTGAAATGGCCGGATATCGGATTCCACCTGCTGCTTGTACTGCGTTTCCGAAATCAACATGCCGGCAATGAAGGCCCCCAGGGCCAGGCTCAGGCCCGCCCGTTCAGTCAACCAGGCCAGGCCCAGTGTGATGAGCAGCAGATTGAGGACAAACAATTCTTCACTTTTACGCCGGGCCACCAGGGTTAGCCACCACCGCATGATGCGCGGGCCACCGACCAGCAGCACCGTAATCAACAGCGCGGCCTTGAGGGTCGCGATGGCCAGCGTCTGGAACAACTGCTCACCCGATGCCCCCAGCGCCGGGATCAGCACCAGCAGGGGGACAACCGCCAGGTCCTGAAACAGCAGCGCGCCCATGACGCGCCTGCCGTGTTCCGACTCAATTTCGAGGCGCTCGGTCATCAGCTTGACCACGATCGCCGTGCTGCTCATAGCCAACACGCTCGACAGGGCCAATGCCGTTTGCCAATTCATATGCCACAGGGCTGGTGCCCAGCTTGCCAAGCCCAGGATGGCTGCGGCAGCCCCGGCCATGGTCAGCAACACCTGAAAAAGCCCCAAACCAAACACATGATTGCGCATGGCCCGCAGCTTGGGCAAATTGAACTCCAGCCCGATGACGAACATCAGAAACACCACCCCGTACTCACCAAGATGGCGCACGCCCTCGGCATCCTTGGTCAAGGCCAGCGCGTTCGGTCCGATCACCACCCCGACCGCCAGATAACCCAGCATGGGCGGCAGTTTCAGAAAGCGGCAAACCACCACCCCCAGAACGGCGGCCAGCAAATAGAGTAAGGCAAGTTCAAGTGGGCTCATACGAGGATACTAACAAGCACAGCGCGCACCGATAAAATGCGGCAATGACACGTCAACAAACTCAAGCCCCGGTGTTCCGGGCAGAGCAGGCTATCCGTCTGGCGCAGGAAACACTGGACATCGAAGCGGCGGCGGTGCTGGGTTTGAAGCAACACCTCGGACCGTCCTTTGCCCGCGCGGTGGCGATGCTGCTGGGCGTAAGCGGCCGCGTGGTGGTAATGGGGATGGGCAAGAGCGGCCACATCGGGCGCAAGATCAGCGCCACCCTGGCTTCGACCGGGACACCTGCCATGTTTGTGCATCCGGCCGAGGCCAGCCATGGCGACCTCGGCATGATCAAGTCCGACGATCTGGTGCTGGCAATTTCAAACAGTGGCGAGTCTGAAGAGTTGACGGCGATTCTGCCCGTACTCAAGCGCATGGGCACCCCCCTGATCGCCATGACCGGCCGGGCCGACTCCACGCTGGCCCGCCATGCGGAGGTATTTCTGGATTGTGGCGTCGAGAAAGAAGCCTGTCCGCTGAATCTGGCACCCACGGCCAGCACAACCGCGCAACTGGCCCTGGGCGACGCGCTGGCGGTGGCCTTGTTGGACGCGCGCGGCTTCAAGGCAGAGGACTTCGCACGCTCGCACCCTGGTGGCGCACTGGGGCGCAAACTGCTGACCCATGTCAGGGACGTCATGCGTTGCGGCGCCGACGTCCCGAAAGTCGGGCCGCAGGCCGGTTTCAGCGAATTGATGCGCGAGATGAGCGACAAGGGCCTGGGCGCCACGGCGATCGTGGATGCCGACACCAAGGTCCTGGGGATTTTTACCGATGGCGACCTGCGTCGACTGGTAGAAAAGGGCGTCGACCTGCGCGCCATCAGCGCACAACAGGTCATGCACACCAACCCCAGCACCATCACCCGCGATGCCCTGGCCGTGGAGGCCGCCGAGTTGATGGAGCAGCGCTGCATTACCAGTGTGCTGGTGCTGGATGCTGCGGACCGCCTGTGTGGTGCGCTCAACAGCAACGACCTGATGCGGGCGAAAGTCATCTGATGAACTCTGCCGCACTCAATTTCCCGCCGGAATTGCTGCTCCGGGCGCAAGGCATTCGCGTGGTATTTTTTGATGTCGACGGCGTCCTGACCGACGGCGGTCTGCACTACACGGAGGCGGGCGAAACGATCAAGCGGTTTTGCACGCTGGACGGCCATGGGCTCAAGCTGCTACAGCGTGCCGGCATCACCCCGGCGGTCATCACCGGGCGCGATTCAAAACCCCTGCGTTTGCGGCTGGCCGCCCTGGGCATCGATCATGTTCACTATGGCACCGAAGACAAACGCCCGGCCGCCGAGGAAACCCTTCAGGCGCTGGGGCTGGACTGGGGGCAAGCCGCAGGAATGGGCGATGACTGGCCGGACCTCGCCGTGATGCGGCGCTGCGCACTGGCCTGTGCACCCCGCAACGCCCATGAAGAGGTCAAAGCCATCTCGCACCACCTGACCAAGGCCCGTGGTGGTGACGGAGCCGTCAGGGAGTTGTGCGACCTGCTGCTGGTCGCCAGCGGCCAGTATGCCGGTCTGCTGGAAGAAAGCACCCGGTGATCCAGCTGATGCGCACGGCGTGGGATCGCCTGTCACTCTACCTCCCGGCGATTCTCATGGGTGTGCTGGCACTGGGAACCTATTGGCTGGTTCGCAGCACGCCGCTGCTGATGCCAGCCGAACCGCAAGCACCCGTGCGGCATGAGTCCGACTATTTCCTGCGCAACTTTTCCGTCAAGACATTTGATGACGCCGGACGACTCAAGAGCGAAGTGCTGGGCACCGAAGCCCGCCACTACCCGGACACGGACACGCTGGAAATCGATCTGGTACGCATTCGATCCTTTGATGAGACGGGACGATTGACCACGGCCACCGCCAAGCGTGCGGTAGCCAATGGCGATGGTTCGGAGGTGCAGTTATTTGGCAGCGCGAGAGTGGTGCGCGAGCCGGTGACCAGCCAGGCAGGCCTAATCCAGCCACGTATGGAGTTTCGCGGGGAATTTTTGCATGCCTTTTTGAACGCGGAGCGCGTCAAATCACACAAGCCGGTGGAACTGACGCGTGGCAGCGATCAGTTCACGGCCGACGCGATGGATTTCGACAATCTCGATCGCGTGATGCAACTCAAGGGGCGCGTCAAGGGCACGCTGGTACCGCACCCTGCCCAATAATAAACCGCAACCGGAAAAAACCGGAATTCATCGGCGACACAACAACAAACAAGCGGGTGTAATTAAAAAGGGGCCGCTTGGGGCCCCTTGTCTGCTTGGCGCAATGCCAGTCAAATACTTAGTAGCTGCTACGGCCACCGCCGTAACCGCCGCCGCCGCTACGGCCACCGCCGGCGCCACCGCCGTAACCGCCACCGCCGCTACGGCCACCGCCAGCACCGCCGCCGTAACCGCCGCCGCCGCCGCCGCCAAAACCACCGGCACGGGGAGGACGAGCCTCCATCGGACGGGCCTCGTTCACCACGAGACCTCGACCACCATACTGCTGACCGTTCATGCCGTTGATGGCGGCCTGCGCCTCTGCGTCACTGCCCATTTCCACGAAGCCGAAGCCTTTGGAGCGGCCGGTGTCACGCTCCATCATGACCTTGGCGCTGGTGACGGTGCCATGCGCGGCAAACGCCTGCTGCAGGTCTTCGTCACGGAAAGAATATGGCAGATTGCCCACGTAAAGTTTGTTGCCCATGAAAGGACTCCTCAAAATAACTCAAAACGCGATGGAGTCCAAAACCGCTATCACCACGCAATCAACAAACGAATGAAGACTTAAAGCAGACGCGAAACTGACTAAACACCGCAAACTCATACCGCCAATTTCTGGCAATACGAGCGCATTATGCGCCAAATTACCAAACTGGTTGCAATTTATTTCGATATCCTTCGGCTGAAAGTGACGCTGGCACTCGACTCCCGGCGAAAAACTCACGACTCCCGGCGCCACTGGTCGTCGGCGCCGTTTGATTTTTCGTAATTACGCCATTGCTTCATGGCGTTGTGCAGAGTGAGAATCTGTCGCTCAAAGGTCGGGCAGGCGGCGCAGATGGTCATGTGCATGCGCACGGCCAGACGGTCGCGCCATGACAGCATGCGGTCTTCCCGTGCGATCACGAGTGCGGTGACTTCTTTACAGGTTCTGTGAAAAGGCATCATGGGACGGCGGACTTGGCAAACCAGTTGAGGTTCAGACATTCACGCAGGCGGAGCCGGGCACGATGGAGTTGAACGTAAAGATTGGTCGGGGTCAGGTCCAGCTCCTTACAGATTTCATCGCTCGACAGTTCCAGCCACTCCCGCATCAGGAACAGGCGTCCCTGCACAGCGGGCAACTTGGTCGTACAGGCCTCCAGAACTTCAAAGAACTGGCGGCTGGTGAACTGCTGCTCCGGATCTCCCCAGTCGGCGGGCTGTTGCGAAAAGTGACCATCCGCCTTGAAGCCGAGGTATTCCGGGGGCTCCGCATCGTCATCAAGCGTGTCCAGGCCGCTGATTTCGCGCCGGTGATGTCGTAAGACGTCGATTACTTTGTGCTTCAGGATGCCGATGAGCCACGTTTTAAGTTGCGAGCAATTGCCAAACGCTTGCGGCTTGGTCAGCGCCGCCAGCACGGTTTCCGAAACAGCATCTTGCGCCCAGGCCTCGTTTCGCAACTGAAGCCGGGCAAAGCGCAGCAGGTAGATGCGATGCTCAAGCAACTGCTGCTCAAAGTCGGAATGTGTGCTGTGGACCATGAATCAATTCGCGGTATATGTGCGTCAGGGCAAGCTTTTTCAAAGAAACTGCGAGCGCGCTCCGCTATCCAGTCAATAGCAAGACGATACCCCCTTGCGGCGCATCACCGGATTTACCAATTCGCCTCCCGCTCAGGCGTTGCGCTGATCTTGTGGATCGACAGATCGGCTCCGTCATATTCCTCTTCCTGGCTCAAACGCAGGCCCATGGTCACCTTGAGCACGCCATACACGAGCAGACCGCCAGCCGCCGCCCAGACCACACCCATGGCGGTGCCAATGAGTTGAGCGCCGAAGCTGACGCCGCCCAGGCCACCCAGCGCCTGGCTGCCGAAGATGCCGGCGGCGATGCCGCCCCAGGTGCCGCACAGGCCATGCAGCGGCCACACACCCAGCACGTCGTCGATCTTCCATTTGTTTTGCGTCAGTGTGAACATGTAGACAAAAATACCCCCGGCCACGCCGCCCGCCACCAGCGCACCCAGCGGGTGCATCAGGTCCGAGCCGGCGCAGACAGCGACCAAGCCGGCCAGCGGGCCGTTATGCACAAAGCCAGGATCGTTTTTACCCACCAGCAACGCCACCAACGTGCCACCAACCATCGCCATCAGCGAGTTGACCGCCACCAGTCCCGAAATTTTGTCCAGGGTCTGCGCGCTCATTACGTTAAAGCCAAACCAGCCCACCATGAGCACCCAGGCGCCTAGCGCCAGAAAGGGAATGCTGGAGGGAGGGTGGGCCGAGATGCCGCCGTCCTTGCGGTACCGGTTGGCGCGAGCCCCCAGCAAGATGACGGCAGGCAACGCAATCCAGCCGCCCACGGCATGCACCACCACGCTGCCGGCAAAATCATGGAATTCCGCACCAGTGAGTCCCTTGATCCAGGCCTGCACACCGAAGTGCTGATTCCAGACAATGCCTTCAAAAAAGGGGTAGACAAAGCCCACGATCACGGCCGTGGCAATCAGTTGCGGCCCGAACTTGGCGCGCTCGGCGATGCCGCCCGAAATGATGGCCGGAATGGCGGCAGCAAAAGTCAGCAAAAAGAAAAACTTGACCAGTTCATAACCGTTTCTGGCCGCCAACTGCTCCGCGCCAACAAGGAAACTGGTGCCGTAGGCCACGCCATAACCCACCAAAAAGTACATCACAGTCGAAACGGAAAAATCCACCAGTATCTTGACCAGCGCATTGACCTGGTTCTTGCGACGCACGGTGCCGAGCTCCAAAAATGCAAAACCGGCATGCATGGCCAGCACCATGACTGCGCCGAGGAGAATGAACAGGGCATCCGCGCCCTGTTTTAGTGCTTCCATGAGAACCTCTTGAAGGGAAATGTGTTGAATTGGTGCGCTTATGGCATTCAAATAAAAGACGCACCAAATAAAAGCAAAAATCACGCCAGTGTTGAGATCAAGCCCCATACCTGTGCAAAATCAGCCCCGATGCACGCACCCCTGCACCTGTCTGGCGGAAGGTTACGATCGGAGCATGGAAGCTTTTTTCGTCTCAACCGGCATCGTGGCCCTGGCCGAAATGGGCGACAAGACCCAGTTGCTCGCACTCATCCTGGCCGTTCGGTTTCGCAAGCCTTGGCCGATCGTGCTCGGCATCCTGGTGGCCACTCTCGTCAACCACGGCCTGGCGGGCGCCCTGGGGGCCTGGGTCACCACCGTGCTGGGCCCCGACGTGCTGCGCTGGGTGCTGGGCGGCTCTTTCATCGTCATGGCGGTCTGGATGCTGGTTCCCGACAGGATGGACGATGAAGACGCGAGCGCGGCACCTCGTTTCGGTGTATTTGGCACCACCGTCATTGCCTTTTTTCTGGCCGAGATGGGTGACAAAACCCAGCTGGCCACCGTCATGCTGGCAGCGCAGTACAGCACCCACTTCCTCTGGGTCGTGGCCGGCACCACGCTGGGCATGATGCTGGCCAATGCGCCGGTAGTCTGGCTGGGTGAGCGCATGACGCGCCTGGTGCCGCTGCGCGTCATGCATCTGGTATCCGCCCTGGTCTTTCTCGGCCTGGGCCTGTTTGCCCTGCTGGGCTGGGGTTGATATACTGCCAGCGCGCCGATTTGCTACCGCTTGCGGGCGCTTAATAAGTTCAGCTAAAGACGCCTGCCAACCCGGCCTCGCCTTTAGCGACGCCGGGTTTTTTAATTTTGGATCCTTTGCGGGACAAGCCGCCGCGACATGAAGCCAACCGGCGCTGTCCCCCAATCAATTAGGTTATGAACGCCACACCACAGTCCATGCACTTTGCCGCCATCCTGCCTTTGCAGAGCGGCGCGTCCATTCGCGACTATTCATTGCACTACGAGACCTACGGCACGCTCAACGCCGCCAAGTCCAATGCGGTGCTGATCTGTCACGCCCTGAATGCCTCGCACCACGTGGCGGGAGTGTATGCCGGCCAGACCAGGTCCGAGGGCTGGTGGGACAACATGATCGGCCCGGGCAAACCGGTGGACACAAACCAGTTTTTCGTCATCGGGATCAACAATCTCGGCTCCTGCTTCGGCTCCACCGGGCCCATGCACGTCAACCCGGACAGCGGCCGGGTGTATGGCGCCAATTTCCCCGTGGTCACGGTCGAGGACTGGGTCAATGCCCAGGCCCGGCTGCTCGACGTCCTGGGCATTCAGACACTGGCCGCCGTGATGGGCGGCTCGCTGGGCGGCATGCAGGCCCTGAGCTGGACGCTGCAATACCCCGAGCGGGTGGCGCACGCGGTGGTGGTGGCCAGCGCACCCAACCTGACGGCCGAAAACATCGCCTTCAACGAAGTGGCCCGGCGCGCCATCGTGACCGACCCGGATTTCCACGGGGGGCATTTCTACGAGCACGGCACCGTGCCCAAACGCGGCTTGCGCATCGCCCGGATGATCGGCCACATCACCTACCTGAGCGACGACGTGATGAACGAGAAATTCGGACGCCAGTTGCGGGCAGCGGTCCGGCGCGACGACGCCGGCGGCGGCACGGCGCACGAGGCGGCGAACGCAGGAGCTTATCGTTACAGCACACAGGACATTGAGTTCCAGATCGAGAGCTATCTGCGCCACCAGGCCGACAAGTTTGCCGAATACTTTGACGCCAACACCTATTTGCTGATCACCCGTGCACTCGACTATTTCGACCCGGCCCGCACCTACGGCGGCGACCTGAGCCACGCACTGGCGCGCGCCAGCTGCAAATTTCTGCTGGTGAGCTTCACAACCGACTGGCGCTTCGCCCCCAAACGCAGCCGCGAAATCGTCAAGGCCCTGCTCGACAACCGGCGTGACGTCAGCTACGCCGAGATCGATGCGCCGCACGGGCATGACGCCTTCTTGCTCGATGACCCCCGTTATGTGAACGTCGTACGCTCTTATTTTGATGGCATTGCCAAGGCAGTGGGAGGCAACCCATGAGTGACCTCCTGACCATGCAGGCCATTGCCCGGCTGGTACCCGAAGGCTCGCGCGTGCTCGACCTGGGCTGCGGTGACGGCGCCATGCTGGCGCACCTGCAGCAAACACGCGGCTGCACCGGCTACGGCATCGAGATCAGTGACGCCAACGTGCTGGCCTGCATGCAGCGCGGCGTCAACGTCATCCAGCTCAACCTGGACGAAGGGCTGTCCCTGTTTGCCGATGCCTCATTCGACGTGGTGCTGCAGATCGACACCCTGCAGCATCTGCGCAACGCCGAGGTGATGCTGCGTGAGACCGTGCGCGTGGGCCGCATCGGCATCGTCGCCTTTCCCAATTTCGCGCACTGGCCGAACCGGCTGAGCGTGTTGCGCGGACGCATGCCGGTAACGCGGCGCCTGCCCTACCAGTGGTACGACACGCCCAACATCCGCGTCGGCACCCATGCCGACCTCGCGGCGCTGGCGCGGCGCAGCGGCCTGCGCGTGCTCGACAGCTTTGGCATCCAGGACGGCAAAACGGTGCGCCTGTGTCCCAACCTGCTGGCCGGCACCTCGGTGTACACCCTGTCGCGCTGAGATTGCCGGGAACGGCCCTCTTCGGCTCCTATGGTGACCGCTGTGGGCGGCGAAAAGTATTCTATTCATCGCCACCATCGGCATCATAGGTATGGCCACCTTTGCCGTCGGCATGCTGCTGGCCAATGTGAAGGCAAAGTTCAATGCAGAAGTTCAATAAATTGGAATCCGATCTTGATTTCCTCGCGGCGTCATCCATGACCAGGCCGATAAGCCAGCGAAACGGCCGCTGGTATTGGGTCTGCTCCATAAGCGGGCATTCAGAGCGTACGCAGTAGGACACTTGCAGCAGCATGGCTGCGCAGGAGCTTTTCGGGGCGCTGGCACGAAGTTCTCCAGACTTCGCACAGTGAACAGGTCTTCGACCGCCGCGGACGGTCTGCGGTTTTCACCTTTTCCCCCATCGCCAGAACTTATTGGCATCGCCCTATCCTTTGATAGGTGAATTTTCACCAGATAAATCCTACGATGACGCACACCGTTCGCCGAGATCGATGCCTGTCAATAGTGTCGAGAGTCGGCGTGGTGCTTTGCGCTACTTATAAACTGATGCGGAAGGAGACGAGTTATGTCGAAATATTTAAAAGGTTGGCTCATGCCAACGTTGTTTGTTCTAACCACCTTGGCCTTGATGAAAGGAGGGTGGTGGCTGTGTGTGCCTTTCGTTGCCTGGCTGATGCTTTTTGTCGTGGGTGATGCGATCCTTCCGCAGGATCTCTCCGAGCCGCCACTCCGCCAGACATTTCTGTTGAATCTGCCTCTTTATGTGCAGTTGCCACTCCTTGTGATCATGAATTTTGTTCTGGTGTGGATGTTCGGCAGCGGCGATATCGGCGGCATTGGCGCCTTGGTTCTGGAACACTCCGGAATCGATATGTTTGCCGCGCGCGAGGCCACCAGCCATTGGGCAATGTGGGTTGGCGGGATTGCGTCTGTGAGTTTGATCAATGCGCTTGGGGGCACCAATACGGGGCATGAACTCACGCATCGGACTGCGAGTCCTTTCGACATGTTCATGGGACGGTGGATGTTGGCCTTTACTGCGGACACGTCCTTCGCCATTGAGCACGTATACGGCCATCATGCACGTGTTTCCACCCCGTCCGACCCCGCAACTGCCCGGCGCGGTGAAAGTTACTACACATTCACACTTCGCTCCACAGTGATGAGCTATGTCCACGCTTATCAGTTGGAGAAGGCACGCCTGGCGAAACTCGGCAAGTCCATCTGGAACCCCCTCAGCAGCCCCTTCATGCGTGGCAATCTTGAAAATATCGCGCTGTTTATCGCCGCGTATGCCATTGCCGGCTGGTCAGGCGTCTGGTTCTGGGCCACCATTGCAATGGTGGGCAAGCAGTTCCTGGAACTGACCAACTATTTCGAGCACTATGGTCTCGTTCGGGTTCCTGGTCAGCCAGTGCAGCCGCGCCATTCGTGGAATTCCAACCATTGGATGAGTACCAACGTACTCTACAGCCTGGCCCGCCACTCGGATCATCACGCCAGGGCCGAGGCGCCCTACTGGACGCTGCATGCTTATCCGAACGCGCCTATGCTTCCCGTCGGTTATCTGACCATGATCGTGATCGCTTTGGTACCCCCTCTTTTCAAGCAGATGATGGTGCCTGCGCTCAATGAGTGGGATGAAAAGCACGCTACGCCGGAAGAACGCAAACTTGCGCTGGAAGCAAGCAAAAAAAGCGGCATGCAAGGCCTGAAAATTCTTGGGACAGTGGCTGCCTGACAAATTTCCGGATTTTGCAGCAGCCTCAATCGGGTGGGGTGCAGGCGCGCCCCACACCGGCCATATTGCTCTCCCAGCCCATGCTGATGACGGCCTGAACGCGCGGCATAAACAGCCGCTGATCAGCGAATAACAGCCATGGTCATTTGATTTGCATCCTCCATAAAGAATTAAATAGTGTTCAATCGCCTGTTTCGTCGCACTCCATCAGAATACAACTTCCGGATCACTCCGGCAGACATTGAAATTCGGGTTTCCTCGAAAGAAACCCTGTTGCAAGCCGCCCTTGATCAGGGTGTGCCGTTTCCTTATAACTGTCGGGCTGGCGGTTGTGGCGAGTGCAAATGCCGTCTCATGGAAGGCCAGGTCAAGGAATTGACCGACAAAAGCTACTTGCTGTCGGCAGAGGAACTCAAGGAAAACTACATCCTCGCCTGCCAAAGCATTCCCAAGTCCGACGTGGTCGTGGAAGTCACCCTGAAAAAGGGGCGGCCTGAGCACCCCATCATTGAAGCGTCAGGCACCATCACCGCGCTCAAGCCCCTCACTCACGACATCTTGCATGTGAAGATGGGGCTTGACCAGCCGATGGCTTACACGGCCGGACAGTATGCGGAAATCATCCTTCCCACCGGGCTCAAGCCAGGCGCTGGCCAAAGCCGCAGCTACTCCTTCGCCGGCCCCCCCGGCCAGGATGGCCAGGCGGATCAGCTTGATTTTTTCATCCGAAAGGTTCCCGGCGGCGCCTTTACCGAATGGCTGTTCAATGAGGCCAAAGCTGGAACGACATTGAACATTCGTGGACCCTATGGCGATTTTTACCTGCGTCCTGGAACACAGCCGATTATCTGCATTGCCGGTGGCAGTGGACTTGCCCCGGTCAAGGCGCTCCTGGAGCAAGCGCACCAGGACAAGCAATCCACCCGCGACGTGGTGTTTTTTTTCGGTGCCCGCACCCAGGGCGACCTCTATGGCCTGGATGCAATCGAGCAGATTCGGCGCCACTGGATTGGGCACTTCGAGTTCGTGCCGGTTTTGTCCGCCGAGCCGGAGAACAGCGCCTGGCAAGGCCGGCGAGGATTGATCACAGATCACTTGCAAGCCGTGGTTGGCGAACGGATCGCGCAACACCAGGCATACCTGTGCGGCCCCCCGCCGATGATTGATTCGTGTCTCGATGAATTCTCCCGTTACGGCATGGATTCTTCACAGATTCACTTCGACAAATTTCTGGATCGCAGCCATCAGGTGTAGTGCCGGACTGTGCAGGTCTGCGGGTGTTGGCGATGTCGATTCCAGGGCGGCAAACAGCTGTTAAGCGGCCCGCCCGCTGCGCTGCTTCTTCCACAGCCACACCAACGACGCGCCCGTCAGCGCCACCGGCAGCAGCGAGCCAAGGTTCAGCAAGGCCCAACCGCGGGTGGTGACCAGCACGCCGGAGGCCAGCGAGCTCACGGCCAGTGTGACGAACACAAAGAAATTCAAGGCGCCCTGGGCCCGATCCCGCTCCTCGGGCGAGTAGGTTTGCAGCGACAGGGTGGTGCTGCCGGTGAACAGGAAATTCCAACCGACACCAAGCAAAAACAAGGCCACCACAAACTGGCGCAGGTCAACGCCCGACAGCGCCACCATGATGCACAGCGCGTTGAGCGTGACGCCCACGCCCATGATGGGCAGCGTGCCAAATCGCTTGATCAGGTGGCCGGTGAAGAAGCCCGGAGCGAACATGCCGATCACGTGCCACTCCAGCACCAGGGCCACATCGGGAAATGGCAGGCCGCACTGCTGCATGGCCAGCGGCGTGGCCGCCATCAGCAGGTTCATCACGCCGTAGCCCAGGGCGGCGGCGGCGGCGGCAACGATGAAGACCGGCTGGCGCATGATCTCGCTCAGCGGTCGGCCTGCATCCGCCACCTGTTTGGGCGGTGGCGGCGGGAAATCAATGAACGCCAGCAGGGCCATGGCCAGCAGGGCAACGAGCGCCAGCGCCAGGTAGGCCCCGGCAAAGGGCACGGCCATCAAGGCACGGGTCTGCTGCGCCAGGTTGGGCCCGAGCACGGCACCCAGCAGACCGCCGGCCATCACCAGCGACACCGCCTTTTCGCGCCAGGCGGGCGCGGCAAGTTCGGCGGCGGCGAAGCGGTACAAGCCCGCGTTGGCGTTGTAGTAACCCGCAATCACCGTGGCCACGCACAGCAGCCAGAAATTGTGCCGGATGACGGCATAAGCGCACAACAAACAGGATGCCAGCGCCACCGCCAGGCCCAACTGGAACGAGCGCTTGCGCCCCAGGCGGTGCTGCGTCGCGGCGACCAAAGGGGTGGACAAGGCGCCGCCGACCACATAACCCATGACCGGCAAGGTCGCCATCCAGCCCAACGGCGCCAGACTCAGGCCCACCAGGCCGTTGATGGCGATGAAGGTGACGTTGTTGGTCAGAAACAGGCCCTGGCAGATGGCCAGCAGCCAGAGATGTCGGTTCATGGGCGGCCCAAAGTATGCGCGTTACACCAGCAGTGCGGCCAGGGCAGCCAGCGCGGCGGTTTCGGCGCGCAGCACGCGCGGCCCCAGCGTGATGGGCGCAAACCCGCAGGCCAGGGCCAGGTCTTCCTCGGCCGGGCTCAAGCCCCCCTCGGGGCCGGACAAAAGGGTGACCGCTCCGGCGGACCCGGCCGCCGCACTGACGGCATCCCGCAGGCCCTGCGCGGGCGGCCGCAGCGACAGCAGAAGGGCCTGCCCCGTGCCGGCGCCGGACTGCGTTTTGATCCAGGCCGCCAGACTGGTGACTTCGTGAATCAGCGGCACCCGGTTGCCGCCGCATTGCTCGCAGGCGGCCACGGCCACGCTGTGCCAGTGCGCCACTTTTTTCCCGGCGCGCTCGCCGCTGAGCCGCAGCACACTGCGCTCGGTCATCAGGGGCTGGATGCTGGCCACGCCCAGCTCGGTGGCTTTTTCCACCAGCCAGTCCATGCGCTCGTTGGCCGGCATGCCCACTGCCAGGTGCACGGCGCGTGCGGCTTCGCGCTCCACCGGGTGGTGGGTGCCGACCTGCACCTGCACCTCGCTGCGCCCCATGCGCGTGACGGTGGCGTCGAACTCGCCAGGTTCGCCATTGAACAGCGTGATCTGGCCGCCTGGCTGCAGGCGCAGCACCTGCACGTGGCGGGCGGCGCTGGCGGGCAGCTCCCGCAACTCACCCGGAACAAGGGGCGTGGGGCAATAAAAACGCGGCATGAAACAGAGTGACGACGTGACGAACGTGAAGTTCAGACGCGGCCGAACGCATAGCCGCTGCCACTCTCAAGCCCCTCGACGCGCTCGATCAAGCGCAGCAGCGGCTTGAGTTCGCGGTAGCGGGCGCAGGTGGCGCGCATGTAGTGGATGAAGCGCGGCGTGTCCGCCAGGTACTGGGGCTTGCCGTCGCGCAGCGTCAGGCGGGCAAAAATACCGGTCACTTTCAGGTGGCGCTGCAGGCCCATCCATTCCACACCGCGGTAAAACTCGCCGAAGTCGCTTCCCACCGGCAAACCGGCCTTGCGCGCCTGGTCCCAGTAACGAATGGTGATGTCGAGGCAAAAATCTTCTTCCCAGCTCAGGAAGGCGTCGCGCATCAGGCTGGCGATGTCATAAGTGATGGGGCCGTACACCGCGTCCTGGAAATCAAGCACGCCCAGGCGTACTGGCGATCCTTCGTCCGAAATCATCAGGTTCCGGGGCATGAAGTCGCGGTGCACGTAAACGCTGGGCCAAGCCAGGTTGCGCTCAATGATGCACTGGAACGCCTCGTCCAGCGTGCGCCGCACCTCGCCCTCGACGGCCACCTGGCGATACCGGGCCAGGTACCACTCGGGAAACAGCTCCAGCTCGCGCCGCAGCAGCGCGGCATCGTAGGCGGGCAGCACGTCCGGGCGCGAGGCGACTTGCCAGGCGATCAGCGCGTCCACTGCCTGCAGGTACAGGCCCTGGCTGGCCGCCGGGCTGTCCGGCCGGATCACCTGCATCAGGGTCTGCGCCCCGAGGTCGCTCAGCAGCATGAAGCCTTTGGCCTCGTCCCACGCCAGCACCTGCGGCACGTGCAGATGGGCCTGCGCCATCAGCCGGGCAACCTTGACGAAAGGACGGCAGTCCTCCTTGTCCGGTGGCGCATCCATGATGATGCGGCTGCCCTGCGCCGAGTCGATACGGAAATAACGCCGGAAACTGGCGTCGGCCGAGGCACTGCGCAGGGAGTGGACGTCCAACTGATGGAGCGGCACTAGGCCGCTCAGCCAGGCGTTGAAATCGGCCGCTCGCTGCGCGTCAGACCAGACGGGGGCGGCGAACAGGGTGGGTTCGGGGGCGGGAACGTGGCTCATGGATAATCCATTCTACAAACCCGAACGCTGCGGCATTCGTTTTCAACCTGTTCGAACCCTCGATACTGCCCCTGCCCGATGCGCTTTTTGATGCACGACCCGAAACCCAGGGCACCCCGTTTCCATTTTGTTCCCGGCCCGCTCGCCCTGGCCGCCTGGGCATTGCTGCAAAGCACACCGCTTGGCGCGCAGACAACCCCGGTCGCCCCGTTGTTGGCACCAACGCAGAATGCAGTCCCGCTGCCGCTGAAAAGCAGCCCCTTGCTGCAGGAACATAGTCCTGCCGTTTCGCGCGCGGCCCTGCCGACATTCATTTTTGGCAACCGCATCGAAGGCCGGCCCGACCTGGAAACCGTGATCGAAGGCGATGCCGTGCTGCGCCGTGGCGACATGGTGATCAAGGCCGACCGACTGGAGTACGACCAGCCGACCGACCTGGCCAAGGCCCGGGGCCGGGTCCGCATCAACCGCGCCGGCAATGTCTACGAAGGGCCGCTGCTGGAGCTCAAGCTCGACACCTTTACGGGCTTCTTCAACGAGCCGCGTTATTATTTTCTCAAAAACGACGCGCATGGCGAGGCTGACCGGGTGGATTTTCTGGACGACCAGCGGGCGGTCATCCACAACGCCAGCCTGACCACCTGCCGCCGCCTGCCCGGTCCGGGCTGGATGCCGGACTGGATTTTGCGCGCCGCCACCATCCACATGGACAACGAGGAAGACGTGGGCACGGCGCAAGGGGCCTTGCTGAGTTTCAAGGGGGTACCGCTGCTGCCCATTCCCTACCTCAGCTTTCCCCTCAGTGACAAGCGCAAGTCCGGCTTCATGCCGCCGACACTGGGGCTGGACAACGTCAATGGCGCCGAAGTCTCCGTGCCCTACTACTGGAACATCGCCCCGAACCGGGACGCCACCTTCACTCCCACGCTCATGAGCAAACGGGGGGTGAGCCTGGGCAGCGAGTTCCGCTACCTTGAAGCGGCCTATGCCGGCGAGTTGCGCCTGGACGTGATGCCCTCCGACCAGCTGCGCGACAGCAATCGCTGGGGCCTGGCCTATGCGCATCGGGCAACGCTCAAAAACAGTCTGACCGAGCGGCTGACGGATGGCAACATGGCCCTCAACCTCAATCTCAACCGGGTGAGCGATGACAACTACTGGCGCGACTTCACCCGCTCCAGAACGTCCCTGACCCAGCGCCTGCTGGCCAATGACGCCACGCTGTCCTGGCGCAGCGGCTATTTTTCAAACAGTGTGCGCGCGCTCAAGTGGCAGACCCTGCAGGACGTGACGGCGCCGATCGTGCCCCCCTACGACCGCCTGCCCCAGCTGACCACGCGCTATGCCCGCGGCAACGTCAACGGATTTGATTACTCGGTGGACGCGGACTACACTCAGTTCCAGGCCGACAGTCGGCTCACCCTGCAGCCCAATGCCCAGCGCGCGTTTTCGCTGCTGAAGATCAGCCGCCCCTGGACGGCCCCGGCCGGCTTCATCACGCCAAAGCTGCAACTGCACGCCAGCAATTACCAGTTTGACACGCCCTTGACCGACGGCGCCAGCACGGCAAGCCGCGTGGTGCCCACCCTGAGTCTGGACACGGGACTGGTGTTTGAACGTGATGCCCGCTATTTCGGCCAGGCATTCCGCCAGACGCTGGAGCCGCGCGCTTTTTACGTCAACACCCCGTACCGCGACCAGCGCTTGCTGCCCAATTACGACTCCGGGGCCTCCGACTTCAATTTCGCCAGCATCTGGACGGAAAACGCCTTTGTCGGCAACGACCGCATCTCCGACAGCCACCTGCTGACGCTGGGGCTGACCACCCGTCTGCTGAATCCGGATAACGGTGCGGAAGCGGTGCGTTTTGGCCTGGCGCAACGTTTCCGCTTCGCGGACCAGAAAGTCACCTTGTTGCCGGGAGACCCGCCGGCAACCGACCGTTTCAGTGACGTATTGCTGGGCGCGGCGGTCAACTGGAGTCCCCAATGGGCTTTCGATTCGACCGTGCAGTTCAACCCGACCACCGGGGAATCCGTGCGCTCCACCCTCGGTGCCCGCTACAACCCCGGCCACTACCGGACCGTGACCGCCGCCTACCGCTATCAGCGTGACATCAGCGAGCAGTTGGACGTGGGCTGGCAGTGGCCGGTCAACGACCTCTGGGGCGACCGCGGCCAAAACCTGGGGGCGGGACGCGGCCAGGGCGACGGCCGCTGGTACAGCGTGGGCCGCCTCAACTACAGCATGATGGAAAGCCGGCTGGTCGACGCGGTGATTGGCTTTGAGTACGACGCCGGCTGCTGGCTGGGCCGCGCGGTGCTGGAACGGTTGCAGACCAGCACCTCGACCGCCACCCAGCGCATCATGTTCCAGCTGGAATTTGTCGGCTTTACGCGCCTGGGCGTCAATCCCCTGAAGACCCTGAAAGACAATATTTCAAACTACCAGTACCTGCGCGACTCAAGCAGCCCGCCCAGCCGTTTCAGCAATTACGATTGACCCATCATGACCCACCGCCTCATGGCCCTGACTGTGGCCAGCCTTGCCCTTCTTTCCCCCCCGACGTCGCCGGCGCAGGGCTTGCCACCAGCCACCAATGCCGCTCCGCAGGCGGTTGACTACATCGTCGCAGTGGTCAATTCCGAGCCCATCACCAACAACGAAGTGCATGCGGAGTTGCAGCGGGTAATGCAACATCCGGCCCTGCAACAGCAACCCCAACCCGACGCACGGGAACTGGCGCGCCAGGTGCTGGAACGGCTCATCAACGATAAAGTGCAGTTACAGTTGGCCCACGACATCGGCATTCGCGTTGACGAAGCAGCCATCAACCAGGCCGAGCAGGCCATTGCGCGGCAAAACCAGATGGAAGTGAGCGAATTGCGGCGACGCCTGACACTCGATGGCATCTCGCTCAACCAGTTCCGTTCCCAGTTGCGCAACCAAATCACACTGACCCGCCTGCGTGAGCGCGAACTGGAGTCGCGGGTGCGGGTGTCGGACCTGGAAGTGGACCAGTACCTGCGCGAACGGCAGAGCAGCACCGTGACCCCCACCCAGGAAATCAACCTGGCACAGATTCTGATCGCGGTGCCGGAAGCTGCCACGGCAGAGCAGGTACTCACCTTGCAAACCAGAGCGCAGCACGCACTGGCACGTGCCCGGGCCGGCGCAGACTTTGCAGCCCTCGTGAACGAGCTCTCGGACGCCCCCGACCGCGCCAATGGTGGCCAACTCGGCCTGCGCACCACCGACCGCTACCCGCCGCTGTTTCTGGAGGCGACCCGCGATCTCGGTGTCGGCAACATTTCTGAGTTGGTGCGTTCGGACGCCGGATTTCACATTCTCAAGGTTGTGGAAAAGAAAACGGCCGCCACGCCAAGCCTGATCATCACGCAAAGCCGGGCACGCCATATTTTGTTGCGTCTCAGCCCCGAACTCAGCGAGGCCGCCGCCCGTGACAAACTGAGCGAATTCAAGCGGCGCATCGCTGCGGGGCAGGCCGATTTTGCGGCACTGGCCCGCGACAATTCGCAAGACGGCAGCGCGCCGCAAGGCGGCGACCTGGGCTGGGCCAGTCCGGGCATGTTTGTGCCCGAGTTTGAAGCCGTCATGAACCAGTTGGCGCCCGGCCAGATCAGCGAGCCGCTGGTATCACGCTTTGGCGTGCATTTAATCCAGTTGATCGAACGGCGCAACGTCACGACAAGCCTGCGCGAGCAGCGTGATGCAGCGCGCGCCCTGCTGCATGAGAAAAAGCGCAACGAAGCCTACGTCACCTGGTCGCAGGACCTGCGCGCTCGCGCCTACGTGGAACTGCGCGAGCCACCCCGGTAAGGTGGCATGGTCTCCACATGAAGCACATTGCCCGTAAACGCTTCGGCCAGCACTTCCTGGCCGATGTCGGCGTCATCGAAGCCATCGTGGACGCGATTGCACCCCGGCCGGGGCAGGCGATGGTTGAAATCGGGCCCGGCCTGGCGGCGCTGACGCAACCGCTGGCCGAGCGGCTGGGGCACCTTACGGTGATCGAACTGGACCGTGATCTGGCACTGCGTCTGCGAGAGCGCCCGCAACTCACGGTGATTGAATCCGACGTGCTGAAAGTGGACTTTGCCGCGCTCGCACAGTCCATGAGCCCGGCGCGCGACGCAGAAACCCAAAAATTGAGGGTCGTGGGCAACCTGCCCTACAACATCTCCACGCCCATCCTGTTTCATTTGCTGGATTTTGCGGACGTCATCGAAGATCAGCATTTCATGCTGCAAAAGGAAGTGGTTGATCGCATGGTGGCGTCGCCCTGCAGTTCGGACTACGGCCGTTTGAGCGTCATGTTGCAGTGGCGTTATGCCATGGAAAACGTGCTTTTTGTGCCGCCCGAAAGCTTCGACCCGCCACCCCGGGTGGACAGCGCAGTGGTGCGCATGGTACCGCACCCGCGTCCAGTAGCGGTGAACTCTCTTCTGTTGAGTGAACTGGTGCGGGTGGCCTTCAGCCAGCGCCGCAAATTGTTGCGCCACACGCTGGGCAAGTGGCTGCAGGAGAAAGCCTTCGCCGGCGAGTTTGACGTGCAGCGCCGGGCCGAGGAGGTGCCGGTGACCGACTATCTGGCTTTGGCCGGGCAGATCAAGGATGCCGCCTCGTAGGAAAAACCGGACCCCATATGTTGGTATCTGACGCGCTCAGGCCGCCGTCAACCAATAGCCGGCATTGAAGGGGCTGCTCATGCGCAGCGCCAGCGGGGATATGTCCAACAATTTATCGGTCGGCATTCTCTCACCGGATTCCGTGATGAGCTCAATGCCGGAGACGGTGGGGTTGCCAGTCTCGGTCTCTTTTGCCTCGTTCGCCCGTTCTGCTTGGCTGGTGTGTGCAGAACGGGCTACGGAAAAGAATAGAAACACCGAAACGGAATTTTCCTATCCCCCCAATAATCGGCCACGTCCCTGAAAATGTCCAGCAGCTGCTCGCGGGCTTCCTTGTCGAACCTGGCATGGGCCGGAATGTGCTCCAGCACCACGATAAAACCAAGCTGGGGACCGGACTTGTGCAGCGGATCGGTCATGCTGTCGTACAGTGCATCAAAGTTCTTGCCCACGTGCATTGACAACATGAATTGCTGACCAATCAGGTCCAGCACGTCCTGCTTGGTCTGGGCGTTCGCCAGATTGGCGTACAAAAAATGCTGACCCAGCCCTTGCGCCGCATCCTGCAACTCCTGCACCCGAAAAGCGCGGATGGACTGGACGATGTTGGGACGCACGCCGCGCAGTGGCACGTCCGCAACGGCACGCTGCGGTGCCGGTGTTTCCTGACCAAGTGACATATTCATTCCTGCTTCACTTTTCAAAATTACAAAAACCAAATCGCAGCCACATCTGCGCGAACTCGCGTCATGATTGGCCATGTGACGTCAACTACCGGGCGTCCGTCACCATCGCCCTCAAGCCTGCAGCAACTTTCCGCTGGATCTGCACCGCACCGACGGCAAGCAACAGGCCAGTAAGCACTGACTTCCACTTCTTCGAACGCAAAAGAAATGCCCACAGAACCCCGGGTTTACCCGGTAATTTCAAGGCGCGTAGTGTCGCGTATTTACAGAAAAAATGCAAGCGACTGCCCGATTAATAGGCAGTTATAACCAGATTTTTTGTCTTGTGAGCGTGCGCCTACTTTTTCTATATCGCTTACCGGGTGGCGTTTGCATCGGCAACGGTCAAAGCTGTCATATTGACAATTCGACGCACCGTGGTGCTGGCCGTCAAAACATGCACGGGTTTGGCCGCGCCCAGCAGCACCGGGCCAATGGCAATATTGCCCCCGGCCGCTGTTTTGAGCAGGTTGTAGGCAATATTGGCGGCATCGACGTTGGGCAGCACCAGCAGATTGGCGCTGCCGCTCAAGGTGCTGTTGGGCATGAGGGCGGCGCGCGCCATGCCGTCCAGCGCGACGTCGCCGTGCATTTCGCCGTCCACCTCCAGCCAGGGGGCCTGGAGCCGAAGCAGCTCCAGGGTCTGGCGCATCTTGACCGCACTGGGCTGACTGCTGCTGCCGAAATTGGAATGGGACAACAGGGCCGCCTTGGGGTGAATTCCGAAGCGCATCATTTCCTCGGCCGCCAGGGTCGTGATCTCGGCCAGCTGCTCGGCGCTGGGGTCGTAGTTGACGTGGGTATCCACCAGGAACAACTGGCGTTCGGGCAGCATCAGGCCGTTCATGCAGGCGTAGGTGTTGACGCCAGGCCGTTTGCCAATGACCTGGTCGAGATAGGGCAAATGCATGGCAGGACTGCCCCAGGTGCCGCAAATCAGTCCATCGACATCCCCTTTATGCAGCAGCATGGCGCCAATCAGGGTCAGGCGGCGGCGCATTTCAATCTTGGCAATCTGGACCGTGATGCCTTTACGCTCGGTCATGCGGTGATAGGTTTGCCAGAAATCCCGGTAACGATGGTCCTGCTCCACGTTCACCACACTGTAGTGAACACCCTGACGCAGGCGCAGGCCGAACTTCTCGATGCGCTCGGCAATGACCAGCGGGCGACCAATCAGGGTCGGCAGGGCCAGCCCTTCATCCACCACAATCTGGGCGGCGCGCAGTATGCGCTCTTCTTCGCCTTCGGCATAGGCCACGCGCTTTTTGAGCGCCTTTTTGGCGGCGGTGAAAATCGGCTTCATCATGGTGCCGGAGGCGTA
>DIVK01000076.1:65793-67064 GCA_002422455.1 Rhodoferax sp. UBA6134
CGCGGATCGAAGGGCTTGGGAATCAGGTACTCGGGGCCGAAGGCGAGCTGCTCCCCGGCGTAGGCCGCCGCCACCACCTCGCTTTGTTCGGCCTGTGCCAGCTCGGCAATCGCATGCACCGCGGCGATCTCCATCTCCACCGTGATGGTGGACGCACCCGCATCCAGCGCACCGCGAAAGATGTAGGGGAAACACAGCACATTGTTGACCTGGTTCGGGTAGTCGGAGCGGCCGGTGGCCATGACCGCGTCGTCGCGCACCGCTTTCACTTCTTCCGGCAAAATTTCCGGCGTCGGGTTGGCCAGCGCAAAAATCAGCGGCCTGGCCGCCATTTTTGCCACCATGTCGGGCTTGAGCACCCCGCCCGCCGACAGGCCCAGAAAAACGTCGGCGCCTTCGATGACCTCGCCCAGGGTGCGCGCCGATGTTTTCTGGGCAAAGGCCCGCTTGTCCTCGTCCATCAGTTCGGTGCGGCCCGCAAAAACCACGCCGGCCAGGTCCGTCACAAAAATGTTTTCGCGCGGAATGCCCAGCTTCAGCAACAGGCCCAGACAAGCCAGTGCCGCCGCACCGGCGCCGGAGGTGACCAGCTTGATCTTTTTCGGGTCTTTGCCCACCACCTTCAGGCCGTTCAGAATGGCCGCGCCCACGCAAATCGCCGTGCCATGCTGGTCGTCGTGGAACACCGGTATCTTCATGCGTTCACGCAGCTTGCGCTCGACGTAGAAGCAGTCGGGCGCCTTGATGTCTTCCAGATTGATGCCGCCAAAGGTCGGCTCCAGCGAGGCGATGATGTCCACCAGCTTGTCGAGGTCGTGTTTTTCGTCGATCTCGATGTCGAACACGTCAATGCCGGCGAACTTCTTGAACAGCACGCCCTTGCCTTCCATCACCGGCTTGGCCGCCAACGGGCCGATGTCGCCCAGACCCAGCACGGCCGTGCCGTTGGTGATGACGGCCACCAGGTTGCCGCGGCTGGTGTACCTGAAGGCGTTATTGGGGTCCTTGACGATTTCTTCGCAGGGGGCTGCCACACCGGGGGAATAGGCCAGTCCGAGGTCATGCTGATTGACCAGCTGTTTGGTGGCTGCAATCGATATCTTGCCGGGTGTGGGGAACTCGTGGTATTCAAGCGCGGCACGGCGCAACTCGGCACGTTTTTCTTCGGCATTGACCGATGGATGGGGCATTTGTTTCTCCTGCTGCAATCGGCAGGGCCGAGCGGCCAGCCTGTCAGCGTTGATGGGAAATCAAATTGTAGGCCTCCTGCA
>DIVK01000076.1:67145-69271 GCA_002422455.1 Rhodoferax sp. UBA6134
CGGTCGAAAAGACGCGGCAACAGTTCGGCGCCGATCTCGACACCGGTGTTTTCGACCGTGAGCGCGACCTGCTCGCCCGTGGTCTTGATCTCGACCTTGATCTGGCCATTGGGCGGAGTGTGGCGCAAGGCGTTGGAGAGCAGGTTGCTGATGGCGCGGCGCTGCATCAGGCGATCCCCGGTAATGTGCCCCGTGCCGCTTAGCTGCATTTTGATGCCCCTCTCCTCCGCGAGCGCCTCGTAGAAATCAAACAACGCCCGCACCTCGTCGGCCAGCGCAATTTTTTCTGCCGTGGGCAGCAGCAAGCCATGCTCGGCCCGGGCCAGCAGCAGCATGTCGGACACCATGCGCGCCAGCCGCTGGAACTCCTCGGCATTGGATGCGAGGATGTCGCGGTAGGCGTCCGCGTCGCGCGGCCGGGCCAGGGCGACCTGGGTTTGGGTCAAGAGGTTGCTGATCGGCGTTCGCAACTCGTGCGCCAAGTCGGAAGAGAACTCCGACAGACGCTGAAAATCCGTCTGCAGGCGCGCCAGCATGTCATTCAGGGAGTCGGCCAAGTCCGCCATCTCGACGGGCACGGCATGCGCCGGCATGCGCGCGTCAAGCCGGTGGGCGGTGACGGCCTGGGCTTGTGTCTTCATGCGCCACAGTGGCGCCAGGCCGGTCCGCGCCGCCCACCAGCCCAGCATGCCGCTGAGCAGGGCCGCCAGGGCCACATAAAGCCAGAGGGTCGTCTGCAGCGACTGGATGAAGTGCGCGTGATGCAGCGTGTCGACTGCCACCCAGATACGCAATTCGTCGCCCGGGGCGACGCGGCCTGGCATGACCGCACCCAGTACCCGGTATTCCCGCTCGCCGTCATGCACGGTCAAAGGAGTGTCCTGCGAAAACTCGGCGGGGCTTGTGACCGGCAACGCCGGAAAGCGCCAGGCGGTGCTGGTATACAAAGGCGTACCCGCCTGACTGTCGATGCGCACCGACAGATCGGGGTGATTTTGCAGTGCGTCATCCAGCCGTCCTTGCAGCTCTGCCGGCGACGCGGCCTTGTCGACGACGTCCTGTATCAGGTGGATTTTGTCGCGCAGCGTGTTGCGATCGAGCTCCACGAAATGATGGTTCACCGCTGCGGCGATGATCCACGCCATTCCGAGCAAAACCAGCGCCGACACCAGGGTGTAGCAGACGGTCAGGCGTGTGGTCAATGAATAGCGATGGAACATCAGGCCTCCCGTGAAACTTCAAGAACGTAGCCCATGCCACGCACGGTCTGGATGAGCCGGGGCTCAAAACCATCGTCAACCTTGGCACGCAAACGGCGCACCGCGACTTCGATCACNNTTGGTGTCGCTGTCGAAATTCATGTCCCACACCTGTGAGGCAATCAGGGAGCGGGGCAGCACCTCGCCCTGGCGGCGCATCAGGAGTTCGAGCAAACCAAACTCCTTGACCGTCAAGTCGATGCGCTTGCCGCCCCGGGTGACACGCCGGCGCAGCAAGTCAAGCTCCAGGTCCGCCACCTGCAGGGCGACGGCCTCCGTGCCGCTGCGCCCGCGCCGCAAAATCGTGCGCACCCGGGCCAGCAGCTCGGCAAAGGAAAAAGGCTTGACCAGATAGTCGTCGGCACCCAGCTCCAGTCCCTTGATCCGGTCTTCGACCTGATCGCGTGCGGTCAGAAACAGCACCGGCATCTCCTTGCCCTGAAGCCGCAGATTTTTCAGGACCTGCCATCCATTCAGGCCGGGCAACATGACGTCCAGAATAACCAGGTCATGGTCGCCCTCCAGCGCAAGGTGCAAACCGTCCGTACCGTTGATCGCCAGCTCGACCGTAAAACCGGCCTCGCGCAAACCTTGCCGGAGATAGTCACCGGTCTTTGCCTCGTCTTCAACGATCAATATCTTCACTTGCCTGGCTCCTGAGACTGAATTGGCATCAGTGTGCCAAGGCTGGCGCCACTTTACATGGAGATGACAAATTTGTAATTCACGGGTCAGCATTCTGTCGGGGAGCGGCCATCAAACTCCAGGCCCAAGGAAGACCTTGCGCATTGAAAGACATCATCATGACCTTCTCTTTGACCGCCAACACGGGAATCTGGCACCTGCCGCTGGCACTGTTGCTGGTGA
>DIVK01000036.1 GCA_002422455.1 Rhodoferax sp. UBA6134
TGATTGGCGATGCCAACGATTACACCGGCAAGGGCCTGTCAGGGGGCCGCATTGTGGTGCGCCCCAGCATCGACTTCCGCGGCGAGGCCATCCGCAACACCATCGTCGGCAATACGGTGATGTTCGGCGCCACCAGCGGTGAGGCCTTCTTCAGCGGCGTGGGAGGCGAGCGTTTTGCGGTGCGGCTGTCAGGCGCCACCACCGTGGTGGAGGGCACAGGCGATCACGGTTGCGAGTACATGACGGGCGGTACCGTGGCCGTGCTGGGCAAGACCGGCCGCAACTTCGCCGCCGGCATGAGTGGCGGCGTGGCCTATGTGTACGACGAAGACGGCCAGTTCGCCACGCGCTGCAACACCGCCATGGTGTCCATGGAAAAAGTGCTGACCGCGGCCGAGCAGGAAGCCAGCCTCGACAAGGCGGTCTGGCATCGGGGTCAGACGGACGAGGCGCAACTCAAGAAGTTGCTGGACGACCACAATCGCTGGACCGGCAGCAAGCGCGCGCGTGAATTGTTGGACACCTGGGATGTTTCCCGTTTGAAATTTGTCAAGGTATTTCCCAATGAGTACAAGCGCGCCCTGGGTGAGATTCATGCGCGAAAGGAAGCTTCTGCCCTTACCAATCGTGCCAAAGTTGCTGCAAAAAAAGAAGCGGCCCCGGCCAGGTAAGTGAATAGAAACTTAAATTGCCGGGGACAGGCCTGAAGGTCTGTCCCGTCAAGGAACAAAGGATAGGAATCATGGGAAAAATCACTGGCTTCATGGAGTTTGGGCGCCTCGAAGAGGGCTACAAACCCGTAGTCGAGCGTCTGAAGAATTACAAAGAATTCGTGATTGGTCTGGATGAGGCGCAGTCCGGCCAGCAGGCGGCGCGCTGCATGGACTGCGGTACGCCGTTTTGCAACAACGGCTGTCCGGTCAACAACATCATTCCGGATTTCAACGACCTCGTTTACCGTGGCGACTGGAAGAACGCGATTGAAGTACTGCACAGTACCAACAATTTTCCCGAGTTCACCGGCCGCGTCTGCCCGGCACCGTGCGAGGCCGCTTGCACACTCAATGTCAACGACGATGCCGTGGGCATCAAGTCCATCGAGCACGCCATCATCGACCAGGCCTGGGCGCGAGGCTGGGTGCAGCCGCAGTTGCCCAAACACAAGACTGGCAGGTCAGTCGCCGTGGTTGGCGCCGGTCCGGCCGGCATGGCGGCGGCGCAACAACTGGCGCGTGCCGGTCACGACGTGACCCTGTTCGAGAAGAATGACCGCGTGGGCGGCCTGCTGCGCTACGGCATTCCCGACTTCAAGATGGAAAAGTCGCACATTGACCGGCGCGTCGCGCAAATGCAGGCCGAGGGCGTCACTGTCCGTACCGGTGTGCTGGTGGGCGCGATGCCCAAGGGCGCCAAGGTGACCAACTGGTCCAGGGAAACCATTTCTGCCGCCCAGTTGCAAAAAGACTTTGATGCGGTGCTGCTGACCGGCGGCGCCGAGCAGTCGCGCGACCTGCCGGTGCCGGGGCGCGACCTGGACGGCATTCACTTCGCCATGGAATTTTTGCCGCAGCAGAACAAGGTCAATGCCGGTGACAAGCTCAAGGGCCAGTTGCGCGCGGATGGCAAGCACGTCATCGTCATCGGCGGTGGCGACACCGGTTCGGACTGCGTCGGCACCAGCAACCGCCATGGCGCCGCCAGCGTCACCCAGTTTGAGGTGATGCCCCAGCCGCCGGTGGAAGAAAACCGCCCCATGACCTGGCCCTACTGGCCGCTCAAGCTGCGCACCAGTTCCAGCCATGACGAGGGTTGCACCCGTGAGTTCGCCATCTCCACCAAAGAGTTCATTGGCGACAAGGGCAAGGTCACCGGTCTGAAAACCGTGCATGTCGAATTCAAGGAGGGCAAGCTGATCGAGATAGCGGGCACCGAAAAAACCTACCGGGCCGATCTGGTGTTGCTGGCCATGGGCTTTGTCAACCCGGTGGCGACGGTGCTGGAAGCCTTTGGTGTGGAGAAGGATGGCCGTGGCAACGCCAAAGCCACCACCGAATGTGCCGGTGCTTATGCCACGAATGTGAGCAAGGTCTTCGCCGCTGGCGACATGCGTCGTGGTCAGAGTCTGGTGGTGTGGGCCATTCGCGAGGGTCGGCAGGCGGCGCGCGCGGTGGATGAATTCCTGATGGGGTGCAGCGACTTGCCGCGTTAAGGCAATGCTGAACAAGTCTCCCTGTTCGGACTGAGCCTGTCGAAGTCCNNGGACTTATTCAGCGTAGCCTTAAGCGGTAAAACCTCTTCAGTCCTTGGGTAATCCCTTATGATTCAGGGGCCGGGCATCCCCTGGCCTTGTTTTTTGAAACTTTGCGGGACGGAGCGCAGCCACGCGATGCGGGCCGTCTCTGTCCTCAACTGTAAATGTCCGTCACATCTTCAGAATCCCTCGTTGAATTGCGCCATCTCACCTTTGGCTATGGTGATCGCGTCATTCTGGATGATATTTCGCTGTCGGTGCCGCGCGGCAAGGTTACGGCGCTCATGGGGGCCTCTGGTGGCGGCAAAACGACCATACTGAGGCTGATCGGCGGGCAGAGCCGGGCGCAGGCGGGCCAGTTGCTGTTCGACGGGCAGGACGTGACGGTCATGGACCAGACGCGGCTTTACGCTGCCCGTCGCCGCATGGGCATGCTGTTCCAGTTTGGTGCCCTGTTTGCGGACATGTCGGTATTTGACAATGTCGCGTTCCCGCTGCGCGAACACACCGATTTGTCTGAAACCCTGATCCGGGATGTCGTCTTGATGAAGCTCAACGCGGTCGGCCTGCGCGGTGCGCGTGACCTGATGCCCAGCGAAGTCTCGGGTGGCATGGCGCGGCGTATCGCGCTGGCACGCGCCATTGCACTGGATCCCGAGTTGGTGATGTACGACGAGCCATTTTCCGGGCTGGACCCGATTTCCCTGGGTACCTCGGCGCGCTTGATCCGCCAACTCAATGACTCCATGGGGCTGACCAGCATTTTTGTGTCGCACGAACTGGAGCAGACTTTTTCGATTGCCGATCACGTGATTATTCTGGCCAATGGGAAAATTGCCACCGAGGGCACGCCTGAACAAGTGCGCCAAAGCACCGATCCGTTGGTGTACCAGTATGTGAACGCCTTGTCGGACGGTCCGGTGCGGTTTCATTACCCAGGCCCGTCGGTTGAGGAAGATTTTGGTTTGGGCACGGCGGCTGTGCCGGGGTCCCAACAACGTGGAGTGGCGTTATGAGCTGGTACAAACCAGGCGATGTCGGGTTTGCCGTGCGGCGTCAATTGGTTGACCTGGGACACGGTGCCCGTCTTTTTTTTCGTCTGCTGACGACCTTGGGTGCCAGCTTGAAACGGTTCGGCCTGATCCGGGACCAGATTCATTTTCTGGGAAATTACTCGCTTGCCATCATCGGGGTGTCCGGGCTGTTTGTGGGCTTCGTTTTTGGCCTGCAGGGCTACTATACCTTGCAGCGTTATGGTTCATCCTCGGCCCTGGGCTTGCTGGTGACGCTCACGCTGGTCCGGGAGTTGGGGCCGGTGGTGACTGCCTTACTGTTTGCTGGTCGTGCCGGAACCTCGCTGACGGCCGAGATCGGCCTCATGAAGGCCGGTGAGCAAATCAGCGTCATGGAAATGATGGCGGTGGACCCGGTGCAGCGTATTCTGGCGCCCCGGTTCTGGGCCGGGGTCGTCACGATGCCCCTGCTGGCGGCCGTCTTTAGCGCCATGGGCATCATCGGTGGCTGGGTAGTGGGCGTGCTCATGATCGGCGTTGATGGTGGTTCGTTCTGGAGCCAGATACAGGAGGGTGTCGACGTCTGGAAAGACCTGGGTAACGGCATTCTGAAGAGCATCGTATTTGGTTTCACCGTTACTTTTATCGCACTGTTGCAGGGCTTCGATGCTCAGCCCACGCCCGAAGGTGTGGCTAGCGCAACCACCCGTACCGTGGTGGTTGCTTCTTTGTCGGTTCTTGGTCTGGATTTCATCCTGACGGCCATGATGTTTACTACTTAAGGGGGAGTGTCGTGCAGCGCTCGAAGAATGATTTCTGGGTTGGCTTTTTTGTGCTGATGGGTGCGGTCGCCATTTTGTTTTTGGCCTTGCAGTCCGCCAATTTATTGAGCCTGAGTTTCCAGAAAACGTACCAGGTCAACGCAATATTTGACAATATCGGCGGCCTCAAGCCCAAGGCGGCGGTGCGCAGCGCCGGTGTGGTGGTGGGCCGTGTCGAGCAGATCAGTTTCGATGACAAGTCGTTCCAGGCCCGCGTGACCCTGGCGATCGAGAGCCGTTATACCTTTCCGAAAGACAGCTCGCTGAAAATTTTGACCAGTGGCTTGCTGGGTGAGCAATACCTGGGTCTGGAAGCGGGTGCCGATGAGAAAATATTGACGGCGGGCGACACCATTTCCAGCACCCAATCGGCCGTCGTGCTGGAAAACCTCATCAGCCAGTTTCTGTACAGCAAGGCGGCCGATGGCAGCAGTGCCGATGCAGGCAAGGTGCAAAAATGACGGCGGGCTGGCGTATGCGGCCGGTTGCGCACCAAATGACCGGAGCCGCTTCGCGAGCCGGTGCGTTGCTGGCGTTTTTGCTGCTGGCCGGTTGCGCCACGGGCCCCCATGCCAATCCGCGCGATCCGTTTGAGCCGTTCAATCGCGGGGTTTACCGCTTCAACGATGCGGTGGACAAAGCGGTGCTCAAACCCGTGGCCACCGCTTACCATGATGTTGTGCCGACGCTGGTGCGCCGGGGTGTTGGTAATTTTTTCGACAACCTGCAGGATGCCTGGTCGTTTGTGAACAATACCCTGCAGTTCAATGGGCAGGCGGCGGCGGACAGCCTGGTCCGTTTTGGTGTCAACACCTTCATCGGCCTGGGGGGTGTTTTTGACGTTGCCAGCGAGATGAACATCGAAAAGCACACCAAGGATTTTGGGCATACCCTGGGCTATTGGGGGGTGGCGCCCGGCCCCTATCTTGTTCTGCCCCTGCTCGGCCCTTCGACCCTGCGCGATACCGTGGCGCTGCCGGTTGACATGCAGGGGGATCTGGTCACCCACGTCCCGGATGTCCCCACGCGCAACACGGCTATTGTGCTGCGGGCAGTGGATACCCGGGCCAAGTGGCTCAAAGGCACCTCCATACTGGAAGAGGTGGCGCTGGACCGGTACACATTTGTCCGCGACGCCTTGTTTCAGCGCCGCCGCAATATTATTTACGATGGCAATCCGCCGGAGGAAGATGCGGAAGAAGATTTGCCTGCCCGGTAGGATGTAATCTGGTCGCGAGGGTGAAGCGTTAGGTAACTCCGGGTGATCCGGAAAATGAGGAAGTCAAACCATGAATCGTCGTATGTTGAGTGGCCTGTTTGCCGTGCTGGTGCTGGGCACGTCGAGTCTGCTGGCCCTGCCGGTGGGCGCGGCGGATGAAGCCGCGGATGCGCTGATCAAGCGCCTGTCGAAAGACGTGCTGGATAACATCAAGACCGATAAATCCCTCCAGGCCGGGGACATGTCCCGGATCATTGCGCTGGTGGACACCAAAATCATGCCGAACGTGAATTTTCAGCGCATGACTGCCTCGGCGGTCGGGCCGGCGTGGCGACAGGCCAGCCCGGAGCAGAAAAAACGCCTGCAGGAAGAATTCAAGACCTTGCTGGTGCGCACCTATGCGGGCGCACTGGAGCAGGTAAATGACCAGACCGTTGTCGTCAAGCCCCTGCGTGCGGCCGCAGAAGACAGGGAAGTCGTGGTCCGGACCGAGGTCAGGGGCCGGGGCGACCCGGTTCAGCTGGATTACCGGCTGGAAAAAACGCCGGGCGAAGGTGCTGGCTGGAAAATCTACAACCTGAACGTGCTGGGCGTGTGGTTGGTGGAAAACTATCGCAGCCAGTTTGCCCAGGAAATCAGTGCCAAAGGCATTGACGGCCTGATCGCGACCCTGGCCGACCGCAACAAGGCCAACGCCAGGAAGGGGTGATCGTGCTGGTATTGCCAGAAGAGCTGACGCAATCCCAGGCCACTGCGTGCCTGCGCCTGCTGGTGCCGGACTTGCGCTCCCAGTCGGGCCCCGAGGTGGTGGTGGATGCCAGCGCCTTGAGCCGGTTTGATTCGGCTGCACTGGCCGTCCTGCTCGAATGCCGGCGCGAGAGCCTGGCATTGGGCAAGCGTTTCTCGATCCGCGGTTTGCCCACGCGCCTGGGCGACCTGGCGACTTTGTACGGGATTGCCGAGCTGCTGCCGTCCGCCCTCGTAAAATAGCGGGCTTCCATGTCCGCCATTTCCTTTCAGTCCGTTTCCCGGACCTACCCTTCTCCGCGCGGACCCAGGGGCAGCACTTTTCTCGCGCTCGACCGCGTGAGCCTGGTGGTTGAAGAGGGGGAGTTTTTTGGGCTACTCGGCCCGAATGGCGCTGGCAAGACCACCCTGATCAATATCCTGGCCGGGCTGACCCGTGCCAGCGCCGGCCGGGTGACGGTGCTGGGCAGCGACGTGCAGGCCGACTATGCCCGGGCGCGCCGCAAGCTCGGCGTGGTGCCGCAAGAGCTGGTCTTCGATCCATTTTTCAATGTGCGCGAGGCGTTGCGTTTTCAGTCAGGCTACTTCGGAATCCGGAACAACGACGCCTGGATTGACGAGCTGCTGGAGAGTCTGGGCTTGACGGACAAGGCCGATGCCAATATGCGTCAGTTGTCCGGCGGCATGAAACGCCGCGTGCTGGTGGCGCAGGCCCTGGTGCATCGGCCGCCGGTGATCGTGCTCGACGAGCCGACGGCGGGGGTTGACGTGGAGTTGCGCCAGACCCTGTGGCAATTCATTGCCCGGCTCAACAGGCAGGGCCACACCGTTTTGCTGACCACCCATTACCTGGAAGAGGCCGAAGCGCTGTGTGGCCGCATTGCCATGCTCAAGACGGGGCGGGTGGTTGCCCTGGACCGCACCAGCGAATTGCTCAAAACGGCCTCCAGCAACGTGCTGCGCTTCAAAATTGACGGCGAGTTACCCGGCGAACTGGCGGCCAGGGCCCGTGTGACCGGGCGCTTTGTGCAGTTCCCGGCCCATGACGCGCTGGAGATCGAGCAGTACCTGGCGGCCGTGCGGCAAGCCGGCTTGACGGCTCATGACGTGGAGATCCGCAGGGCCGATCTCGAAGACGTATTTCTGGAGCTGATGAGCCGCCGGCACGATCATGGCGACGCCGGCGAAGCGGCCGCGGGAGCTGCAAAATCATGATCGTGACCGGCTGGCGGGCCCTGTTCTACAAGGAAATTTTGCGTTTCTGGAAAGTCAGTTTTCAGACAGTGGCCGCACCCGTGCTGACGGCCGTGCTGTACCTGCTTATCTTCGGCCATGTGCTGGAAGAACATGTGAAGGTCTATGACCAGATCAGTTACACGGCGTTTCTGGTGCCGGGCCTGGTGATGATGAGCGTGCTGCAAAACGCGTTTGCCAACAGTTCTTCTTCGCTGATCCAGAGCAAGGTCATGGGCAATCTGGTGTTTTTGCTGCTCACGCCGCTGTCGCACTGGGGCTGGTTTTGGGCCTATGTGGGCTCGGCCGCCGTCCGGGGCCTGCTGGTGGGGGCGGGTGTGTTTGCGGTCACGGCCTGGTTTGCCCCCTTGAGTTTTGTGGCGCCCGGCTGGATTCTGGCTTTTGCCGTGCTGGGGGCGGCGCTGTTGGGCGCGCTGGGCCTGATTGCCGGCCTGTGGGCCGAAAAATTTGATCAACTGGCGGCCTTTCAGAATTTCATCGTGATGCCCATGACCTTTTTGAGCGGTGTGTTTTACTCGATCCGCTCGCTGCCGCCGTTCTGGCAGAAGGTGAGCCACCTGAATCCGTTTTTCTACATGATTGACGGTTTTCGTTACGGCTTTTTCGGTCTGAGCGACGTGTCGCCCTGGCTGAGCCTGGGTATCGTGGCCGGGGCGCTCGTCGCGGTCGGCGCGGTGGCGGTTCACCTGCTGCGCATTGGCTACAAAATTCGCGGTTGAATTGTTTTTTCGTTGTATTGGATTGTTGACATGACTGCAGACCAGATCAGGGACCTTATCGCGGCGGGCCTGCCGTGCCAGCACATTGAGCTGGAGGGCGATGGCCGCCACTGGTACGCCACCATCGTGTCGGCCGGATTTGAAGGCCTGCGTGCCATCCAGCGGCACCAGAAGGTGTACGCCACACTGGGCAGCAAAATGCAGACCGATGAGGTGCATGCCCTGTCGATGAAAACATTCACACCGGCCGAATGGGCCGCACTGCAGGCCTGAGCGCGTGGACAAATTACTGATTCGCGGTGGCCGCCAGTTGCGCGGCGAGGTGGCAATTTCCGGCGCCAAAAATGCCGCCTTGCCGGAGCTGTGCGCCTGTTTGCTGACAGCGCAGCCCGTGACCCTGAGCAACGTGCCCCGCTTGCAGGACGTGGCCACCATGCTCAAGCTGATTCGCAACATGGGGGTCAGCGCGGAGCGCGGCGAGGACGGCCGGGTGACGGTGGACGCCGGCGCGCTCAGCTCGCCCGAGGCTCCGTATGAGATGGTCAAAACCATGCGGGCTTCGGTGCTGGCGCTGGGGCCCTTGCTGGCCCGTTTCGGCCGGGCCACCGTGTCCCTGCCGGGCGGCTGTGCGATTGGTTCACGGCCGGTGGACCAGCACATCAAGGGCCTGAGCGCCATGGGCGCCGAGATTGCGGTCGAGCATGGCTACATGGTGGCCAAATTGCCCACCGGCTGGACGCGTCTGAAAGGCGCGCGCATTGCGACTGACATGGTGACCGTCACCGGCACCGAAAACTTTCTGATGGCCGCCAGCCTGGCCGAGGGCGAGACCATTCTGGAGAATGCGGCGCAGGAGCCCGAGATCACCGATCTGGCCGAAATGCTGATCCGGATGGGTGCCAGGATCGAAGGCCATGGCAGCAGCCGGATTCGCATCCAGGGCGTTGAAAAACTGCATGGCTGCCAGCACCAGGTGGTGGCCGACCGCATCGAGACCGGCACCTTTTTGTGCGCCGTGGCGGCCACCGGTGGCGACGTGCTGCTGCGGCACGGCCGGGCCGATCACCTGGAGGCCGTGGTGGAAAAATTGCGCGATGCGGGGGCCACGGTCACCGCGGTGGAGGGGGGCATCCGGCTGCGGTCGCAGGGGCGGCTCAAGGCGCAGAGTTTTCGCACCACCGAGTACCCGGGCTTCCCGACCGACATGCAGGCGCAGTTCATGGCGCTCAACTGCATCTCGCACGGCACGGCCAAGGTGACCGAGACCATTTTCGAGAACCGTTTCATGCACGTCAATGAGATGGTGCGGCTCGGCGCCAACATCCAGATCGACGGCAAGGTCGCGGTGCTGGAGGGGGTGGCGCAGCTTTCCGGCGCCACCGTCATGGCCACCGACTTGCGGGCGTCGGCCAGCCTGGTGATTGCCGGCCTGGTGGCCGAGGGGGAAACCGTGGTGGACCGCATCTACCACCTGGACCGGGGCTACGACCAGATGGAAACCAAGCTGCGCGGCCTGGGCGCGGACATCGAAAGGGTGAAATGATTACGCTCGCGCTCTCGAAGGGCAGAATTTTTGAGGAGACCCTGCCGCTGCTGCGCGCCGCCGGTATTGAGGTGCTGGAAGACCCCGAGAAATCGCGCAAGCTCATTCTCGCCACCAACCTGCCCGACGTGCGTGTGCTGGTGGTGCGCGCCACCGACGTGCCGACCTACGTGCAGTATGGCGGCGCCGATCTGGGCATCACCGGCAAGGACACGCTGCTGGAGCATGCCGCGGACTGGGGCGGCAGCATCGGTGCTGCGGGCCTTTATCAGCCGCTGGACCTGCAGATTGCCCAATGTCGCATCAGCGTGGCCGTGCGCGCCGGTTTTGATTACGCGTCGGCGGTCAAGCAGGGCTCGCGCCTGAAGGTGGCGACCAAGTACGTGGCCATTGCCCGCGAATTTTTTGCCACCAAGGGCGTGCATGTCGACCTGATCAAGCTCTACGGCAGCATGGAACTGGCCCCGCTGGTCGGGCTGGCGGACGCGATTGTCGACCTGGTGTCCACCGGCAATACGCTCAAGGCCAACCATCTGGTCGAAGTCGAGCGCATCATGGACATCAGTTCGCGTCTGGTCGTGAACCAGGCCGCGCTCAAACTCAAGCAGGCGCCGATTCGAAGAATCATGGACGCGTTTGCCGGCGCCATTGCCCAATAAAACCCGTGCCTATCGCTATGAATTTTGTGGCCAATCCCGCTTTTTTATCCACGGCCAGCAGCACTTTTGAGGCCGAATTCAAGACGCGCCTGCACTGGTCGGCCGAGGCTGATGCCGCGATTGAGCAGCGGGTGGCGGACATTCTGGCAGACGTACAACAGCGCGGTGACACGGCAGTGCTGGCGTACACCGCGCGTTTTGACGGGTTGCAGGTGGACTCCATGCGGGAGCTGGAGTTGACGCAGGCCGAACTCAAGGCCGCGTTCGAGCTCATTCCCGCCGCCCAGCGCGAGGCTTTGCAGGCCGCCGCCCGGCGCGTGCGCAGCTTTCATGAGGCACAGAAAAAAGCCGGTGGCGAGAGCTGGAGCTACCACGACACCGACGGCACGCTGCTGGGCCAGAAGATCACGCCGCTGGACCGCGTCGGTATCTATGTGCCGGGCGGCAAGGCGGCCTACCCGTCCTCGGTGCTGATGAACGCCATTCCGGCCCACGTGGCCGGGGTCGCTGAAATCATCATGGTGGTGCCCACGCCGAAGGGCGACAGGAATGCACTGGTGCTGGCGGCGGCCTACGTGGCCGGTGTCACGCGCGTGTTCACCGTCGGCGGCGCCCAGGCAGTGGCGGCGCTGGCCTACGGCACACAGTCCATTCCCCGGGTGGACAAGATCACCGGCCCCGGCAACGCCTATGTGGCGGCGGCCAAGCGGCGCGTGTTTGGCACGGTCGGCATCGACATGATTGCCGGGCCGAGCGAGATTCTGGTGCTGGCTGATGGCAGCACCCCGCCCGACTGGGTGGCGATGGACTTGTTCAGTCAGGCCGAGCACGACGAGCTGGCGCAGAGCATTTTGCTGTGCCCCGATCCTGATTACATCGCACAGGTGCAGGCGAGTCTCCGGCGCCTGCTGCCGGCCATGCCGCGTGCCGGCATCATCGCCAAGTCGCTGACGGACCGCGGCGCGCTGATTCATACCCGCAGCATGGAAGAGGCCTGCGAGATCAGCAACCGCATTGCGCCCGAGCACCTGGAAGTCAGCAGCCGCGACCCGCACCGCTGGGAGCCGCTGCTCAAACACGCGGGCGCCATCTTCCTGGGGGCCTATACCAGCGAGTCGCTCGGCGACTACTGTGCCGGGCCGAACCACGTGCTGCCCACCAGCGGTACGGCGCGCTTCAGCTCCCCGCTGGGCGTCTACGACTTTCAGAAGCGCAGCAGTCTGATTGAAGTGAGCGAAGCCGGTGCCCAGACCTTGGGGCGCATCGCGGCAGAACTGGCTTACGGCGAGGGCCTGCAGGCCCACGCACGGGCGGCCGAATTGCGTTTGGCATCACCGCCACCGATGCGGGGGAATCCATGAACGCACCGCAAGCCCACCCGTTGCAGCGGATTCGTCAGGACGTGCGCTCCATGCACGCTTATGCCGTTCAGGATTCGACCGGCATGATCAAGCTCGACGCCATGGAGAACCCGCACCGCTTGCCGCCAGACCTGCAGGACAGGTTGGGGCAGCGGCTGGGTGCGCTGGCACTGAACCGCTACCCGGACCGCCGGGTGGATGATCTGCGCCACGCGCTGTCCGCTTACGCGGACCTGCCGCCGGGCTTTGAGCTCATGCTGGGCAACGGCTCGGATGAATTGATCAGCCTGCTGGCACTGGCCTGTGCCGTACCGCCGGATGCCGTAAACGGCTTCCGGCCCGCCAGTGTCCTGGCGCCGGTGCCGGGTTTTGTGATGTACGCCGTGAGCGCGCAGTTGCAGGGCCTGGCCTTTCACGGCGTGCCGCTGCGCGCCGATTTCGAACTGGACGAGACGGCCATGCTGGCGGCCATTGAGCAATACCAGCCGGCCATCACCTACCTGGCCTACCCCAACAACCCCACCGCCAACCTGTGGGATGACGCGGTGCTGGAGAAGATCATCCTGGCGGCCGGCGCGCAGGGTGGCCTGGTGGTGCTGGACGAGGCCTATCAGCCGTTTTCCAGCAAGAGCTACATCGATCGGCTGGCGCGGCACCGCCACGTGCTGCTGATGCGCACCCTCAGCAAATTCGGGCTGGCCGGGGTGCGGCTGGGTTACCTGATGGGTACCAGGGAGCTGATCGCCGAGATCGACAAGGTGCGTCCGCCCTACAACGTCAGTGTGCTGAACTGCGAGTGCGCTCTGTTTGCGCTTGAGCACCAGGAAGTTTTTGCGGCACAGGCCCTTGACCTGCGTGCGCAACGTGCTATTCTTTTGGAAGCTCTGGCCGATTTTCCCGGTGTGCGGGCCTATCCCAGCGATGCCAACATGATCCTGGTGCGGGTGGCGGACGCGCAAAAAACATTTGAAGGCATGAAGGCGCGCAAGGTGCTGGTCAAGAACGTTTCTAAAATGCATCCTCTGCTGGCCAATTGCCTGCGCCTGACGGTTGGCACCGTTGAAGAAAACCGGCTCATGCTGACGGCATTACAAGAATCATTATGACCACGACTTCACCCACCACAGCCCCGCGCACGGCGCAGGTGACCCGCAACACCGCCGAGACCCGGATCACGGTCAAGGTCAATCTGGACGGCACGGGCCAGGCCAGGCTGCACACCGGCATTGGTTTTTTTGACCACATGCTCGACCAGATCGCCCGCCACGGCCTGATCGACCTCGATATCCATGCCGAAGGCGACCTTCATATTGACGGTCACCACACGGTGGAAGACGTCGGCATTGCCTTCGGCCAGGCCCTGCACCAGGCGGTGGGCGACAAAAAAGGCATTCGCCGCTATGGTCACGCCTATGTGCCGCTGGACGAGGCGCTGTCGCGGGTCGTGATTGACCTGTCCGGCCGGCCCGGCCTGATCATGAACGTGCCATTCAAGAGCGGCATGATCGGCAGCTTTGACAGCCAACTGGCGCATGAGTTTTTCCAGGGTTTTGTGAACCATGCCTTCGTCACGCTGCACATCGACAACCTGCGCGGCGAGAACGCGCACCACCAGGCCGAGACCGTGTTCAAGGCCTTCGCTCGTGCCCTGCGCGCCGCGCTGGAGCTCGATGCGCGCGCCCTGGGCACCATACCCTCGACCAAGGGCTCTTTGTAGTTGTGTGAGTCAATATGAATCTGGCCCCCGTAGGTACTGTGTAGATTGTTATGACTTCAATCGTAAGTAGTGTGCGTAGCAAGACCGTCGCCGTGGTGGATTACGGCATGGGCAACTTGCGTTCGGTGTCGCAGGCGGTGCAGGCCGCCGCCGCCGGCACCGGCTACCAGGTGCTGATTACCGCCAACCCGGACGAGGTGCGGGCCTGTGAGCGCGTGGTGCTGCCAGGGCAGGGCGCCATGCCTGATTGCATGCGCGAGTTGCGCGAGTCGGGCCTGCTGGCGTCGGTGCTCGAAGCGGCCACCGCGAAGCCGCTGTTTGGCGTGTGTGTCGGCATGCAGATGCTGCTCGATCACAGCGCCGAAGGCCCGGCGGGGGTTGGCACCCCCGGTCTGGGCCTGATTCACGGCGAAGTGCTCAAGTTCGAGCTGGCTGGTCAGCTGCAGCCCGACGGCAGCCGCTACAAGGTGCCGCAAATGGGCTGGAACCAGGTCTACCACAACAACCATGGCGGCGCGCCGCATCCGGTATGGGGCGACGTGCCCGATGGCAGCTACTTTTATTTTGTGCACAGTTTTTACGCGCAACCGTCTGATGCGCGCCACAGCATCGGCGAGACCGACTACGGCGGCCGCTTCAGCTCGGCCATTGCGCGCGATAATATTTTCGCGACCCAATTCCATCCGGAGAAAAGTGCCGGACATGGTCTGGCGCTGTACCGGAACTTCCTGCACTGGAACCCTTGATCCCCACCTCCACGCCCGTTCGGGCTGAGCCTGTCGAAGCCTCTCTTCCACCACCACTCTGAAGCATCATGCTTTTAATCCCAGCAATTGACTTAAAAGACGGCCACTGCGTTCGCCTCAAACAGGGCGACATGGACCAATCCACCACCTTCGGCGAAGACCCGGCCGTGATGGCGCGCAGTTGGGTGGACAAGGGCGCGCGCCGCCTGCACCTGGTCGATCTGAACGGCGCCTTCGCAGGGCACCCGAAAAACGAGCTGGCCATTCGAAAAATCCTCAAGGAAGTGGGCAGTGAAGTGGACGTGCAGCTCGGCGGCGGCATCCGCGACCTGGACACCATCGAGCGTTACCTCGATGCCGGCCTGCGCTACGTCATCATCGGCACAGCTGCGGTCAAAAACCCCGGCTTTTTGCAGGACGCCTGTACCGCCTTTGGCGGCCACATCATCGTTGGCCTGGACGCCCGGGACGGCAAGATTGCCACCGACGGCTGGAGCAAGCTGACCCGCCATGACGTGATCGACCTGGCCAAAAAGTTCGAAGACTACGGCGTCGAATCCATCATCTACACCGACATTGGCCGCGATGGCATGCTCAGTGGCATCAACGTGGAGTCCACCGTCAAGTTGGCGCAGGCCCTGACCATTCCAGTCATCGCCTCCGGCGGCCTGAGCAACATGGCTGACATCGAGGCTCTGTGTGCGGTGGAAGACGACGGCGTCGAAGGCGTCATTTGCGGCCGCGCCATTTATTCAGGCGACCTGGATTTTGCCGCCGCGCAAGAGCGTGCCGACGAACTCAACGGCTGATTGCACGTGCTGGCCAAACGCATCATCCCCTGCCTTGACGTTACCGGTGGCCGCGTCGTCAAGGGGGTCAATTTTGTCGAATTGCGCGATGCCGGTGATCCGGTGGAAATTGCGGCGCGCTACAACGAGCAGGGCGCTGATGAACTGACCTTTCTGGACATCACCGCCACCAGCGACGGGCGCGACCTGATCCTGCACATCATCGAGGCGGTGGCCTCGCAGGTGTTCATCCCGCTCACGGTCGGTGGCGGCGTGCGCACGGTTGACGATGTCCGCCGCCTGCTCAACGCCGGGGCGGACAAGATCAGTTTCAACTCGGCAGCGATTGCCAATCCGCAGGTGATCAACGACGCCTCCGCCAAATACGGGGCCCAGTGCATTGTGGTGGCGATTGATGCCAAGCGCCGTCATGGCGACGACCTGCTGCAGCGCGGTGAGGGCTGGGACGTCTACAGCCACGGCGGGCGCCAGAATACCGGTCTGGATGCGGTGGCCTGGGCGGGCGAGATGGCGCGGCGCGGCGCGGGTGAAATCCTGCTCACCAGCATGGACCGCGACGGCACCAAGGCCGGCTTCGATCTGGCGTTGACGCGCGCCGTGAGCGATGCCGTGAGCGTGCCCGTGATCGCCTCCGGCGGCGTTGGCACCCTGGACCATCTGGCCGACGGCATCCAGCTGGGCGGCGCCGATGCCGTGCTGGCCGCCAGCATTTTTCATTACGGCGAATTCACGGTGGGGCAAGCCAAGGCGCGCATGGCCGAGCGTGGCATTCCGGTCCGGCTGTGAGCAGTCTGAAAATTGCGGACAATCCCTGCATGAGTTGGCTCAAACACATTCGATGGGATTCCAGGGGCCTGGTGCCGGTGATTGCCCAGGAGCAGGGCAGCAACGACGTGCTGATGTTCGCCTGGATGAACCGCGACGCCCTGCAAAAGACGGCCGAGCTGGGGCAAGCCGTGTATTTCAGCCGCTCGCGCAACAAGTTGTGGTTCAAGGGCGAAGAGTCAGGCCATGTGCAAAAAGTTCATGAAATCCGCATGGACTGCGACAATGACGTGATCCTGCTCAAGGTCACCCAGCTCGGGCATGAGCCCGGCATCGCCTGCCACACCGGGCGTCACAGCTGTTTCTTTACGGTTTACGAGAATGGCGAGTGGAAAGTCACCGAGCCGGTCTTGAAAGACCCGCAATCCATCTACAAGTAAATGCCCATGTCATTCAACCTTCCATCCGCCGCTTCCTCTTCTGACTCGCTGGCTTCCCTGGCGCGGGTGATCGAGAGCCGTTTGCCGCAGCAGGGCGGCAATCCGCAGGCCAGCTACGTGGCGCGCCTGCTGCACAAGGGCCCTGATGCCTTTCTGAAAAAAATCGGTGAGGAAGCCACCGAGGTGGTGATGGCCGCCAAAGATGCCGACCATGGTGGTGACAAGACCAAAATCGTGTGCGAGGTGGCGGATCTGTGGTTTCACTGCATGATTGCGCTGGCGCATTACGGACTGACCCCTGCTGACGTGGTGGCTGAGCTGGACCGGCGTGCCGGGACCAGTGGCATCGAAGAAATGGCCCTGCGCAAGGCGCGGGCGCGCGAAGGCGCGGGCGAATGAATCAGCCGCCGCTGGATCAGGAGAGGCTCCGGGCGCTCAACACGGCGGGCACCATCAGCTATGTCCTGCATTTGATTGTCGCCATCGGCGCGCTGGTTCCGGGTGGGCAGATGGGGCCGCTGCTGTTGATCGTGGCCCTGGTCATTGACCTGGTGAAACGACCCGAAGCCGAGGGAAGCTGGCATGCCTCGCATTTTCGCTGGCGCATTCGCACCGTTGTCATCGCCGCGTTACTCTACGCGGTGACCGCGCCCCTGTGGTTTCTCTTCATTTTCCCGGGCTGGATTGCCTGGGGTCTGATTTCCATCTGGTTTCTTTACCGCATCGTGAGCGGCATGGTGCGCATGAACCAGGGGCTCGCCATGGAATTTGCGGCATGATGGACGAGGACGTGCGCTGGACAGCTTCGCCGACTAGAATCGGCCCAATTCGCTAGGAGAAACCCATGGGATTTTCGACGACACACCTGATCATTTTCTTGCTCATCATCATTGTCATTTTTGGTACCAAAAAGCTCCGCAACATCGGGTCTGACCTGGGGGGCGCGGTCAAGGGCTTCAAGGACGGCATGAAAGACGGTGCTGAAAAAGCTGCTGAGACGCCTGCGGCGGCGCCCGTCCAGCAGGTGGGTGCCGCTGCAGCGCCTGCCAAAGAAACCATTGACGTTGAAGCCAAGACCAGGACTTGATGACGCAGACCCTGGTCAGATGGAGGCGCGCAAGTGATTGACATCGGGGTCACCAAACTCGCCATCATCGGCGGCATCGCGCTTCTGGTCATTGGCCCCGAAAAGCTGCCTGGTCTGGCAAAAACGATCGGAACCCTGTTGGGGCGTGCGCGGCGCTATGTGGCCGACGTGAAGGCCGAGGTCAATCGTTCCATGGAGCTCGACGAGCTCAGGAAAATGAAGGACACGATGGAAAACGCGGCGCGTGATGTTGAAAATTCGATCCAGACCAGCGCTGCCGCTTTCGAAAAAAGCTGGGCCGAGTCCACCGGATTGGCCGGGAGCATGCCGTGCGCCGACGCCCCCGGCAGTTCGCCGGAGTACAAACACCCCGGGAAGAAATGGCGCATCAGGCAGGGTGCCACCCCGAACTGGTACAAAGCCCGTACCGGCATCCGCACCCGGGCCTTGTCGGGGGCGGCCCGCGTGGCCCGCTTTCGACCCCGCAAAGTTAATCAATGACTGATCCCGTCAACCCGGAAGACGAATTGACCGGTACCGAGCAGCCCTTCGTGCAGCACCTGTTTGAGTTGCGCGACCGGCTCCTGCGGTCGCTGTACGGTGTTGCCGCCGTGCTGGCCGGCGTGCTGTTCTACCCCGGCCCCTCCAGACTCTACGACTTGCTGGCGATGCCGCTGGTCAAGGCCTTGCCCGAAGGCTCCCGGATGATTGCCGTGGGCGTGGTGTCGCCGTTTCTGGTGCCCATCAAGGTCTCGGTGCTGGCGGCCATCGCCTTGTCCCTGCCCTGGATTCTTTACCAGCTATGGGCTTTTGTGGCGCCCGGCCTGTACCGGCACGAAAAAAAACTGGTGCTGCCCCTGGTCGCGGCCAGCACCGTGCTGTTCTACATGGGGTCGGCATTTTGCTACTTTTTTGTGTTCGGGCAAGCCTTTCCGGCGATCCAGAAAATGGCGCCGATCTCGGTCGCAGTCAGTCCGGACATCGAGGCCTATCTTGACTTCGTCATCACCATGTTCATTGCGTTCGGCGTGGCGTTCGAGGTGCCCATCGTCGTCGTCATCCTGGCTCGCATGGGGCTGGTGAGCGTTGCGCAACTCAAGTCGTTTCGCAGCTACTTCGTGGTTGGCGCGGCAGCCATTGCCGGGCTGGTCACCCCCCCTGATCCGGTGTCCATGGTGGCCCTGCTGGTTCCGATGTGCCTGCTGTACGAAGTGGGCATCCTGGCGGCCCGCCTGTTCATCAAGCATACGCAAGCGCCAGAGGAGGTTGCCGGGGCCGGGGAAGCTTAGGAAGTCCGGACTTGTCGTCGGCTTGTCTGCAAGTCAGGCCTGGCGGGCGGTTGCCGCAGCAGCAGCCGTTCCAAATCCGTTTTGCCGCCAGGCCTCAAATACCGTGACAGCGACGGCGTTGGATAAATTCAGGCTGCGCTGACCTTCCAGCATGGGCAGTTTCAGGCACTGTGCGGGCGCGAACGACTGACGTACCGTCTCGGACAGACCCCGGGTTTCGGAGCCGAATACCAGCCAGTCGCCGGGCGCAAAGGAGACGTCATAAACGCCGCGACTGGCGCGGGTGGTCAGGGCGAAAAGGTGCCGGGGTGCCGGTTGTTCGCTGTCCAGAAAATCCCGCCAGCTGGCATGGCGCTTGATCTCGGCGTACTCGTGGTAATCCAGCCCGGCGCGGCGCAAGTGTTTGTCGTCCATGGAAAAGCCGAGCGGCTCAATCAGGTGCAAGGTGCAGCCGGTGTTGGCGGCCAGACGGATGGCGTTGCCGGTGTTGGGCGGGATTTCGGGTTGAACCAGGACGATGTGAAACATGGTTCACATTATTCCGTACGCGCCAGCACCAATCCGGTGACGTGCGCCGCGCCCGCCGCCTTCAGTGTCCGCGCGGCGGCGTACAGCGAGGCGCCGCTGGTCATGACATCGTCGACCAGTACCAGCCGGGCGCCCCGGACCTGCCCGAGCAACAAGGGCTCCACGGCAAACGCGTCCTTCACGCTGCCCAGCCGTTCGGCACGCGTGAGCGTACTTTGCGCTGGTGTGTCCTTGATGCGCAGCAGCAGACGGCTATCGGTCTTGCCAGGGGCGAGTTCTCTGGCAAGCGTGAGCGCCTGATTGAAGCCACGTGCTTGCAGCCGGATTTTTGACAGTGGCATGGGCACCACCGCGTCGGCGGCGTCCAGTGCAGGCTCCACCCAGGGGGTGCTGCGCAGCAACAAGGCCAAGGCGCCGGCATGCCCCGGTTGACCATGAAATTTATAGTTCACGATCAAGTCAGACCACGGAAACGCGTAGGGCACAGCGGCCAGACAGGAGTCCAGTGGAGGTGGGGTTTGGAGGCAGGCGCCGCATTGCCGGACGCCGGGCGGCACCGGCAGCGCACAGGTCGAACAGCGCGGTTGCGGTTGGGCGAAGCGGGTCACGCAAGTCTCGCAGATCGGCTGAGTTGGCCAGGCGTGGCACACCAGGCACTGGCTGGGCAGTGCGTCCAACATCCCTTTGATCCATCCTGGCAACATGGGGTCAATATACTCGGGCGTTTACCCTGCATACCATGTCCACCCAGCGCCCCTCCACCATTGACTCCCAGGCCGCCCGACGCTGGCAACATATGCCCGCCGTTGTGTCGCCGTGGCTGCACGAGGAAGTGGCCCGGCGCATGGAAGGGCGGCTCGACTGGATCAGGTTGCAGCCGCAGCGGTGGGTGCACTGGGGGCCGGTGCAGGGCGGCTTGCAGGCGCATGCCCTGCTGGCTCAGCGCTACCCGCAGGCCGAGTGCATGGCGGTGGAAGCCAGCGATGTCAACGCAAGGCATGCCGCCAAAGTCATGACAAAACCCTGGTGGCAGCCGTCCCGCTGGACGGCTGCCACCACGCGGTTTGGGATGCCACCCGATGGCTCGGCTCAGATGCTGTGGGCCAACATGGCGCTGCACATGGCGGTCGATCCGCAGGGCCTGATGGCGCTGTGGCATCGCGCCCTGGCGGTGGATGGGTTTGTGATGTTTTCCTGTCTGGGGCCGGACACCTTGCAGGAGCTGCGCGCGCTGTACCAGTCATTGGCCTGGCCGATGCCCGCGCATGAATTCACCGACATGCATGATTGGGGCGATATGCTGGTCGCTGCCGGCTTTGCCGAGCCGGTGATGGACATGGAGCGCATCACCCTGACCTTCGAGACGCCGCAGCGGCTGCTGCAGGAACTGCGCGGCCTGGGACGGAATTTGCATGCCAGGCGCTTCCCCGCCCTGCGCGGACGGCAATGGCATGAACGACTGCAGCAGGCGCTGGTCAGCGCACCGCTGCAGCTGACCTTTGAGGTCATTTATGGTCATGCCTTCAAGCCGCAGCCCCGCCTCAACATTCGTCCTGAAACTGTTCTTTCGCTGGCGCAAATGCGGGAGGCCTTGAGCCAACGCAAAAGTTACCCCGGGGATTCTTGAGTAACGGGCTTGACAAGACAAAAAAGACAAAAAATGGGGGGTGACGCGTGGGCTACAATCTTCGGCTGGATTGGTTGGCGCCTGTTTTCCCTGCGTACTCCGTCGCAGGCGAGGCGTTTCAGCTCAAGCCGGTTCTGTTTTGTCAGGCGCGAAGTGCGTTTGTGCCGGTAAATAAGATTCGAATGGTGTTGCGAAGTGCGTGAAGGCGCGGCCGTTCGTCAGGTCAGAGTAGGTTAATTCGAGGCAATGAAAAAGTGAGCATGATGAAGAGCATTTTCAATAAACTGGCTGGCCTGTTGCTGGTCGCAAGTGCTTGGGCCGGTACGGTGACTTTCACGGTGGCGCATGCAGTCAATGATTTGCCCGGTGGGCCGGCGGTCAATCAGCTGAATTTGCACCCGCCTGTGACCAAGATTGCGGAAGCGCAGGCGGGGCTTCACTGGATGATGCTGATTCTTTGCTCGGTGATTTTTGTCGCGGTTTTTTCGGTGATGTTCTATTCCATCTGGAAGCATCGCAAGTCGGTGGGACACAAGGCGGCCAACTTTCATGAGTCGGTTGTCGTGGAGGTCGTCTGGACGGTCATCCCCTTCATCATCGTGATTCTGATGGCGCTGCCGGCCACCAAAGTGGTGGTGGCGATGAAAGACACCAGCAACGCCGATCTCACCATCAAGGCGACCGGCATGCAGTGGAAATGGGGTTACGACTACCTCAGGGGTGAAGGTGAGGGCATTGGCTTCATTTCGGCGCTGGACAGCGCGCAACGCGAGATGTCCGACCAGGGGGGGCCGAAGGTGGCGGGGGGTGTGGATGATTACCTGTTGAAGGTCGATAACCCGCTGGTGGTTCCGGTCAACAAAAAGATCCGCATCATTACCACTGCTACGGACGTGATTCACGCCTGGATGGTGCCGTCTTTTGGTGTCAAGCAGGATGCGATTCCCGGTTTTGTGCGTGACACGTGGTTTCGTGCGGAGAAGGTGGGTGATTACTATGGTCAGTGCGCCGAGTTGTGCGGCAAGGAGCACGCCTACATGCCGATCCATGTGAAGGTGCTCTCCGCCGGAGATTACGCACTGTGGGTGGATGGCGAGAAAAAGAAAATGGCCGCCAAAGCCGATGATCCGACCAGGGTCTGGAGCGCGGAAGACATCATCAAGCGTGGCGAGAAGGTTTACGCTGCCAACTGCGCTGCTTGTCACCAGGCCAACGGCAAGGGGGCCGGGTCGATCAAGGCGCTTGATGGTTCGGCAGTGGTGCTGGATGCTGACAAGGGAAGCCAGATCGCGGTGTTGCTCCATGGTCGGCCCGACCTGGGCATGCCGGCCTGGAAGCAGCTCAGCGACACCGAAATCGCGGCGGTCATCACCTACACAAAGAATAGCTGGTCCAACAAGACGGATCAGCTGGTTCAGCCGGCTGATATCACTGCGGCGCGCAAGTAAGCGTGCACCACGAATACAAGTATTGAGAAGGAAATCAGGATGAGTGCCGTTCTAGACCATCACGCCCACGACGACCATCACGATCACCACGCGCCCGCGGGCTGGCGTCGCTGGGTGTTTGCGACCAACCACAAGGACATCGGTACTCTGTACATGCTGTTCAGCTTCACCATGCTGATGTTGGGCGGTGTTCTTGCGCTGCTGATCCGTGCCGAGCTGTTCCAGCCGGGCTTGCAGATCGTCAATCCCGAGCTGTTCAATCAGCTCACCACCATGCACGGCGTGATCATGGTGTTCGGCGCCATCA
>DIVK01000094.1 GCA_002422455.1 Rhodoferax sp. UBA6134
ACGTGCGCAGCCTGAGCGAGCAGCAACGCTACATGGATCAACACCGTCTGTCGACGGAGAAGGCGCGCGAGGCCTACCGTCAGCAGTTTGACATCGGCCAGCGCACGCTGCTGGACCTGCTTGACAGCCAGAACGAGTATTTCGAGGCCACGCGGGCTTACATCAATGCGCACCACAACCAGATTTCTGCGCAGGCGCGCACCCTGGCGGGCATGGGCCAGCTGGTGACGGCGCTGGGCGTGAACCGCGGCGACGTGCCCAGTGCCCAGGATGCGGGTCAGAGCCGCAGCGGTATCGATCCGGCCGAGTTGTGCCCGCTTGAGGAAACCATGGTGGATACCCTCGATGCCATCAAGGCCAGGCTTGCCAAAGGTTCAAATTCCTATGTTGTGCTCATCCCGAGTCCGGATGGCACGGTGGGTCGGGTACAGATCCAGGGCCAGCAGGGACAGCAGACGCTGACAAAAGCCTACCAGCGTACGTCAATGCGTGGCGATACCGCCCCGGTTGAGGTGAGTCAACAGCAAGTGGAGCGGGATTTTGGTGCCGCGATGGCGGCTCGTCCGCCGTTACCGGAGCAGTTCGTGCTTTACTTCCGCCCGGGCAGCGCGCAACTGACAAAGGAATCCCGGGCGCTGTTGCCCGGCATTCTGGCGCGCGCCCGCGCCCGCCAGGCGCTGGATGTCTGGCTGGTCGGGCATACCGACACCGTGGGCCGGAGCGACCGCAACGAAGCCCTGGGTCTCAAGCGCGCCAACGCCATTGCCGGGCACTTCCGGAAACTGGGAATCAAAAACCTCCCGATGACCATCGAATCCTATGGCGAACGCAGCCCGGAGGTTGCCACTCCTGATGAAACCAGCGAACCCCGCAACCGCCGCGGTGTCGTGACCCTGCGCTAGGCAGCCACGCGGCATGGCCTGTCGCTTTGACATGACGCAAGGGTGCGGCTCTGCGACCCTTACTTCTCGGTCATCACGATCAGGTCGTCCGTCTGCTTCTCCTGCAAGCGTTGCAGGTGCAGCTTGACCAAGGGGTCCGCGGGGCGTGTCCGGGCCAACTGGCGAAAGGCCGCCATGGCCGCCACCGGGTCTTGCGTCAGGAGAACATAGGCGGCGGCATATTCCGGGTCCTGCGCCGGGGCACCCGGCACCTCAAGTCCGTCGTGAATGGGCTGAAACACCATCAACGGTTGTGACTTGCCCTTGAGCACCAGCCGGCCCACCGGTCTGGTCACGATGCCGGTGCAGCCCGACAAGGTGGCCTGCGACACACACATTCGCGTGCCAAGGTGCTTGTTGACGCTTTCCAGGCGTGACGCGGTATTGACCGGGTCGCCGAGTGCGCGGTAGTCAAATATGGTCGAGCCGCCAAAATTTCCGACGATGACCTCACCGGTATGGACTCCGATGCGGGTCTGGCCGAATGCGATTCCCCGCGCCTGCAAGTCATCCGCGTAACGCGCGGCAAAGCGCTGCATGGCAATGGCACAGGTCAGTGCCCGCTGGCGATGGTCCGGCTGCTGCACCGGTGCCGAAAACATGATTGCCACAGCGTCGCCGACGATGCGATCGAGCGTTCCGTTATGCTGGAACGCAATGCTGATCATTTCGTCCAGATACGCGTTAAGCAGCGCCACCGCCTCGCCGGGATCAATCTTTTCCATCAGGCTGGTGAACCCGGCCAGATCGGTAAAAATGAAACTGCACTCCTGACGCCGGCCACCGAGTTCAAGCTCCTGCGGATGGTCAACGATATGAGACACCAGGTTGGGCGACACGTAACGGGAAAACGCCTGCTTGACAAAGCGCTGGCGCCGCTCGCTTGAGAGATGATGCACCACGCTCGACAGCGTGAAGGCGATGAATATGCCCAACGTTGGCGTGACCGGGTCGAGCAGCAACTGGTGGTCGATGAATGCAAACCAGCCGCCCCAGATGATGAGACCGATCACCAGCAGCGTCACGATCGCGGACGACAGCGCACCCGTCATGAGCGCCAGCGTGCCGAGCGCCAGACCACCGATGATGATGGTCAGGGCTTCTATCGAACTGGCCCAGGCCGGACGATAAAGGTAGCTGTCCGTGAGCACCTGTTCCAGCATCTGCGCATGCGCCTCGACGCCCGGCATGACGCCGCCGAGCGGGCTGAACCGCAGGTCCATCAGGCCCTGCGCGGAGGTGCCGACCAGCACCAGCTTGCCCGCCAACTCGGCATCGGGCACGGCTCCCGCGAGAATTTTCCAGGCAGGAATGGTACGTTCCCTGACCGGCCTGCTGAAGTGGACCCAAGCTTCGCCCGCGGCGGTGGTGGGCACCGTGAATTGACCGATCTTTACTTCCGTCAAGCCAACACCCTGGGTCGACGACGTGCGTACCAGGTAATTTTGCGCGCCCTGGCCGACACGCAGCACCTCCGCCACCAGCGATGGCACCAGGGTGTCGCCGAGTCGCAGCAGCAAGGGCACCCGGCGTACCACACCGTCGCCGTCAGGCACAAAAGTCAGAACCCCGTTTCCCGCAGCCGCCGCGCTCAGCACCGGCAGTGGCGACACCGCCCGGGAAAACGGATGCACAAAAGGCAGTGCGGGTTCACCCATGTTCACGTACCGGTACTTCTGAGCGGGAAAGGGAGCACTTTCTCCTTCGCGCTCAACGGCAAAGCCAAGCACCACGCCGCCCGGCCTGAGGGCCGCAGCGAACAGGTCATCATGGTCGGGCAAGCCTGCAATGCCGCGTAATGTCGCGCCGGACAGGTCCCACAAGTCCAGCATGGCTTTGGGCGACGTGCGGTCCGGCTCGGCGAACAACACGTCAAAACCGATGGCCGCCACCTCGGCCCGCCGCAGGCGTTCAACCAGCTCCGCAATCCGGGTGCGGGGCCAGGGCCACTGGCCTACCTTGGCCAGGCTTTCTTCATCGATGTCAATGATCCGCACCGGTGCCGTCTGATAGACACGCGGGTGAACCCGCTGGTACTGGTCAAAGACGGCCTGGCGCAAAGTTTGCAGCACCGGGGGGTCGATCAGCTGCAGCGCAGCGCCAATACTCACTGCCAGCACAGGCACCAGCATATTCAGGCTCCAGGTCAACCATCGGCGCATGATTTTGAATCTTTCGTTCAGCTTGAATGTCGGGAGGTGCTGCGGCAGTCCGCGCCCCGGTCAAACGATAACTGGAGCGGCTTTTGCGTAATCGCGTCAGCCCAAATTAGCCCCAAATGTACCAACGAACAAGGGCAATGCTGAACAAGTCTCCCCGTNNACAGGCTCAACGTGAACGGACTTATCCAGCGTAGCCCAAGATGCTGAAAGGCATGCCTCCGATATTCGGCTCACACCGGCCAAGGGCTGGCGTGAACGGCATGGGTTTTGCGTGGTACCTGTAAAAGACGGCGAGGGGAGTTCATGCAATCACCAATTCAAACCTACCTGGAACATCTCCACCGGAGCCTTTGCACACTTGAAGACGGTGCTTTGGCGAACTACATCCCCGAACTCACCAAGGCCGATCCAGCCTGGTTTGGCATCAGTCTCGTGACGATGGATGGCGTTGCCTACTCGGTCGGCGACGCCGCCCGGCCTTTCACGATTCAGTCCATCTCCAAGCCATTTGTGTACGCCACCGCATTGGCCGATCGTGGCGTGGAATATGTGTCGAAGAAGGTGGGGGTCGAGCCGAGTGGCGATGCTTTCAACTCGATCAGCCTCGATCCCCAAAGTGGGGCGCCGTTCAATCCCATGATCAATGCCGGTGCGATCGCAACCACGAGCCTGGTCGCTGGCGACGACTGCCAAATGCAATGGCAGCGCATCGCTTCCTCCATGGCGGCCTTTATCGGGCGCGATATCTGCGTGGACGAATCGGTTTATCGCTCGGAAAGCGATACCGGCTTTCGAAATCGTGCCATTGCCTGGATGCTGAAAAATTTTGGCATCATCGACGGAAACCCGATGGACTCGCTGGAAAATTATTTCCGGCAGTGTTCAATTCTGGTCGATTGCCGTGATCTGGCCTTCATGGCGGCGACGTTGGCCAACGGCGGCGTGCATCCGGGGACCGGCAAGCGTGCGTTGCCGGCAAACCAGATCGAACGCGTCCTCAGCGTCATGACCACGTGCGGCATGTACAACTACGCGGGCAGCTGGCTGTTCGAAGTCGGGATGCCGGCCAAGAGTGGCGTTGGGGGTGGCATTATTGCCGTCTTGCCGGGTCGTTTCGGTATTGGTGTTTTTTCACCTCTGCTCGATGCCAAGGGAAACAGCGCACGCGGCATTGAAGTATGCAAGCGCCTGTCGCAAGACTTCGGTTTGCATATCTTCAGCCGCACCGGAGACCCCAGCATGGCCCTCGGCCGGGTATACACCGGGGCGGATGCGCCCTCGCGCCGCCAGCCCCTCCCCGAGGTGCGCGCCAAACTGAGCGAGCATGCGCACCGCATCAGGTATTTTTGCCTGCATGGCTACCTTGCTGTCGACGGCGTGGAATACGTCCTTCGAAAGATGCTCCAACTGGTCCCTGAAACCGGCTGTTTCATTCTTGATCTGCACCAGGTTGATGGACTGTCCGATTGTGCTGCCCGCCTGCTCAATGAAACCCGGATCGGACTTGAGCAGGACGGCATTGCCATGGTTTTCTCCCGCATCCATGCCCGGCCGGCGATCACGCACCCGATGAAAAGAACGCTACCCAAAGGCGATCGGGGATACCTCAGCTTTGAAGACAATGATCTTGCTGTGGAATGGTGTGAAAACCGCCTGCTGGGTACGGCGGCCCAAGCCGGCACGTCGTTCCTGTCGCTGGCAGATTTCCTGCTTTTCAAAGGGATGCCGGCGGCACTGGTTGAACAAGTCGAGGCCACCACCCGTGTGCAGTCCTTCGGGATGGGCGACGAGATCGTGACGACGGGCCAAACCGGCGATGGTCGCATTTTCTTCATCGAATCCGGTCAGGTCAGCATTTTGGTGCCCCTTGCCGACGGTGCGCACCACCGTGTGGCATCCCTGGGCCCCGGCATGAACTTCGGAGAAATGGTGCTGCTCGGTCAGACCATGCGCAGTGCCACGGTATCTGCGGACACGCCCGTCAGGTGCCGCTCGCTTGAAACGAGCGATCTGGAAAGAATCGCAGCCACGGAACCCCTGGTCAAGATAATCTTGCTGGAAAATCTTGCACGCGACATCGCCAATTCGCTTCGACGCGCCACAAAATGGATCTCGGTGCTGGCGTAAGGCCCGCATCACTTTCACTGTCAAGCGGGCAAGCCCGCCTTTTCCAGGGTGCCGGTTTTGGGCGCTGCCGCGACGCCAGACTGAATGTCGCCCGTGAGTTGTCCGCCATCCTCGATCACGACTTTGCCGTAGCGAATCTTGCCAGCAACCTTGCCCGTGGCATGGATCGTCAACTTCTGCCGCACAGTCAGGTCACCCTCGAACCGGCCGTGAATTTCGGCCATGTCAACCTCGGCCGAGCCCCTGAAGGCACCGCATTCCGAAATGTGGATCACCCGCGAATCCATGGTCGCCTCCACCAGGCCTTCGACCACCAGTGTGTCGCAATCGGTAATTTCCACTCCCTTGAGTTTGATGTTGGGCCCCACCGTCAGCTTGCTGGCGCCTGACGTTGCCGATTCACTGGCGGCGGGCGAAGTCAGCGTGGGGGTTGCCGCTGCCGACGGGATGGCGGTGGCGCCCGGCGCACCGTGGTGACCGGCGTTCGGTGTTGCCATGCCCGGCCGCGCAGGCGCGGCGACCGGTTCGCGCTTATTGAAGAAATGAGGAGAGATGGCCATGTGATTTCCTTGAAAAGCACATGGTAGGCGGCCTGTTCTTGAAAGTCGCCACCCGTTTTGCAAGAACGGTAACAGAATGAATTTTCGCCTGCAGACGCGGCCTTGTCCGCCGGGTGCGACGAATGGCGGGATACTGCCGCACCCGGACTCAGGCCGGCCGGGGCCGCCCGCCAAAGATGGCGGTGCCGACACGCACCAGGGTGCTGCCGGCGTGAATGGCCGCCTCCAGGTCGGCACTCATGCCCATCGACAGGGTGTCAAGTGCCAGGCCTTGCGCATTCAACGCGTCAAACACCGCCTTGACCTGCGCAAAAACGGCGCAAGCCGTCTCGAAATCAGGCGCCGGCTCAGGGATGCTCATCACGCCGCGCAAGCGCAGGCCGGGCAGGGCGGCCACTTGCCGGGCCAGCGCCAGCGCCTCCGGTGGCAACACGCCCGACTTGGCAGGGCCGCCGTCCACGTTGACCTGAATGCACACCTGCAACGGCGGCAAACCGGGGGGGCGCTGCTCGCTCAGGCGCTGTGCGATTTTCAGCCGGTCTACCGTCTGCACCCAGTCAAAGTGCTCGGCCACGAGCCGCGTCTTGTTGCTCTGGACCGGGCCGATGCAGTGCCATTGCAGGGGTGCTCGGGCGGGATCGGACAACTGGCGTAACTGACTGATTTTTTGCACCGCTTCCTGAATGTAGTTCTCGCCAAACGCGGTTTGTCCGGCCGCCCAGGCCTGCGCCACGGCCTCGGGGCCAAAGGTCTTGGAGACGGCCAGCAGGGTAACGTCACCGGCCTCACGGCCGGCGGCCCGACACGCCGCAGCCAGCCGGGCGTGAACCGTTTGCAAATTGACTTCAATCATCGTCATAATTGCCCCAAGCGTAACAAACGACAAGGTACTTCGTGGACATTACCCAACTACTGGCCTTCAGCGTCAAGAACAAGGCGTCTGACCTGCATCTCTCGGCCGGTCTGCCACCCATGATCCGCGTGCATGGTGACGTACGGCGCATCAACGTGGAACCACTGGACCACAAACAGGTGCATGCCATGGTGTACGACATCATGAATGACACGCAACGCAAGACCTATGAAGAGTTTCTGGAGATCGACTTCTCCTTCGAGATCGATGGCCTGGCGCGTTTCCGGGTCAACGCCTTCAATCACCAGCGCGGCGCCGGCGCCGTGTTCCGGACCATTCCCAGCAAGATCCTGACACTGGAACAGTTGAATGCGCCCAAAATTTTTGCCGATCTGGCCTTGAAGCCGCGCGGCATGGTGCTGGTGACCGGACCCACCGGTTCGGGCAAGTCCACCACGCTGGCGGCGATGGTCAACTATCTCAATGAAACCGAGTACGGCCATATCCTGACGGTGGAAGACCCGATCGAATTTGTACACGAATCCAAAAAGTGCCTGGTCAACCAGCGCGAGGTCGGGCCGCACACACTGAGCTTTGCCGCGGCCCTGCGTTCGGCCCTGCGCGAAGACCCCGACGCCATTCTGGTGGGCGAGATGCGCGACCTCGAAACCATCCGCCTGGCCATGACGGCGGCGGAAACCGGCCACCTGGTGTTTGGCACGCTGCACACGTCGAGTGCGGCCAAAACCATCGACCGGATCATCGACGTGTTCCCGGCGGAAGAAAAAGAGATGGTGCGCGCCATGTTGTCAGAATCGCTGCAGGCGGTGATCTCGCAAACCCTGTGCAAGACCAAGGATGGCCAGGGCCGGGTGGCGGCACACGAAATCATGCTCGGCACCAGCGCCATCCGCAACCTGATCCGCGAGGCCAAGGTGGCGCAAATGTATTCCAGCATCCAGACCGGCAACAGTGTCGGCATGCAGACACTGGACCAGAACCTGACCGACTTGGTCAAACGCAACATCATCAGCCCGGCGGAAGCCCGCGGCAAGGCCAAGATTCCCGAAAACTTTCCTGGCTGACCATGACGGCCCCCCGGCTTACCCACTTCGTTTACTAAAGGAGGTGCTCCATGGAGCGCGATCAAGCCACCAGGTTCATCAACGATCTGCTCAAACTGATGATCAGCCGCAATGGCAGCGACTTGTTCATCACCGCCGAGTTTCCGCCCGCGATCAAGGTGGACGGCAAGGTCACCAAGGTGTCGCCCCAGCCGTTGAACGCGGCCCACACGCTGGCGCTGGCACGCTCGGTCATGAGCGACAAGCAGATCGCCGAGTTTGAGCGCACCAAGGAGTGCAACTTTGCCATTTCACCGACAGGCATCGGACGCTTTCGTGTCAACGCCTTTGTTCAGCAGGGCATGATCGGCATGGTGATGCGGGTCATTCCGCTGACCCTGCCCACCATTGACGGACTGGGGATGCCGCAGGTGCTCAAGGAAGTGGTTACCGCCAAACGCGGGCTGTGCATTCTGGTGGGCGCCACCGGTTCCGGCAAATCGACCACCCTGGCGGCCATGGTGGACTGGCGCAATGACAACTCGTTTGGGCACATCATCACCATTGAGGACCCGATCGAGTTTGTGCATGCGCATAAAAACTGTGTGGTGACCCAGCGCGAGGTGGGACTGGACACCGACAGTTGGGAAGCCGCCCTGAAAAACACCCTGCGCCAGGCCCCGGACGTCATTTTGATGGGTGAGATTCGCGACCGTGAGACCATGGAACACGCGGTCGCCTTTGCCGAAACCGGACACTTGTGTCTGGCCACTTTGCACGCCAACAGCGCCAACCAGGCGCTGGACCGCATCATCAACTTCTTCCCCGAAGAGCGGCGCGCGCAACTCCTGATGGACCTGTCGCTCAACCTCAAGGCCTTGATATCGCAGCGGCTGATCCCCAAGCAGGACGGCAAGGGCCGGATTGCAGCGGTCGAAATCATGCTCAACTCGCCCCTGATTTCCGATCTGATCTTCAAGGGCGAAGTCTCCGAGATCAAGGAGATCATGAAGAAGAGCCGCAACCTGGGCATGCAAACCTTTGATCAGGCCCTGTTTGACGCTTACGAAAGCAATCAGATCACCTACGAAGACGCCCTGCGCAACGCCGATTCGCTCAACGACTTGCGCTTGCAGATCAAACTCAACAGCCAGCGTGGCAAATCGCAGGACCTGAACGCGGGCACTGAAAACTTTGCCATCGTGTAAGTCCCGTGCATAGCATCGCCCGCAAAACCTACGCGCCCGCCCCTGCGTCGCGCGTCGCCTTTCTGGGCCTGGGCGCGATGGGCTACCCCATGGCCGCACACCTGGCGCTGGCCGGTCACCCGGTGACCGTGTACAACCGGACCATGGCCCGGTCCGCGGCATGGTGCGCCGAATTTTCAGGCGTTAACGACGCAAACCATGCTCCAACACCGCGACTGGCGGCGCACCGGGCGGACATCGTGTTTTGCTGTGTCGGCAATGATGACGACCTGCGCAGCGTCACCCTCGGTGCCGATGGCGCCTTCGCCGGCATGCGGCCGGGCGCGGTGCTGGTGGACCACACCACGACCTCAGCCGGCGTGGCGCGCGAGCTCTACGCGGCCGCGCAAAACCTGGGACTGCAGTTTATGGATGCGCCGGTGTCAGGCGGTCAGGCCGGTGCTAAAAATGGTCAGCTGACCGTGATGTGCGGCGGTGACCAGGTGGCGTTTGACGCTGTGCAACCCGTCGCCATGGCTTTTTCCCGGGCCGTCACGCTGCTGGGCGGCAGTGGTGCCGGTCAACTGGCCAAGATGGTGAACCAGATCTGCATCGCCGGCCTGTTGCAGGGCCTGAGCGAGGCCGTTGCCTTTGGCCAGCAGGCCGGGCTGAACATGAACCAGGTGCTGGACGTTTTGGCCAAGGGCGCGGCGCAGAGCTGGCAGCTCGAGCATCGCGGCAAGACCATGCTGGCCGACGAGTTTGATTTCGGTTTTGCCGTCGACTGGATGCGCAAGGACCTGGGGCTGGTGCTGGACGAGGCGAAACGCAACGGCGCACGCCTGCCCGTGACCGCCCTGGTGGACCAGTTCTACGCCGATGTGCAGCGCATGGGCGGCCACCGCTGGGACACGTCCAGCCTGATCCGGCGGCTGCGCTGACGAGTTCCTGCGTTCGTCACGGCAGGTGCCGCGGCGACGTTACTTTTTGGCGTCGGCGGGGGCCGGTTTCGGCAGCAGGTTGGCCAACTCCTCTTCGCTGATGATCTCCAGGAGGCGCACCACCTTTTGCACACCGCCGGTACTGCGGGCAATGTCGGTGGCCCGGTTGGCTTCGCGCTGGGTCACCCGCCCCAGCAAATAGGTGGTGCCGCGCTCGGTCACCACCTTGAAGGCGTTGGCGAACAAGTCCCTGGCATCGACCAGGTTGGCCTTGACCCGGCCAGTCACCAGCGCATCCGAGGAGCGCTGGGTCAGGCTGGTGTTGCCCAGGATGGCGAGTTCGTTGACGATGGCGCGCACATTCTCAACCCTGGCCACCACTTGTTCCGCCAACTGCTTGTCCTGCGCGCTGGGCACCTCGCCTGTCAACAATACCTGACGGTTGTAGCTGGTGATGTTGATATGTACGCGCTCACCCAGGTTATCGCGAATGCGGCTGGCGGCGCGCAGCTCAATGCCCTCGTCTTCAACCTGCGCACCCGTGGTGCGGCGGTCGGTCGCCATCATGGATCCCACGACGGCGCCGCCCATGACGATGGGTGCGCAGGCGCTGAGGCCTGCGCCCACGCTGGCGCTCAGTACCAGCAGTGTCACGAATTTTCGAGTGGCAAATCTCATGTTGGGGTCTCCTGGTCTCCGAGTAACTGGGTGTCCACGGCGTCGCAAATGCAGTGCAGGGCCAGAATGTGGACCTCCTGGATGCGCGCCGTGCGCTCATGGGGCACACAAATGTGCACGTCAGTATCGCGCAGGGCATGAGTCATCTTGCCGCCGCCGCGTCCGCTCAGGCCCACGACCACCATTTCACGCTCGTGGGCGGCTTCGATGGCCGCCAGTACATTGGCCGAGTTGCCGCTGGTGGAGATGGCCAGCAACACGTCGCCGGGCTGTCCCAGGGCGCGCACCTGGCGCGAAAAAATGACGTTGAAGTCGTAATCGTTGGCAATGGCCGTGATGATGGAGCTGTCGGTGGTGAGTGCGATGGCCGCCAGCTCCGGGCGCTCGCGCTCGTAGCGCCCCACGAATTCGGCTGAAAAATGCTGCGCGTCGGCCGCGGAGCCGCCGTTGCCGCAGGCCAGCACCTTGCCGCCACCGGTCACGCAGGTCAGCATGGCCTGCACGGCATCGGCAATGGGCTTGCTCAGAATCTGCGCGGCCTGGTATTTCAGGTCGGCGCTGTCAATAAAGTGTTGTTGAATACGTTGCTCAAGCATGAACGCGATGATACCCGGCTCAATACGCCTCGAACGCGGCCTGTAACCATTGGATACCACCGGGCTCCAGCACCACCACGTCGAAACGGCAGGGGGGCGGCTCGCGCAGGCGCATCAGGTAATGGCGCGCGGCAAAAACAATGCGTCGCCGCTTGGGCGCGCTGACGCTGGCAGCGGCCCCGCCGTGGCTGTTGCTGCGGCGCTGGCGCACCTCCACAAAAACACAAGTGCCATCCGGCGCACGCATGATCAGGTCAATCTCCCCGCCGCCGCGCCCGGGCGTCCGATAATTGCGCTCCAGCAGGCGCATATGGGCCTGCTGCAGGTAGTGCAGCGCGGCGTCTTCGGCCGCGTCGCCCTGCTGCTTGCTCGTGCCGAACATGGCCTTGATTTGAGGGAACACCATTGACTCCTACTTATGCCTCGGCTTTGGGTGCCGCGTTCGACGCGGCGGCTGGTCAGAATTATCCATCCGGCGCCCTGTACGTGGTGGCCACGCCCATCGGTAATCTGGCCGACATCACACTGCGGGCGCTGCATGTGCTGCAACTGGCCGACACCATCGCCTGTGAAGATACACGCCACACCCAGGCCTTGCTGCGCGCCTATGGCATCGACAAGCCGGCCGCGCAACTGCTCGCCGTGCATCAGCACAACGAGGCGGAGGCGGCGCACAGCGTACTTGAACGGCTGCGCCGGGGCGAGCGGGTAGCCTATGCCAGCGACGCGGGCACCCCGGCCATCAGCGACCCCGGTGCCCGGCTGGTCGCCGCCGTGCGCCGCGAGCGCTTGCCGGTGGTTCCGCTGCCGGGTGCCAGCAGCGTGACCGCCGCGCTCAGCGTGGCGGGCATCGCCGACGAAAATGCACAGCATGGCGAATTTGTTTTCGTCGGCTTCCTGCCGGCCAAATCCGGTGAACGGGCCACCGCCGTTGAGACTCTGGCGCGCGAAGCACGGGCGGTGGTCATGCTGGAGGCGCCGCACCGGATTGAAGCGCTGGCCACGGCGCTGGCAACCCTGGGGGACAGGCCGCTGACCATCGGGCGCGAACTGACCAAACAATTCGAAGAAATCACCACCATCGCGGCACACGCCTTTGCGGACTGGCTGCGCAGCGAGGCGCACCGCTGCCGCGGGGAATTCGTGCTGGTGCTGCACCCGGCGGCCGTACCGAGCGACGCCGGCAGCGAGCAGCGCGTGCTCAAGCTGCTTTTGGCCGAACTGCCCTTGAAGACCGCCGTGCGGCTGACGGCCGACATCACGGGCGCGTCGCGCAACGCCTTGTACGACGCCGCACTGGAACTGAAAAAAATCGACTCATGACGGCCCCGGCTTCCAGCGTTTGAGCAGCAACGCGTTGCCCATCACGCTGACCGAACTCATGGCCATCGCCGCCCCGGCCACCACCGGATTCAAAAACCCGAGCGCCGCCAGCGGAATACCGGCCACGTTGTAGGCAAAGGCCCAGAACAGGTTTTGCCGGATTTTGGCCACGGTGCGCCCGGAGATGTCCAGCGCAGCGGCCACCAGCAGCGGGTCGCCGCGCATCAGCGTGATGCCGGCGGCGTGCATGGCAACATCGGTGCCGTTGCCCATCGCCATGCCGACATCGGCCGCCGCCAGTGCTGGCGCGTCGTTGACGCCGTCACCGACCATCGCCACGGTGTGCGGGGCCCCATGCCCGCCGCGGCGGGCGCTGCGCTGCGCCCCGCCGTCCTTGAGGCTGGCCATCAACGCTGCCTTGTCGCCGGGCAGTACCTCGGCCATCACCTCGCCCGCTTCCGGACGCAGGCCCAGGCGGCGCGCCATGGCTTCGGCGGCGCCCTGGTTGTCACCGGAAATCATCACCGTCCTGATGCCGCGCGCACGCAAGGCGGCCAGGGCCTGCCTGGCGCCGGGCTTGGGCTCGTCGCCAAAAGCCATCAGGGCGCGCAGCGTCAGGCCCGGCGTGTTGCGCTCGGCCAGAGCCGACACGGTGGCGCCCTGCGCTTGCAGCGCAGCGATCTGCGCGGCCATGGCGCGGGTGTCAACCTTGAGTTCGTCCATCCAGCGCAGACTGCCCAGCAGAAAGCTGCGCCCCCCGACTTCGCCTTCGCTGCCACGGCCCGGCACGGCGCGCACGTTGTCGGGGGCTGCGAAACCCACGCCCCGCTCCCGCGCATGGCTGAGGACAGCGCGCGCCAGCGGATGCTCGCTGCCGCTTTGCAGGCTGGCCACGATCTTCAGCACCTCGTCCTGCGCCATGCCGGGAGCGGCGTGCAGGGCGGTCAATCTGGGGCGGCCCACGGTCAGCGTGCCGGTCTTGTCAAACGCCACCACGTCGACCTTGTGCGCCAGCTCCAGCGCCTGCGCGTCCTTGATCAGGATGCCATGCTGTGCGGCCACGCCCGTGCCGGCCATGATGGCCACCGGGGTGGCCAGTCCCAGGGCGCAGGGACAGGCAATCACCAGCACCGCCACGGCATTGATCAGCGCCTGCTCGAATGGGTGGCCGCTCAGCCACCAACCCAGCAGGGTGGCCAGCGCGATCAGCAGCACCACTGGCACAAACACGGCGCTGACCTGGTCCACCAGACGCTGGATCGGCGCCTTGGCCGCCTGCGCGTCTTCCACCAGGCGGATGATGCGCGACAGCACTGTCTCGCTGCCCACGGCGCGCACCTGCATCACGACACGGCCGTCACCGTTGATGGAGCCGCCGGTGAGTCGTGCCAGCGGGTCGGTGCCGGCCTGTTTTTCCACTGGCAGCGGCTCGCCGGTCAGCATCGATTCATCCACCTGCGTGTGGCCCTGCAGCAGCACGCCGTCCACCGGAAAGCGCTCACCGGGTTTGACCACCAGCCGGTCGCCCGCCAGCACCTCGGCCACCGGCACCTCCACTTCGCCGTCTGGCCCGATCAGGTGCGCCACCTCCGGGCGCAGGGCGTGCAGGGCGCGGATGGCCGAGGTGGTCTGGCGCTTGGCGCGAACCTCCAGCCACTTGCCCAGCATCACCAGCGTGATCACCAGCGCCGAGCCTTCAAAATACAAATGCACCATGGCCCCCGGCCCCGCCGTCAGCCACAGCCACGTCGACAAAGCCCAGCCGGCTGTGGTGCCAATGGCCACCAGCAGGTCCATGTTGCCGGTGCGCGCCTTGAGCGCATGCCAGCCGGCCTTGTAGAAGTGCGCACCAAGGACGAATTGCACCGGGGTGGCCAGCGCAAACTGCAGCCACGCGGGCAGCATCCAGTGCAGGCCGAACAGATTGCCCAGCATCGGCAGCACCAGCGGCGCCGACAAGGCCAGCCCGGTCGCCACCGGCGCAAAGCCGGCCCAGGCTGAGGCGTCCGCGGCCAGCACCGCTGCATCGGCAGCGCGTGGTTCATAACCGGCATCGCGCACGGCGCGGCGCAGGCGGGCCTCCATCTGTTCGCCGGGCGTGAAGGTGATGCGCGCCGACTCGGTGGCCAGGTTGACGGTGGCGTCCGTCACGCCGGGTACTTTTTTCAGCGCCCGCTCCACGCGGGAGACACAGGAGGCGCAGGTCATGCCGCCAACGCCGATGTCGATATCGAGGGAAGGAGTGGGAGTTGTAGTCATGACCGGATTCTGCGCCGTTCCACCGGGGCCGGGTTCAGGCTATCCTCTGCTTACCCGTCAGAAAACTCTTCGATAAAGGAGACACATTATGAATCAGACCTTCCAGGTCACCGGCATGACCTGCGGTCACTGCGAAAAGGCAGTCACCCGCGCCATCAAGCAAGTGGACCCGCAAGCCGACGTCAAAATCGAGCGCAGTCTCAACCGGGTCGAAGTGCAGTCGCAACTGCCGCGCGAGGTACTGGCCCGGGCCATTGCCGAAGAAGGCTACGACGTTGCCGCCTGACGCCCTTTCGGCCAGAAGCCTGGTCTTCGGTGGCGGAGTCAGGCGGCGCAAGCGGGTTGACGCGTCCGTCCAATCCCCTTGATAATGAGTTTTCATTTACACGAGAGGTGGTTGCATGAAAACCAATGTTGGCAATGTCGAGCGCGTGATCCGTGTTGTGGCGGGACTGGTCCTGATCGGTCTGGCTGCGACCGACACCATAGGCTGGTGGGGCTGGCTGGGCCTCATGCCGCTGGCCACCGGCCTGCTGGGCTGGTGCCCGCCCTATACCCTGCTGGGCATCAATACCTGCAGCGTCAAGAAGTCATCGGACGCTTGAGGTCGCCCGCTCAGGGCGCGGTCAGCTCGCCGCCCAGCGCCGCCAGCAGGTCCGGCAACAGTTTGCGCAGCTCGCCGGTGGCAATGGCGGCGTCGGCATCAAAGCCGTCATCCTTGCCGGCGCCTTCGAAGACCACGTCCTGAAACGCCAGTTTCTTGAGCTGCAGGCCCTCGGTCAGAACAAACGACACGCGACTGTCCCAGGTCAGCGCCAAACGGGTCGGCAGCTTGCCGCTTTCGACGTATTGCCGCACCTCGTCGGTGTCCAGCGGATGGCGCGCGTAGCGCACCACTGCCCTGGATTCATCGGCCGCCTTGAGCTCACACTCACGGTCGACGCTGAAACCCGGCGGCGGCTCCTGGGTGATCAACCATTCGGACATCGCCACCGTGGGAGACACGCTGGTATTGAGCAGCGTCACCGCCAGGCCCGCGAGCGACTTCACCAGCAGGGTCACCACTTCATCGGCCCTGGCCTGACTGCCCGCATCAATGACCAGCAGCCGCTCGTCCGGATCAATCCAGACCCAGACCGAAGATTCCTTGGTAAAGGCCATGGGCAGCAATTCCAGCCTGATATCGTCCTTGATCTCACGGGTCTCCTTTTTGCCGGGTTTGCGCCCGGTGCTGGCCTCGATCCGGGCCACCCGCTCCCGGGTCTTGCGATTCACCACCGAAGCCGGCAGCGCCCGGGTCTCGATCATCAGCTGCAGGATCAGCTGCCTGCCCACAGACTCCACCAGCGGACCGTGGGCCTCGCCGCGGGGCTCCACCCAGCCCATCGATTTCTCCTGGCTGGCGCCACAGGCCACAAAGCGCGCGCCCTCCAGACTGTCCTCCACCTGCGCCACTGAAGCGGACCAGCCTGGTCCGATCCGATACACGATCACATTCTTGAACACTTGCACCCTTTTTGTAATTGACTTGGAACTTGGCAGCGTCGATCATCCCACCAAATCGCGGCACAAATTTCACGCAACTTTACAAAGACCGGGTTGCGCGTCATGCAACCGATGCTGACAAGGCATAAACTCGGCATCCAGCCCGGCGCCGAATTCTGTGTGTCGAGCCTACCTTGAAGGAAGCATCCATGAAATCAGTTTTCAAGTCCGTTCTTCTTGCCGGCCTTCTGGCCAGTGCCGGTTTTCCCGCTTTTTCCCAAGCCCCGACCGCTGGCGGGCCCTGCGACATGATGGGCGCTGGCGGCCCGATGCATGAGGGCATGGGCCATCGCAAGGGCGCCATGGACCCCGCGCAGATGCAGGCCAGAATGGACAAGCACCATGCCGCCTTGAAAGCGAAGCTCAAGCTCACCCCGGCGCAGGAAGGAGCCTGGACCACTTTCATGGCCGCCATGAAACCACCGGCCGCCATGATGGCGAACCGCCCGGATCATGCCGAACTGAGCAAATTGCCAACACCTGAGCGCATCGACAAAATGAAAGCCCTGCGCGCCCAGCGCATGGGTGAAATGAGCGCCGCCATGGAGCAGCGTGGTGAAGCCATCAAGGCCTTCTACGCCGCATTGACGCCCGAACAGCAAAAAGTGTTTGATGCCGACACCGCACGTCACGCTGGCCCGCACGCTCAACACGGTGGCAAGGCGTCCAGGCCAGCGGCGACCACCAAGTAAAAAAACAAACGACCAGCGGGTCACCCGCCGCGACGCCGTTTGTTTGGATTCCTGCGCGCCCCGGTTTTTCATCCCGGACTCGATCCGGGATCCGCGGATTGCCGTACCTATGCCCACATCACCGTTCCGAATTCCAGCCCCCGCCAGCGCAACACCTGGCGTGCGCACCATCGCACTGACCCGGCCCCTGCACTGGCTCACGCTGGCGTGGCGCGACATGATGCGCTGCGGCTGGCTCAGTTTTGCCCACGGCCTGGTGCTGGCCCTCGCGGGCGCCGCCCTGCTGCGCATCGCGCATGACCGTTTTTGGCTGCTGGCCGGCGCATTTTCGGGTTTTTTGATGGTGGCCCCCGTGCTGGTCACCGGTCTGTACGCCTTGAGCCGTGCCTTGGAGCGTGGTGAAAAGGCCGATGCCAGCGTGGTACTGAAAACCTGGCTGAGCTGGCAAAGCAGCCATGCCAACAAATGGGGCAATGACTACTGGTGCCTGGTGCAATTTGGCGCCTTGCTGGGGCTGGCAGGCTCAGGCTGGGTTCTCACGTCAGCCGCGCTCATCACCCTGCTGGCGCCGGTGCCGATCACCACGCCGCTGGAGTTTATCCGCCACGTGGTGCTGGCCAGAGACAACCTCCTGTTTGAGCTCTGGCTGACCCTGGGCGGCGTGCTGGCCGCACCCATTTTTGCCTCAACAGTCATCACCATCCCCTTGCTGCTGGACCGCCGGGTCACGCTGATGCAGGCGGTTCTCACCAGTTGGAAGACCGTGCTGCTCAATCCGCTGCCGCTGGCCCTCTGGGCGGCCCTCATCATGGGTCTGACCCTGCTGGGCCTGGTTTCCGCCCTGCTGGGCCTGATTGTGCTGGTGCCGCTGCTGGGCCACGCCAGCTGGCATGCCTACCGCGATCTGGTGGATGCCTCAGCCCTGCCCGAACTGGATGCCCCGGCCGTGGGAGTCCGCTGATGTTCGGCTATTCGGAGGAGCAGGTCGCCGCCTTCGGCCTGACGTTCGGCGTGGGCGGTTTCATGCTCTACATGCTGTTCATCATCGGCCACCTGGCCTGGCAATCCAAAGCCGGAAAATTCGGCACTTTCGTCATCTTTCTGGGGCTGGCGTTCGGTATGACCGGCTTTGTGGCGAAGTACCTGATCCAGTGGGCCATCGGTATCAAGTAAGCGGTAAAAAAAGAACTTTCGTGCCATTGCCGCCATTGCGGCCAGCCTTGGCACCCTCTTCCTTGAAACCCAGTTCCTGCGCCAGCCTGGACATCCGTTCGTTGCCATCCAGCACCGTGGCCACCAGCCGCTGCGTTCCCTGGCCGCGCAGATAGACAATCAATTTCTGCAGCAGCAAGCGCCCCAGGCCGCGGCCCTTGAGTTCCGAGCGTACGATCACGCCGAATTCCGCCTCCACATTGTCCGGGTCGGCCTGGGCGCGCACCACGCCCAACGTCTGCGGCTGGCCGTCCGGTCCGGGCGCCATGGCCACAAAAGCCATTTCGCGCGCATAGTCAATCTGCACCAGCCGCGCCAGTTCGCTACGCTCCATGGTGCGCCTGCTGTAGAAAATCCGCATGCGGATATCGTCCGGATCCAGCGCCTGCAAAAACGCCATGTGCAGCGCTTCGTCTTCAGGGCGAATCGGACGCAGACACAAGGTGCGCCCCTGCCATTGCAGCGTTTCTTCCAGCTGGGCCGGATACGGCCGGATGGCGAAATTCCGCGCCCCGGCCGGCGCTGTCGCGCTCAGGCGGATGCGGGCATCCAGCGCGATGGCGCCTTCAAAGTTGACGATCAGGGGGTTGATGTCCAGTTCGGCAATCTCGGGGACTTCAGCCAACAGCTGCGAGACCGCCACCAGCACCCCGTGCAGCGCCGTCTCATCCACGGCGGGGGTGTCGCGCCAGCCGGCCAGCAGCCGCGCCACCCGTGTGCGTGCCACCAGGGCCTTGGCCAGCGGCACGTTCAGCGGCGGCAAGGCGACTGCCCGGTCGGCCATGACCTCCACCGCCGTGCCGCCCTGGCCAAACAGAATGACCGGGCCAAACACACGGTCAATGCTGCTGCCCACGATCAGCTCCTGCGCGTGCTGGCGCCGCACCATGGCCTGCACGGCAAAGCCCTGCAGGCGGGCCGCAGGCTGCTGGCGCTGCACGCGCGCCAGCATGGTTTGCGCGGCAGCGCGCACTTCGCCCTCGTCCTGCAGATTGAGCGCCACACCACCGACATCCGACTTGTGCGAAATGTCGTCCGACAAAATTTTCAACACCACCGGAAAGCCGATGCGCACCGCGGCCTGTGCCGCCGCCCCGGGCGTGCTGTCGACACGTTGCGTTGCCACCACCGGAATGTGGCAGGCCTCCAGCACCGCCTTGGCCTCCGGTTCGGTCAGCATCTCGCGGCCACTGGCCAGCGCTGCCTGTACCAGGGCCCTGATGGCTGCCGTGTCGGGCCGCAAGTCCGGCAGCAGGGCCGGCGGCGCCTGGGTCAACTCGGTCTGGTTGCGGCGATAGCGCACCAGCATGGAAAACGCGCGCACCGCCTGCTCCGGGGTATCGAAGTTGGCAATGCCGGCGTCCTGAAACAGCTGGCGCGCCTGGGCTACCGCCCGGTCACCCAGCCAGCAGCTCATCAACCGCGCCGGTGCGTGGGCCTCAGGCCGTGCCAGCGGCGCCAGGGCTTGCGCAATGTCGGCACTCGGCACAATGGCCGTCGGCGCATGAATGAACAAAATGGCCCCGCTGTCCGGATCGGCATTGAGAACCTGCAGCGCCTGCACATAGCGCGCCACCGGCGCGTCACCGATGAGGTCCACCGGGTTGGCATGCGACCAGTTGGCTGGCAGCACCGCATCCAGGCGCTTCAAGGTTGCTGCGCCGAGTTCGGACAGCTTCACGCCGACAAAGGCGGCGGCATCCGCCGCCATGACGCCAGCCCCGCCGCCATTGGTCAAAATCGTGATCGAGTCGCTCGTGTTGGAACGAAACCGGGACAGGGTTTCTGCGGCCAGAAAAAGCTCCTGCAAGGTATTGACCCGCAACATGCCGGCCCGGTCGATGGCGGCATCAAACACCATGTCCGAACCGGCCAGGGCCCCGGTGTGCGAGGCCGCCGCCAGCTGGCCCTGCGGCGAGCGCCCGGCCTTCACCACGATCACCGGCTTGTTGCGCGCCGCCGCCCGCGCCGCCGACATGAATTTGCGGGGCGATTCGATCGATTCGGCGTACAGCAAAATGGCACGCGTGTGCGGGTCGCTGGCCAGGTAATCCAGCATGTCGCCAAAATCCACGTCGGCGTGCTCGCCCAGCGACACAAAATGCGAGAACCCGATGCCCCGTCCCCGCGCCCAGTCCAGCATGGCGGTTACCAGGGCGCCGGACTGCGACACAAAGGCCAGTTCACCCGGGAGGGCATCCACGTGGGAGAAACTGGCGTTCAAGCCCTTGTGGGGTGTCAGCAGTCCGATGCAGTTGGGCCCCAGAATGCGCAGCATATGGCGTTGCGCCGCGTCCAGCATGACCTGCTTTTGCTCGCCACTCATGCCGGCGGTCAGGACCACGGCGGCTTGCGTACCCAGCCCGGCCAACTCGGCAATCAAGCCCGGCACACTGGCCGGTGGCGTACAGATGAGCGCCAGGGCGGGCACTGCCGGCAAATCTGCCGCCCGGGCGACGACCGGATGCGTTCCAAGTACACGGTACTTTGGATTGACCGCGTACAGATCGCCCCGGTAAGGGCCCGAAGTCAGGTTGCGCCACACGGTGGCCCCCACGCTGCCGGCTCGCAGCGAGGCGCCGAAGACCGCGATGGATGCCGGGTCGAACAAGGCGTCGAGATTGCGAATACTCATGGATCAATCTCCGGCACGTGACCTCAACCCAGGGGCCGCACCCCGATCAGCAAACCATGCAGCCACAGCGTGAAGACCAGCCACGCCGCCACGCCCGCCGCCACGGTGATGGCGGTAGCCCCCGCCGCGCCACGGCGGTAGTGCGTGTCGAACAGCCGGTCGCGCCGCCGGGCGGCGCTGAAGTCCCAAACAGCCCACAGTAAAAACGAACCAAACAGCACCACGTGCGCGACGTTGCCATTGACCAGCAGATGCGCCAGCGCCCACGCCTTCACGCCCAGTACCATGGGGTGATGCAGGCGCGCCTTGATGCCGTTGCCCGGCACGTAGGCCGCCGCCAGCAGCACGAAGGCAATCAGGGTCAGCAGCGAGGCCAGGGGGCGTAGCGCTGTCGGCGGACTCCATAACTGCACCGGCTGCTGCCGAGCCACGCCAAAGCCCCAGACCAGCAAACCGAAACCCAGCAGGGAAACCACCGAAAACAAGCCTTTCCAGGGCAGCACGCCCATGCGCGCGCGAGTTCGCGTCCGCCAATCGTCGGCCACGATGCGCACCGAATGCGCGCCCAGGAAAACCATCAAACCCAGTATCAGATAGGTGTATGTCATAGCATTTCCAATCGATCAAGAACAAAGCCTGCCTGTCTGGCGCGCCACCGGCCCCTCCGCCGGGGCGGCTTCAAGTTTACGCTCCCACCACGCGGTTCTTGCCCGCGCGCTTGGCCAGGTACATGGCCTGGTCGGCCCGCTTGATGGCGTCCGCACCGGACTCGTCACTCGCCAGTTGCGCCACACCGGCGCTGAAAGTGATCAATACCTTTCCGGCACCCGTCAAAAAGAAGCGTCTGGTCAGTTCACGCTGCAAGCGCAGCATGGCTTCGATTCCGTTTTCAAGAGGCGTGTCCGGCAGCAGAATCACAAACTCCTCGCCGCCATAACGGGCCAGCGTGTCCTGCGGGCGCATGACCTCACGCGCCACCGTCGCCAGATGCGTCAATGCCGCGTCGCCGGTGGCGTGTCCCAGCGTGTCATTGAGTTTTTTGAAGTTGTCAATGTCCAGCAAGGCCAGACACAGGGGCACGTCCTTGCGCCGCACATTGGCCACTTCACGCGCCAGTGACTCGTCCAGTCCCTTGCGGTTCAACGCGCCCGTCAGCGGGTCATGGCGTGCCTGGGCGCTCACACGATCAAGCTCCTGGTGCAGTTTGGCCAGCTCGGCTTCCTTGACCTGCGCTTTTTCGCGCATGTCGCGCAACTCATCGCGCACCGTCAAGCTATCGCGTGCCATGGTGCGGGTCGCCCCCACCACGTCCTTCAATACGGGTGCAATATCGGCGATGGTCCTGGCCTGCTCAATCAGGCGCGCATTCTCTTCCAGCTTGCCCTGGTAGGCGCCGGTGGACTCGGTCATCTGCGACAGGCGCTCGATGAAAGTGGCCAGCAACTGGCGCATTTCTTCCTGCGCCTCCAGCGCCCGGCCTTTGGCTTCGGTCTGTTTGAAAATCACGTCTTTCAGGCGCCGCTCGACATCATCGAGCCGCCGCAGGGTAAGCGGCGGCATCGACGCCGCCTTCAGCGCCTCAATCTGGCCTGTCAGCCAGCGGTCATCCAGGCTGAGTTCGCCAATGTTTTCAATGATCAGGTGCAGCAGCTTGAGCAGTGTGACCCTGATCTCGGCCTGCTCCTCCGCGGCAAAAGACAGACGGTGACCAAAATTGCCCAGCATCGACTTGAGCGCCGGCACGTCGGCGCCTGGCTGGCGCATGGCCTGCAGCAAGGTCTCGGTTTGCTCGGCAAACCGGGCATCGTCCGTGCCCAGCGCGGGCTGCGCATACTCGATCAGTCGCGCAATTTGTTCAAAAAAATCCGCCGTCAAGGCGGGCGCTGCAACGGATGCGCCCGTGCTCGCCAGCGCGGGCGACATCACGGCGCTACCAGAGGCGGGAGCGGCCGGACTGAAACCGCCATAAGCCATCAGTGCATTTTTCACGCCGTCCCAATTCAGCTGCCCGATCGCGGAATCCAGCAAGCCACGCTGCTTTTGCTGCCCCGGTGTCTTGGTTGGCAATGCCTGTGCAATGTCACGCAGCCGGTCTACCGGAAAAGGGGGCTCGATGGGAACACCCGCCACGCTGCTGTAAATCACCTGATAGTTGGCCGGGGTCGGCGCCATCTTGCGTGCACTCAACTGTCTGAGGGTTTCGCGTGCGATGTCAAAAGGCGTCTTGTCATTCATGAGTACTTTTTGCCATAAACCAGATAGCTGCCTGCGCGAATTCAACGTGGGCAAGTGCCGACTATAACCAGATGACCGGACGGCACTGCACCAAACTTCCGGGGTCATTTGTTTTTGCGCAAACGCGCGCCTTGCCGGATGATTCCGGCCCCGTCTGAAACGCCTTCCATTGCATTGCAGCACCGTTTGTTTACACTGCACGTCCACCATCAACGCATAGACTGGAGCTCTTATGAAACCCGTTCTGGAATTGTTGAGAAATCACAGTGAGCCGGTCTACCAGATCACGCCGTCAGACACTGTTTTTGAGGCGCTCCAGCGCCTGGCTGACTACGAGGTGGGGGCCTTGGTCGTGATGGACCAGGGCCGGTTGGTGGGCGTGGTGTCCGAGCGTGACTACACCCGCAAGGTGGCGTTGCAGGGCAAAAACTCCAGGGAAACCAGCGTGGCCGACATCATGAGCCGCAACGTTGTCTCGGTCACCCCCGAGACCGGAACCCGCGCCTGCATGGCCCTGATGAGCCAGAAAAAAATCCGCCACCTGCCCGTGCTGGACGGCCCCAAGGTGCTGGGCATGATCTCCATCCGCGACCTGATGGACGACATCATTGCCGACCACGAGCAAACCATCGCGCAACTGACGAATTACATCAGCAGTTAGCCCTAAAATTTCCGAAATGCATGGATTGCCAGGCCTCGGTGAAAAGCCCGGCAGGCTCCTAGATTCGGGAGATGTGCTGGAACAGGCCGCCGGGCAAGCGTGTGATCAGGCCATCCAGCTCCAGCGCCATTAACTGCGCCTGCAATTGAGCCGTGTCCAGGCCCGAGCGGGCTTGCAGAGCTTCCAGCCCCACCGGATCAAACCCCAGGGCTTCCAGCAGTGTATGCTCCGTGACAAAAAGGTCCTCAGCCCCTGACGTAGCAGCGCCGGCGGCGGCCGGATCGGTTGGCAGGCATGGGCCTGTGTCGAGTTTCATCTCTTCCAGCACGTCCTGCGCCGACTCCACCAGCTTGGCTCCCTGTTTGATAAGGGCGTGGCAGCCGCGGGCCTGGGGTGCATGGATCGAGCCGGGAATGGCAAAAACATCCTTGCCCTGTTCGGCGCTCAGTCGGGCGGTGATGAGCGAGCCGGACTTCAGTGCCGCCTCAATCACCAGAGTGCCCTGTGCCAGACCTGCAATGAGGCGGTTGCGCCGGGGAAAGTTGGCCGTCAGGGGCGGTGTGCCCAGCGGGTACTCGCTGATGAGCAGCCCATGCTGGGCGATGCGGCGCGCCAGCGCCAGGTGGCCTTTCGGGTACACCCGGTCCAGTCCGGTGCCCACCACGGCTACCGTGGCCAGCCGTTTTGAGCCCGTCTCCAGACTGTCCAGCGCCCCTTCATGTGCCGCGCCGTCAATGCCCAGGGCCAGACCGGACACCACGGTCAGACCGGCTTGTCCCAACGCCCTGGAAAATTGCCGCGCGTTGGCCGCGCCTTGCGGCGTGGGGTTGCGACTGCCGACCACGGCAATGCAGCGCGCCAGATTGGCTGAAAAATGACCGGCGCCCAGCAGGTACAGCAGCAGCGGCGGGTCCTCGATGGTCAGCAACGAGGCCGGGTAGCCGGCGTCACCCAACACCACGATGTGGCGCTGGGCCTTGTCTTCCTGGAGCCAGTTCCAGGTGCGGTCCAGCAGCGCGGCCAACGCAGGCGGCTCGGTCCGCAGCGCGTCGGTCTGCGCCGGGCTTGCCACTTGCCGCAGTGCCGCCGCAGGCTGACGGAACACAGCGTCGGGCAGGCCGAAGGCCGCCAGCAATTTACGGGCGGTTTCGTTGCCAACGCCGGGTGTGAGCGTCAGGCGCAACCAGCTGGCAAGTTCCTCGCGCTCCATCAGCCGATTGAAGGGTGCATTTCCGTGCGCCGCCGTGCTGTCAACGCGGATTGACCAGCCGGTCGCCCACTTTGACACCATCCGTGATCTCCAGCACCAGCGCATAAGAGAGTCGTTCGAAAGTACGGAACACCATGAGCAGGCCATTGCGTTCGTCGGGCAGTTTCAGTTCGGTTCGCGCGGGGTCGGTCTTGTCGACCAGCCGGGCCCCGTATTTCAAAATCGCCAGGACGTGTCCGCTCTCCATGCCGTCCCGGGTTCCGCGGTTGATGACCACCACCTGGTTTTGTGCCGCATTGGCAACGGCGCTGCCGTACACTGAAACGATGCGGGCATCGATCTGGCCTTGCGGCGCGTGCGGCACATAAGTCTGGAATTGACGCTCCGGTTCCGCCAGCAACCGGTCGCCCACGCGCATCTCCTCCTTGGCCGCCACAATGTCGATGGTGGCCGGAATAATGTCGGTGTGCGGTTTTCCATCTTTGTCGGTGGACTCCTGGCTGGATTCGCTGCCAACCAGCAAGGCCTTGCCGACGTATTGCGCTTCATAGCCCAGCACCTCACCCGTCTGCGGGTCTTTCAGCGGCGTGGCATTGCGGAACACCCGGTACGCCTTCTGTTTTTTTTCGGGATCATCCCGCAGCATGGCATCACCCTGACCGCGCGCGTAGGCGCGGTCGCCACGGGTCAGCAGCACGCGGCCTTCCTGCGCCGCCACAATGCGCGCCGCCGCCTTGAGCCCATTTTCATCGACGATCACCGGCTCTGCCAGAAACGGCTCGATCAAATGACTTTTCAGCGTGGGCAGGGCGTTGTTGCCTGCGTTTTCGTAGCGGACGCGGGGTGACAGGCGAACGGTCTCGATGGGCGCCTCGCCATCGGCCGGTGGCGTCGTGCGCAGTGTGGCCCGCCCATTCTTTTTTTCAAGGTACAACTTTTGTCCCGGATAAATGAGGTGCGGGTTTTTGATGTCATCCAGGTTCATGCCCCACAGCTCGGGCCAACGCCATGCGCGCGTGAGGAAGATGCCGGAGATGCCCCACAGTGTGTCACCCCGGGCCACGGTGTAGTTGTCTGGTGCATTGGTGGCCAGTTCACTCAAAGGCACGCCGGCCTGCGCGACCTGGGCGGCCGTTGCCCTCTGACTTGCCGTAATGGGGAAATGCTGGGCCCACGCCGACGTGCCGAGCAGGACGCTGGTCAACGCCGTCAGTGCGACTTTGGATTTTGTCGTCATGTGTTGGGTCATATTTTTCTGTGCTGCAGATGCCTCATGGGCGGTTTGGGCGGGTACGCTGCCGCGCGGCCCGGCGGTTAAATCCTGATAAATCACGCGCGATTTTGCGCTCAAGCCCTTGATTCGGCAACGTTTTCCAGGTCCGATCGCTGCCCGAGCTGCCAAAAGTGGCGAAAATAGCAAAATTATGAAACCTTGCGGAGCAAGGCTCGCAGCCCCACACCGCGAGCAAGCCCGGTCCTCAACTGATTTAAACCATGGCGCTACTTTCCATTCTCTGCTTTCCCGATCCCAGACTGCACACGGTGGCCCAGCCCGTGACGGCGGTGGACGACCGTGTCCGCACCCTCGTCGCGGACATGCTGCAGACCATGTACGACGCCAAGGGCATCGGCCTGGCTGCCACCCAGGTCAACGTGCATGAACGCGTGATCGTGATTGACGTGTCCGAAGATCGCGACGATCCGCTGGTTCTCATCAATCCGCAACTGATCTGGAGCAGCAGCGAAACCCATCTGAACGAGGAGGGTTGTCTGTCGGTCCCCGGCGTTTACGACGGAGTGGAGCGCTTTGACGCCGTGACGGTGAGCGCGCTCAACGGCGAGGGCAAACCCTGCGTGATTGAAGCCGAAGACCTGTTGTCGGTATGTATTCAGCACGAGATGGACCACCTGATGGGCAAAGTGTTCGTGGAATACCTCTCGCCGCTCAAACGCGATCGAATCAGAAAAAAAATGCTCAAAGCCCAACGGGAGGAGCGCGCTTGAGGCTGATCTTTGCGGGCACGCCCGAGTTTGCCCGCGTCGCGCTGGAGCGCCTGCACGCCGCCGGTCATGAAATCGCGCTGGTGCTGACCCAGCCCGACCGCCCGGCCGGACGCGGCATGAAACTGCAGGCGTCCGCCGTCAAGCAGTACGCATTGGCGCACGGCATGCCGGTGGCGCAGCCGCGCAGCCTGCGGCTGGATGGCAACTACCCGGACGATGCAGCGGCCGCGCGTGCCGCACTGGAGGCGGCGCAGGCCGACGCCATGGTAGTGGCCGCCTATGGCCTGATCCTGCCGCAGTGGGTGCTCGACTTGCCAAGGATGGGTTGTTTCAACATTCACGCCTCGCTGTTGCCGCGCTGGCGTGGTGCGGCACCGATTCACCGGGCCATTGAGGCGGGCGATACCGAGACCGGTGTCACCATCATGCAGATGGATGCCGGGCTCGACACCGGCGACATGCTGCTGGCAGAACATGTGCCGGTTGCCGCCACCGACACCGCCGCGACCCTGCATGACAAACTGGCTGCCCAGGGTGGCCGACTCATGGTGCAGGCCCTGACCCAGGCAGCCCGCGGCGGCCTGAAGCCGGTGCGACAGCCCGAACAGGGCGTGACCTACGCCCGCAAAATTGAAAAGCAGGAAGCCGCCATTGACTGGACGCAGCCTGCCGCCGTGATCGCGCAGCGGGTTCGTGCGTTCAACCCATTCCCCGGCGCCAGCGCTACCGTGAATGGTGAAACGCTCAAGATATGGACAGCAGGCATCGCGCCCGGCAGGCCGCCGGTGGGCGCGGAATTTGGATCCATCCTGACGGTCAACCCCGATTACATTGGGGTAGCGGCCATGAATTCGATAGTGACCATCACCGAGCTGCAACGCCCCGGTGGCAAGCGCCTGGGCGTCGCCGACTTTCTTCGCGGGTTTGAGCTGCAGCCCGGCATGGTCTTCGAGAAGCGCGAAATCTAGTGTTTTTTCTTCGGGTCAACTACCGTCACCCCGAATTCCGCCAGGGCGCGCTGGAAGCCATGGCCGTGGCGCCGGGCATTGCCGCCTGGGGCTTGATGACGGGTGTGACCATGATGAAGTCGGGCATGAGCCTGATCGAATCGCTGCTCATGGGGGTGATCGTTTTTGCGGGCAGCTCACAGCTCGCTGCCATCCCGCTGCTGACTGCGGGGGCTCCAATGTGGGTGATTTTGGCCACCGGGTTTTGCGTCAACCTGCGCTTTATGGTGTTCAGCGCCCACATGCGACCTTATGTCATGCACCTGCCGTTGTGGCAGCGGCTGGTCACCGGCTACCTTACGGCAGACTTGAGCTATGTGCTGTTCACCAGACGCTACCCGCATCAGGGTGGCAATGCCGGGCAACTGCGAGCTCAGCAGGCCTATCTCGCCGGCACTTGCGGCGTGCTCTGGTTTGCCTGGGTCGCTTTCGGTGTGTTGGGCGTGGTGCTGGCCAATTTCATTCCCACCCACTGGGGTCTGGGCTTTGCCGGGATTCTGGCCTTGTTGGGCATCTCGTGCTCGTTGGCTTCCAGCCGGCTGCGCCTGGTGTCGGCGGGTGTCGCGGGTGCGGCTGCCGTGGCCGCCTTTGCTCTGCCGTTCAAGCTCAATATTCTGGTGGCCATCGCCGTGGCCGTGGCGACGTGCCTGATGCTGGAACACACGCCCCTGGCCCGGCGGCCAGCGCCATGACCGACAGCACCGATCTCTGGACCGTGGCCGTCATTGTGGGGTTGACGGTGGTGACCGTCATCACGCGATGTTTCTTTTTCATCTCCAGCAAGCCCTGGACATTGCCGCATTGGGCCCAGCGCGGGCTGCAATATGCGCCCATTGCAGCGCTGGCCGCCGTCATCGTGCCTGAAGTGGTCATGACCCAGGGGTACTTCATCAGCACCTGGCAAGACGCCCGGCTTTTTGCCGCAGTCGCGGGCGCCGCCTGGTTTTTCTGGCGTCAAGGGGCCGGGCAAGCGGTGCTGGGCACCATCATGGTCGGCATGGCGGTGTATTTGCCTCTGCATCTTGGTTTCGGGTGGTAACCGGCGCTCCAGACCCGCTCCTACAATCTGGAGAATTTTTTTCCGTCAGGGGTTTTCATGAACGTCATCCGCTTCTCCGATTTGTGTGCGCAAGGCCGGGTTACCGGCAAACGCGTCTTTATCCGTGCCGACCTTAACGTGCCGCAAGACGATGCAGGCGCCATTACCGAAGACACCCGTATCCGCGCCTCCATTCCCTGTATCCAGATGGCGCTGGATGCCGGGGCGGCGGCGGTCATGGTGACCTCCCATCTGGGGCGTCCGACCGAGGGCAAGTTCAAACCTGAAGACTCATTGGCGCCCGTGGCCAAACGCATGGGTGAGTTGATGGGCCGCGCGGTGCCGCTGCTGTCCCATTGGGTTGATGGCGTCAGCGTGCAGCCCGGTCAACTGGTGCTGCTGGAAAACTGCCGTCTCAACGAGGGCGAGAAGAAAAACGACGAAGCCCTGGCCAGAAAAATGGCCACCCTGTGCGACATCTTTGTGCATGACGCCTTTGGTACCGCGCACCGGGCCGAAGCCTCCACCTACGGCATCGCCCGGTTTGCCAAGGTGGCGTGTGCCGGGCCGCTGCTGGCGGCCGAGATGGACGCCATCGGCAAGGCCCTGGCCAATCCGCAGCGGCCGCTGGTGGCCATTGTGGCCGGCTCCAAAGTCTCCACCAAACTCACCATTCTCAAAAGCCTGGCCGACAAGGTTGACCAGTTGATCGTCGGCGGCGGCATTGCCAACACCTTCATGCTGGCGGCCGGTTTGAACATCGGCAAGAGTCTGGCCGAGCCGGACTTGCGGGCCGAGGCCAGGGCCGTGATGGACGCCATGAAGGCACGGGGTGCCGCAGTGCCGGTCCCGATCGACGTGGTCACAGCCAAAACCTTCGCCGCGGATGCCGTGGCCACGGTCAAGGCCGCCACCGATGTGGCGGATGACGATCTGATTCTGGACATCGGTCCCGGGACGGCGGCGGCACTGGCGGCGCAACTGAAGGCCGCCGGCACCATCGTCTGGAACGGCCCGGTGGGTGTTTTTGAGTTTGCCGCGTTCGAGAATGGCACCAGGGTGCTGGCGCACGCGATTGCCGAGTCCGGCGCGTTTTCCATCGCAGGCGGCGGTGACACGCTGGCGGCCATTGCCAAGTACGGCATTGAAAACCAGGTGGACTACATCTCCACCGGCGGCGGCGCATTTCTGGAGATTCTGGAGGGTAAAACCTTGCCGGCGTTCGAGATACTGGCCAAGCGCGCCAGTACCTGAAGCCGGGTTGGCACCTGGCCTGCGGCAGCGGTACTCAGCCGCCGCAAGCCTGTCCCCGGCCGCGGCCCTTGGCTTGGTACAGGCGGGCGTCTGCCAGCGCGATCAACCCGTTGCTGCCGTCGGCCGCTGTCCCGGGTTTCGGGTACGCTTGCGGCCCGGAACGGGCGGCCACCCCCAGGCTGATGGTGACAAACGGGCCGACGTCGGATTTTTCGTGCGGAATTTGCTTCGCCCGGACCCGCTGTTCCAGTTGCTGAGCCATGAGCATCGCGTCATCGACACCGGTGTCGGGCAGGATGCAAATGAATTCCTCGCCACCGTAGCGCGCCACCAGATCGGCGGGTCGCCTGAGCGTGGCCTGGAGTGTTCGGGCGACTTGTTTCAGGCAGTCGTCTCCGGCCTGATGGCCGTAGTGATCGTTGTAGCGTTTGAAGAAGTCGACATCGAGCAGGATCACGCTCAGGGGTGAATCATTGCGTGCCGCGCGCGCCCATTCAAGCGCGAATTGCTGGTCGAAATAGCGCCGGTTGTAGACGCCCGTCAGACCATCCAGAAACACCAGTTTGCGCATCATGTCGGACTGGAATTTCAACGTGAGATGCGTCTTGACCCTGGCCCGCACCACAGCCGGGTTGACCGGTTTGGCAATGAAGTCAACGGCGCCCACTTCCAGACCGCGGGTTTCCTGGGCTGCGTCATCGTGTGCGGTCACAAAAATCACCGGAATATTACGGGTTGCTTCATCGGCCTGGAGCAGGCTGCAGACCTCAAAGCCGTCCATTTCGGGCATCACGACATCGAGCAGCACCAGGTCTGGCGGGTTGTCCCTGCAAATGGCCAGGGCTTGCGCGCCGCTGGTGGCCATGAACACCTGGAAATCAGCGGCAAAGATCTGGTGCATGACCTGGATATTGATGGGCTGATCGTCCACCAGCAGCAGCCGCGGTTTGCCGTGCGGGGTCTCAAGCAGTCCGGCGATGGGGGTGTCGTTGTAGAGCATGGTCAGATCGGGGGGCTGCATTTCCGGATCAAGGCTTCACATTGAAGCACACCTTGCGCAAAGTCGAGGGCGGCCAGCGCCGCATCCAGTTCATCAAGGGTGCCAGCGGGGAGCTTGGCATGAGTTTGGTGCAGTTGTGCATGGACGTCCAGGGCGCGCATGTCCGACATTTTGAGCAGGCCCTGCAATTCCCGCAGGTCGGCCACGAGTCGGGTGCCGTCCAGCGCGGCCTGCGCCGTCGCGGGAATGGGCGGCGGCGCGGGTTGGGGCAGGTTCTGGGCGACCTGGTCCAGGATGCGGCCGGTGGCGGCCACCGCCTCGCGCAAGCGGGTGCGCAAGTCGTCAGGCGACCGGGTGGCGTCGGCCCCTTGGAGAATGCTTTCCGCCGTGCTCGCCACGGTCGCCAGATGTTCGGCACCCACTGTGGCGGACAGTCCCTTGAGCGTGTGCAACAGGCGGGCGGCAGCGCTCAGGTCACCATGCTGCAAAAAAGCATCGAACTGATCCGGCAGGCGGCTGATGTCGCCCAGGTAGGATCGGAGGATGCGGGCATACAGTTCCGTGTTGCCGCCCAGGCGCGCCAGCGCGCCGCTGACGTTGACAGCCTCGACCGCAGGCAGGGCCGGGGCGGGTTCACTGGCCGTGCCGTTGGCGGGCATCGCGTCGGGGGGCGGTGGGGAGGCTGGCGCGGGCGTGGCGTCGGGAGCGCGTTTGACGTGGCTTTGCACCACCCTGATCAGGTGCGGCAGATCAAAGGGTTTGCCGACATGGTCGTTCATGCCGGCGGCCAGACAGGCTTCCCGGTCAGCGGCCATGGCGTTGGCGGTCATGGCAATGATGGGCAATTCGCTCAGCCTCAGTTTCTGGCGAATCGCGCGGGTGGCGCTGTAACCGTCCATCACCGGCATCTGGATGTCCATCAGCACGACATCAAAGGGCGGGCGGGCGCTGGCCACGGCGGCAACACCCAATTGCCCGTTGGCCGCGAGTTCAACCAGCGCACCCTCTGCACTCAGCAGCTCCTGCGCCACCTGCTGGTTGATCAGATTGTCTTCGACCACCAGCAAACGCAGGCCTTCCAGACGGCGCTGTGCTGCCGTGTGTGCTTTGGGGTGAACGCGCAGCGGGTCGTGCTCCGCCCGGGCGTCGGCCACCGCGTTAAACAGCATGGACGCGGTCACGGGTTTGACCAGAAAACCATTCAGGCGCGCCTGCTCTTCAGCCGTGCGCTGCGCGAGCATTTCACGGCCATGGGCGGTCACCATGACGATGATGGGGGCGCCCGCCGCCGGGGGCAGTTGCCGGATGCGCAGGGAGGTTTCCCAGCCGTCCATGCCAGGCATCTGCCAGTCCACAAAGATGGCCTGGTAGGGTGTCCGGGCAGACCTGGCACGGGCCTCGATCAGGTGAATGGCTTCAACACCGCTGCCAGCCGCGTCAGCATGCCAGCCCCAGGATTGCGCCATGCTCACCAGCACCTCGCGGGCGCGGGCGTTGTCGTCCACCACCAGCACATTCAGGCCCGTGAGGGTCTGCGTGGCGGCGGGCCGGTCCGGTTCGTCCGGTACATGTTCGGTGGCGGGCAGGGTGACGGTGAAGTAAAAAGTGCTGCCCCGGCCCGGCACGCTGTCGAGCGCCAGCTCCGCCCCCATCAGCCTCACCAGCCGCCTGGAAATTGACAAGCCCAGTCCGGTGCCGCCGAAGCGGCGGGTGGTGGAGGCCTCCGCCTGCGAAAAGCCGTCAAAAATGTGTTGCTGGTGCTCCGGGGCAATGCCGATGCCGCTGTCGCGCACCGCGATGCGCAAGGTGGTGTCGGGGCCGGTCTGCGCCAGCACCCTGATCTGGATGACGACTTCGCCCTGCGCCGTGAACTTGATGGCGTTGCCAGCCAGATTGACGAGCACCTGCTGCAGGCGCAGCGCGTCGCCCAGCAGGGCTTTGGGGGTGGCCGGGTCAATGTCAAAGAGCACTTCGACCGGTTTGTTGCCCACGCTGGCGGACAGGATGACCGACAGGTCGCGCAACAGCCGATCAAGCCGGAACGGCTGCCGGTCGAGTGTCATCTTGCCGGCGTCCATTTTGGAGAAATCCAGGATGTCGTTGAGCAGGCCCAGCAGGGATTTGGCCGCCCGCTCGGTCTTGCCGGCATAGTCCTGTTGACGGGGTGACAGCCCGGTGTTTTGCAGCAGCCTGAGCATGCCCAGAATGGCATTCATGGGGGTGCGGATTTCGTGGCTCATGTTGGCCAGGAACTGGCCCTTGGCGAGCGTGGCCGCTTCGGCCTGCTGCATGGCGGCGCGCAGCTCGTTTTCATACGCCTTCTCGGCGCTGATGTCGTGGCTGAGGCCCAGGTAGCCAGTGCGTACGCCGGCGGCGTCCAGCAGTGGCGTGATCACCAGGGACACGGCCAATCGGCTGCCGTCCTTGCGGATGTAGGTCCACTCCATTTTCCGGCCCAGCATCGCGTCATCGATCGCCACGGCAAAGTCGGCTACGGGGCGGCCCAGTTCCACCGCCAGGGCAGTGTTGTGGGCGGCTATTTCCTGCGGGTCGGTAAACACTGCCGTGGTGTAGCGGCCCACCACGTCGGCAGCTACATAGCCCAGCATGCGCTCGGCCCCCTTGTTGAACACGGTGATGATGCGGTCCAGTCCGGTGGTGATCACGGCCACTTCCGTGGTGGCGTCCAACATGGACTGCAGCATCGCGGTGGTGCGGGCAATTTCCGCTTCGGCGTGTTTCTGTTTTGAAATGTCCAACAGAGTGCCGGACATCCCTTCCGGCGCGCCGTCCGCAGTCCGTGATGAAATCTTGCCGCGGGCCTGAATCCACACCCAATGCCCCTCCCGGTGGCGCATCCGGTATTCGCAATCGTAATAGTCCAGGTCACCCTCAACGCAGCGCGCCAGCAACAGGTCGGCCTGCTGCCGATCATCCGGGTGGCAGTGGGTTGTCCAGGTCTGCAAGCTCACGGGACCGAGCTCTTGCTGCGTGTAGCCGATCATGCCGGCCCAACGCTCATTGATGACAATCTCACCGGTGGCCACATTCCATTCCCAGGTGCCTGCATTGGTACCCAGGATGATGTTGTTCAGGCGTTCGCGTTGGGTCAGCACGGCTTGTTGCGCCAGCCGGGCCGCGGTGACGTCGGTGTGGATGGAGATGTATTTTTCAATGGCGCCGCTGGCGTCGAAAAAAGGCGAGATGCTGGTGTCAACCCAATACAGGGAGCCGTCCTTGGCACGGTTGCATACCACGTCACGCCAGGTGTAGCCACTGGAGATGGTCTTCCACATGGCGCTCCAGAATTCATTCGGCTGGGCCTCGGACTTGACGACGCGGTGGCTTTGCCCCAGCAGTTCTTCGCGGCTGTAGCCGCTGATGCTGCAAAACTTGTCGTTGATGCCGATGATGTTGCCGGCGGGGTCGGCAATCGACACGATCGAATGCTGGTCAATGGCTTCCATCAGGGCCTGTGATTCACGGACTGCCTCGCCCAGCTTTTCATTCGTCGTTTTGTGGACGCCCACCAGACGGTCCAGGTCGCTCGTCATGGCGCGCGCCAGCGTCTCGGCGCGGGCGCGGCCAATGAGCAAAAGCCAGGTGATGGCGGCCAGCAGCAGGCTCAAGACCGCTCCGCCGGCGCCTACCAGCCAGGGTGTGTTGTGGTCCAGTTGTGACTCAAACACGGCGCTGCTGCCGGCGCGCAGCAGCAACTGCCGGCCGCCAATCCGCAGGATTCTGGTGGGGTAAAAGGCACGTTCCTTTGTGAAGTCGATGGGTTCGACCATGCCCACACCCGCGCCCAGCATCCTTTGTGAGGAGAACACCAGCGTCTGGGGCGATGCACCGGGGCCATCAAACAGTTCGAAATCAACCATGCCATTGGTGGCCGCAGCGGATATGGACAGCAACTCGTTCATCACCAAAGGTGAGAAAAAGAGCCCCGCCAGCCGGGCCCGGCGCGCCTGGGGTGTATCGGGCGTTGTGCCCTCTGGAAAAACAGGTACCAGGTAGAGAAAGCCAGGCCCCTTGCGTCCGTCCTGAATCAACGCAATGGGGCCTGAAAGGCTGGGCTCGCCGGTGTCGATGGCGCGTTCAACGGCTTCGCGGCGAATCGGCTCGGCCCCCAGGTCCAGCCCCAGGGCTTCCCGGTTTCCGGCCAGCGGCTCAATGTATTTGATGACGTACAAGTCAGGGGCGTCGCCCCGGGTGTTGACGGCAAAATCAGGGGCTTGATCGGTTTGTTCGGTGGCCTCGAAGCGGCCAATGTCAGGGCGCATGACGCGTTCGATGTAGCCAAAACCGCGTATACCGGGAAATTCGGTGGCGAGGTCGCGCGCTGCCACATAGGCCCGAAAATTGGCCCGCCGCATGTCGCCCGTGCTGGCCTGCGCGCCGATGGCGCCCCGTATGCCGGACAAGGGTTGGTTGAACTGGGCCCGGATGGACGCCTCAAGGCGATCGAGTCGCTGGCCGAACTGCAACTCGGCTTCCGTGTGCAGACGTTGACGGGTGCTGTGCAGGCTGTAGGCGGTCAATGACAAGCCGCCGACGAGAGTGACCAGGGTCCAGAACAAGGGCTTCCAGCCATACTGCAACAGATGGAAGTTGAATCTTTGATTCATAAACGTGGGAGGTTTTTTCTGCCGTCAAGGGGGACCGGACATTATCAACCGCGTGGCTGACCCAAGGCAACATGCGCCATCTGGCGTGTAACCGCTTCCATGTGAAAATGAAAGCCTACCTACAAGGAGTTTGCCCCATGTCCCTTCGCGCCACCAAAATCGTTGCCACCCTGGGCCCTGCCTCCAGCGATCCGTCCTTGCTGGAGCAGATGATTCGTGCGGGTGTCAATGTGGTGCGGCTGAATTTCAGCCACGGCAAGGCGCAAGACCATATCGACCGGGCCCGCCTGGTGCGGGAGGCGGCGCAACGCGTGGGCCGCGAGGTGGCCATCATGGCCGATCTGCAGGGCCCCAAAATCCGGGTCGGCAAGTTTGCCGAGGGTCGGGTTTTTCTGGAGCCGGGCCAGAAGTTTGTGCTGGATGCGGCACGCACCGAGTTGGGCGACATCAATGCGGTCGGGCTGGATTACAAGGCGCTGCCGCGCGAGGTCAAGGCAGGGGACGTGCTGCTGCTCAATGATGGCCTGATCGTGATCACGGTCGACGCCGTCAGGGACGAGGCGGTCCACACCACGGTCAAACTGGGCGGCGAGTTGTCCAACAACAAGGGCATCAACAAACAGGGCGGCGGGCTGACGGCGCCGGCGCTGACGGCCAAGGACATGGATGACATCCGCACCGCCATGAGTTTCCGGGCCGACTACGTGGCCGTCAGTTTCCCGAAGAGCGCAATTGACATGGAGATGGCACGCCAGTTGTGCAACGTGGCGGCGGCCGAGTACGGGCACAAGCCGGGGCTGATCGCCAAGATCGAGCGCGCCGAGGCGATCCCGAAACTGGAAGAAATTTTGCTTGCCAGCGACGGCATCATGGTGGCACGCGGCGATCTGGCGGTCGAGGTCGGCAACGCCGCCGTGCCGGCCCTGCAAAAGCGCATGATCAAGCTGGCGCGCGAGCACGACAAGGTGGTGATCACGGCCACGCAGATGATGGAGTCGATGATCACCAACCCGGTGCCGACCCGCGCCGAAGTCAGCGACGTGGCCAACGCCGTGCTGGACGGCACCGACGCCGTGATGCTGTCGGCCGAGACGGCGGCCGGCAAGTACCCGCTGGAAACCGTGATCGAGATGGCTGGCATCTGCCAGGCGGCCGAGGCGAATGAAGACTTCAAGCTGGAGGCCGACTTCACCGGCAAGACTTTTCATCGCATCGACCAGTCGATTGCCATGGGCGCGCTGTTTACCGCGCACCACCTGGGCGCCAAGGCGATTGTGGCCATGACCGACAGCGGCTCGACCGCGCTGTGGATGAGCCGGCACCTGATCCAGGTGCCGATTTATGCGATTACCTCCAAGGTGGCGACGCAGCGCAGGATGGCGCTGTACCGCAACGTGCGGCCCTTGTTCATTGACACCAGTGCCGACCGTGACACGGCGCTGGCCGAAGCCGAGAATCATCTGAAAAGCCGTGGCATCGTGCAAAGTGGCGACGTCTATGCCATCACCTGCGGCGAGCCGATGGGCGCGCCCGGCGGCACCAACATGCTGAAGATATGCCGGGTGAATTAAGCGCCCCCACGCTCCGCCGTTTCACGGGTCGCCGCTCCCCTTGCCCCAAGGGTAAAATCCGCCGCTTGGTACAAGTTACCAAGCAGTTACCAACTTCCCTGGAAATATCACTATGGCACTCGTTTCGATGCGTGAGCTGCTGGACCATGCAGCCGCCAATGGCTACGGCATTCCGGCCTTCAACGTCAACAACCTGGAGCAGGTTCAGGCCGTCATGGCCGCCGCCGAGGCGGTTGGCGCGCCGGTCATTCTGCAAGCCAGCGCCGGTGCCCGCAAATACGCGGGGGAAGCCTTCATCAAGCACCTGATTTCCGCCGCCATCGAGGCCTATCCCCATATTCCGCTGGTGATGCACCAGGATCACGGTCAAAACCCTGACGTCTGCCAGGGCGCCATCAACCTGGGCTTCAGTTCGGTGATGATGGACGGTTCGCTCGAAGCCGACGGCAAGACCATTGCCAGCTACGAGTACAACGTGGAGGTCACGCGCAAGGTGGTGGACCTGGCCCATGCCACGGGCGTCACGGTGGAGGGTGAACTGGGCTGCCTGGGCTCGCTGGAGACCATGAAGGGCGACAAGGAAGACGGCCACGGCACCGACGCCACCATGACGCGCGAACAGATGCTGACCGATCCCGAGCAGGCGGCCGATTTTGTCAAGCGCACCCAGCTCGATGCGCTGGCCATCGCCATTGGCACCAGCCACGGCGCTTACAAGTTCACCCGCAAGCCCACCGGTGACATCCTGGCCATTGACCGGGTCAAGGAGATCAACAAGCGTCTGCCCAACACCCACCTGGTGATGCACGGCTCCAGCAGCGTGCCGCAGGACTTGCTGGCCATCATCAACCAGTACGGCGGCAAGATGAAAGAGACCTATGGCGTGCCGGTGGAAGAAATCCAAAAAGCGATCCAGTTCGGCGTGCGCAAGATCAACATCGACACCGACATCCGCCTGGCCATGACGGCGGCGGTACGCAAGTTTCTGGCCGAAAACCCGGACAAGTTCGACGCCCGCGAATGGCTCAAGCCCGCCCGTGAAGCCGCCATGCAGATTTGCAAGCAGCGTTACCTCCAGTTTGGCTGCGAGGGCCAGGCCGCCAAAATCAAGGGCCATAGCCTGTTTGAAGTGGCCGGACAGTATGCCCGCGGTGAGTTGGCGCAAGTCGTGAACTGAACCCCGACTGCCCCATGACCGCTACCCTGCACACTTCCATGCTCACTTCGCTGCCCCTGCTGGCCCGCGGCAAGGTGCGCGACAACTACGCCGTGGGTGACGACCGCATCCTGATGGTCGCCAGCGATCGCCTGAGCGCGTTTGACGTGATCATGGGCGAGCCGATTCCCGGCAAGGGCGCGCTGCTGACGCAGATGGCGCTGTTCTGGTTCGACAGGCTCGGCCCCAAGGGGCTGAACATCTGCCCCATTCACCTCACCGGCGAAGCGCCCGAGAGCGTGGTGACGCCCGCCGAGGTGCCGCAGGTGGTGGGCCGCTCGATGCTGGTCAAGCGCCTCAAGCCCTTGCCGGTGGAGGCCGTGGTGCGCGGCTATCTGGCCGGCAGCGGCTGGAAGGAGTACCAGGAAAATCAGGCGGTGTGTGGCGTGCCGCTGCCCGCCGGACTGAAGAATGCATCCAAACTGCCCGAGCCGATCTACACACCGGCGGCCAAGGCGGCCGTGGGCGAGCATGATGAAAACATCACGTTTGAGCAAACTGCCCGGATGATCGGCCTGGACCTGGCCACCCGTATCCGCGCCATCAGCATCCAGCTCTACCAGGCGGCCAGCGCGATTGCGGCCCAAAAGGGCATCATCATTGCCGACACCAAGTTCGAGTTTGGTCTGGACGCCGATGGCACGCTGACGCTGATGGATGAGGTCCTGACGCCCGACTCCTCGCGCTTTTGGCCGGCCGAGAGCTACCAGGAAGGCATCAACCCGCCCAGCTTCGACAAGCAGTTTGTGCGCGACTGGCTGGAGCAGGTCCGGATCGACGGCAAACCCTGGAGCAAAACTCCACCGGCGCCGCGCGTGCCCGATGCCGTGATTGCCAGGACGGCTGCAAAATACCAGGAAGCGCTGGCGCGGCTGACCGGCTGAACTGAAGGCCGTCTGATTCCGCCGCATGGCCTGGCTTGGTGCCATGCGGCGTGCGTCAACCTTTATTTGATGCCCGGCCCGGTGGCGCCATCAAAGCCCAGCGATGTCAGCAGCGGCAGGTCTTCCCTGTTCTCGACGCCCAGCGCGATGACCGTCATGCCGATGGCGTGCGCCATGTTGCACAGGCCTTTGAGAAACTCCTGATTGCCCGGGTTGTCGGCAATGCCACGGATGTAGCTCGGGTGGACCTTGATGTAGTCCAGACCGAGACTGGAGAGTTTGTCGGTTTCGGTGAAGCGTTGTCCAAAGTATTCGATGCCGACACGGCAACCCAGTTGCTTGAGGGTCTGGGCCAGGTCCCGGAAGGCTTCAAACTGACGGAATACACCGTACTCGGGCACCTCGAACAGCAGGCGCTGGCAGACGTCGGGGTAGGACTTGAGCAGTTGTGTGAGCTCGTGACGGAAGTTGAAGTTGGCAATGGTTTCGGCCGACAGGTTGACGGCAATGTCGCCGGCAGTGGTGCGCAAGTGCTCAATGGCCAGCTTCACCACCGTCAGGTCGATCGGCGCGGTGAGGTTGAGGTGCGCCGCCATGGGCATGAAGTCGCCGGCTGAAAGCGGGGTGCCGTTGCCGTCGGCCTTGAGGCGGATCATGCCTTCAGTATGGATGGCGCCTTGACCGTCACCTTTGAGTACCGGATAGTAGGCCAGCGCCAGGCGGCCTCCCTGCACGGCTTCGGTCAGCAGGGTGCGCCACTGTTCGGCGGGCAGGGCCGTGCGGGGGGTGCCGGTTTCATCGACAAAGTAGCTGTTGGGGCCCAGGGCCTCGGCGCGGGCCAGGGCGTCGTCGGCCAGGCTGAGCAACTGCCCCACGTGTTGGTCGCGATGGTAGCGTACGCCAGCCAGGTGAAAGAGGTCGGGCACGTCGGCTGCCCAATGTGGCAGCCAGTCCTTGAGCAGCCGTTCATGGACGGCCGTGGCCGCTTGCGCCGGCGAGGCCAGGGTGGGGCAGACGACGGCGAATTCGCCACCCTTGAGCCGGCCGGCGCGCTGGCCGGTCGGATCGTCACTGCCGTAGCGCAGTACCTGGCCCAGTTGTGCGAGCAGGGCATCGGTGCGCTGGTGACCCAGCCGCTGGTTTATTTCGGCCAACTCCGGCAGGCGCACCAGCACCAGACTGCCGATCGAGCCAAATTGTTCGCCATCCAGGATCTCGCGCAGATGCGCCAGGAAGTGGTCGCGGCTGGCCAGTCCGGTGACCGCATCGCGGTTGACCTTTTGGCGCAGGGTTTCCAGCCGCGCCGCTTCTTCGCTGAACATGGCTTTGAGGCGTTCAACCATGCTGTTCATGGCACGTACCACGCTGCGCAGCTCGGGCGTGCGCGGCTCGGCAATGCTGAGAAAACGGCGTTCGGCAATGGCGTCAGCCTGGCCAACCACTTCGTTCAGCGGCCGCGTGATAACGCGGATCAGCAGTGTGCCAGTGATGCCGGTGGCGATGCTGCCGAGCACAAACCACAGCAGCAATTCGAGGGTGCCTTCCCACAGGCTTTTGTAGGCATATTGTTCGTGACTGGCCAGGGTCAGCGTGCCGTATTGTTTCCAACCGTCCTGGATGAGAGCCTGGCCGGGCATGACGCGAATCGGGATCAACGCGGCAAACCAGCGTGGCGCCCCCTGCAATTGGCCGCTGAACACGCGCTCCACCAGGGTCTGGCCGGTGGGCGAGACGATGCGGATGAAGCGGTAGTGGCCCACGTCGAACTGCGCCGCCACCTGCAGCTCGACCGTGACCGGGTCTTTGTCAAGCTGTGACAGCGACAGGGCCAGCGCGGTGGCGTTGTCGATGTTTTTCACCTGCAACTGCTGTTCCAGGTAATGGCGCGCCGACAGCACGCTGACGACCATGCTGCCGCCAAAGGCAATGGTCATGACGAGAGCGATGGCAATCCAGAGTTGTTTGATGAGGGACATGGTGGGCTCGCTGGGTGGATTTTGAAATGATATTAGAGACCTTCTTGGCGCATGCGCTCCAGCACGTCGCGCCAGCGGGACAGGCGGGTGGTGGGGTCGGCGGCGGAAGCGGTGGCGCCACCGACCCACAGGCCATCGCTGTTGAAGCTGAAAACCGGGGCCAGGTCAGGGCGCTGGGAGGCTGGGCGTATGCTGCTGATCAGGTTGTCAAGAATCAGCGGTTCCTCGGTCGGCTGTGTGTAAAAGCCCAGCACCATATGGGCGATCGACACGGTGGCGCCGCTCTTGGCACGCACATAGATCAGGCGCAGGCGCTCGTTGCCAACCCCCAGCATTTGCAGGGTGACATATTTGGCGATGGTGAAGTCTTCGCAGTCACCGGCACCACGCCCCATGAATTCGAGGGGTGTGGCCCAGTAGTCGGTCTGCTGCCAGACCACGATGTCGTCCTGAAACAGGATGCGACGGTTGAAGAAAGCGTTGACCTTGTTGAGTTTGTCGTTGTCGGGCAAGTCGCGCGATTCCTCGATCAGTCGGCGCCAGGCGCCCACGGTTTCAGCGGCATGCGTCCCGTAGCGTTGCAGCGCCAGGGTCTGGGTCTTGTCGAGGTCTGGCGCCGCGATCGAAGTGGCAAATGTCAGCCACAAGCCCAGTGACAGCGCCCGGACGCTCCGCGTCAGTCCGTGCAAGCGGGGTCTCCAGGCGACGCGGGAGGTTTTCCACATGACGGCAAGTTTCTTAAGAAACTTTCCCCTCAACCCTGAGAAATCGGATAGTTAAAGTCATGCGCGGAGGTTTTCTGTGGTGCAAGTTGAATGCCCAATTGGTGGGCCGGGCGAGTGAGATTTTGCACCACTCTTTGACGGTAGCGCTCTTTATCCCTGTTCTGTGCGGCCATGCGCAAGGCCTGGGCGGCATAGGCGTCGATCAAGGCCAGGGTCTGCTTGAGGGCAAACAGGTGCTCGTTGCGCCAACTGAGCCCCAAGTTTTTTCGGCGCGGGGTCCTACGGGCTCGGCCGGCTGGATCGCCAACGCAAAGAGCGCGCAATCAGCAATTGCGTTCTGAGCGGAACTTGACACATAATGCCTCACCGTAAAGGAATGTAACAGTTATTTTCATCAGGGAGTATTTGAGCATGAGTAAAAAAATAACTTTCATGAATCCAAGCCGACG
>DIVK01000104.1:0-710 GCA_002422455.1 Rhodoferax sp. UBA6134
TTGCGGCCCTGATCCAGAAGGTGGGCACCGTCGAGATCCGTGATGCCAACCGGCCACTTAAAGGCGGCGAAGAGGTCTTCAAGGCACAATGCACAGCCTGTCACACGGCTGGCGTTGCGGGCGCACCCAAATTTGGCGATGCTGCGGCTTGGGCTCCCCGCATTGCCACCGGCTATGACACGCTGTTGAACTCCGCAGTCAAGGGCAAGAATGCCATGGGTCCGCAAGGCGGCGGGGATTTTGAGACGCTGGAGATTGGCCGTGCCGTGGTCTATATGGCCAATGCCGCAGGCGGCAAGTTTGAAGAGCCCAAGGCCGCTGCCCCGGCTACTGCCGCTTCGGCCGCCAAATAAAACCCGTTGCCAGTGACATCCGAAGCCGGTCGCTGACCGGCTTTTTTGTTTTCAACCTCTGGCCCGCGATTGCATTGCCTTGTCTGTTGCTTTTTTTTGAAGCTCCTGCGGGCTTCGCACATAACCAAAGCGCACTGGCAAATCGGCAGCAAGCACGTCCTGAGGTTGCCACAGGCCCTGCTCCACAGCGTCCGCCGCGTAGGCCATGTCCATGGTGTGCACTAGGCCGAATCCGGTATCGGTCTGCAAATACACGCGGCCGTACTCGTCCACCAGGCAATGCTGTACGTGTGCGGCCCTGCCAGTGTGGTCGTGAACCGACAGGTCATCATTGACGCGCCAAATGAGCGCGGTGCT
>DIVK01000104.1:824-1913 GCA_002422455.1 Rhodoferax sp. UBA6134
TGGCCAGGGCTTGTTTAACGATGTCGTCCATCAATATCCTTCTTCATGCATGGGGTGGAGATATGAGCCGCCAGCCAGCCGCCCACCGCTGTCGGCATGGCACTGACATGGCCCGGTGGCGGCCCTTGCAGGAACCCGACATGTCCGCCCTGGGCCGGTTGCCACAGGGTCACCCAAGGGCTCACGTCCGGCTGGCGCGGCAGGCACCCGGCGGGCACAAAGGGATCGTTGCGGGCATTCATCACCAGCGCCGGAATCCGTATCTGCTGCAACCGCGGCTTGGCCGAGGCGCGCGACCAGTAATCCTCGGTGTTCCTGAAACCATGCAGGGGAGCGGTAAACGCGTTGTCAAACTCATACAGGTCACGCGCGGCGCGCAGCGCTGCCGCATTGAACAGCCCGGGATGCTGCGCCAGTTTTTGCAGGGCTTTGGGCTTCATGGTGTTTAAAAACATGCGCGTATATACCCAGCGGTTAAAGCCCCGCCCGATGGCCCGGCCACTGGCCGCCAGGTCCAGCGGCGCGGACACGCTCGCCACGGCCGCCACCACGTGGGCAGCCTGCTCACCCATTTCTTCGGCCCAGCGCAAAAGCGCGTTGCCACCGAGCGAGATACCGGCCGCCAGGATACTGCCCTGATGCTGCTGGCGCAGACGCGCCAGTATCCAGCCGATTTCCTCAAAGTCGCCTGAATGGTAAGCCCGCGGTCCATGGTTCAGTTCACCGCTGCAGCCGCGGAAATGAGGCACGGCAAAGGCAAAACCCTGGCGCCGGGCGAAGTCGGCGAAGGCTTGTGAATAGTGGCTGCCGGAGGAACCCTCCAACCCATGAAACAGGACCAGCAGGGTGCCGCTGGGCGGAGCCTGCAACCAGTCCACGTCAATGAAATCGCCGTCCGGCGTGGTCCAGCGTTCGCGCCGGTACCGTACAGCGGGACCCAGCACCCGGCGTGCGCACAAGGCCGGCCAGATGGTTTGCAGATTGCCGCCGGGCAACCAGCCGGGCGCTACGTAGTTCATCATCGCCGGCCCCGGCACGTCAAAGACCAGGAACAAGCTTCGCCCTCGCAAGAAGCGACCCCGACACCTG
>DIVK01000104.1:2035-24473 GCA_002422455.1 Rhodoferax sp. UBA6134
AAAGCCACCTCAATCCAGGTAACACCGGAAACGCTGAACAACCCGGAAGCCTTCCAGAAGTTTCAGGCCGCCCAAGGCGAGCTCGGTTCGGCCTTGAGCCGCCTGATGGCGGTGTCCGAGCGGTACCCCAGCCTGAAAGCCAATCAGGGCTTCTCAGACCTGCGCGTGCAGCTTGAGGGTACCGAAAACCGCGTGACGGTCGCCCGCAACCGCTACATCCAGGCCGTGCAGGCCTACAACGTGCTGACCCGCAGTTTTCCCAGCAACCTGACGGCCATGCTGTTCAGCTACCAGCCCAAGCCCACGTTCGCGGTGCAAAACGAGGCTGCCATTTCCACCCCGCCAGTGGTTGACTTCGGCAAAAAGTAGCACTGCGCGCACCGCCCCGGCTGTCACTCATGCTCCTGCTGCAACGACTGTCGCATCGCTTCCCGCTTGCGGGCCGCTGGCTGGTCGGCGTGGGCTGCGGCTTGCTGTTGACGCTGGCGCCGGCCCTGGCGCAACTGGCGGTTCCCGCGTTGAGCGCGCACGTCATGGACACCACGGATACGCTGAGCGCAGCGCAGCGGCAGGCGCTCGAAGACAGGCTGAGTGCGTTCGAGAAAGACCGCGGTGCGCAGGTGGTGCTGCTGCTGGTGCCCACCACGCAGCCCGAAGACATCATCAGTTACGCCAACCGGGTGGCCAATACCTGGAAAATCGGTCGCCGGGAGATTGGCGACGGTGTGCTGCTGGTCGTGGCCAAAAATGACCGCACGGTCCGGATTGAAGTCGCCAAGACGCTGGAAGGCGCCATTCCCGATCTGGCGGCCAAGCGCATCATCGAGCAGGCCATCACACCGCGTTTTCGTCAGGGCGACTTTGCGGGTGGACTTAATGCCGGTGTCGATCAACTGTTCAAACTGATCGCCGGCGAGGCCTTGCCAGCACCCGCCGCCAGGTCCGGCGACGGCAAGACCGATTTCAAATGGATGGATCTCCTCATTTTCGCGTTCATTGCCGTCCCGGTCCTGGCCCGAGTGGCACGCAGCGTGCTTGGCCCCAAACTGGGCGCAGTGACCACCGGTGCTGCCATCGGCGGGTTGGCACTGCTCATCACTTCCAGCCTGCTGATCGCCGGCCTGGCGGCTTTTGTGGCTCTTTTGTTTTCTCTTTTCGCGCCGCTCGCGCACCGTTCCGGCACGGGCTTCGGCAGCGGACGCGGTCCAGGTGGCGGCTGGGGTGGTGGTTTTGGCGGTCACGGCGGCTTTGGCTCGGGTGGCGGTGGCGACTTCGGCGGCGGCGGAGCCTCGGGAAGATGGTGATGTTGAACCGTATCAAACGCGTCTTGCGACATCGTTAGCTGGGCCTGTTCGGCACCCGGCTGGCCATCTCCCCCGACCTGCAGCTGCGGTTGCAGCAACGGGTAGCCGCCAGCGAACGGCGCCACTCGGGCGAAATCCGGATTTGTATTGAGCTGACCCTGCCACCCAGTTACCTCTGGCGGGACGCTGCCCTGCCACAAATCACCCGGCAACGCGCACTGTCCATGTTCAGCAAGCTGCGCGTCTGGGACACCACCCACAACAATGGCGTGCTGATTTACCTGCTGCTGGCCGAGCGGTCCATTGAGCTCGTGGCGGACCGGGGACTGAGCCAGGTGGTTGAGCCGCAGGTTTGGCACAGCCTGGTGTCGCGTCTGCGCGCCGCCTTCCAGCAGGGACAGTTTGAAGCCGGTCTGACGCAGGCGCTGGCGGAAGTGTCCGCCTTGCTGGTAGAGCGCTTTCCGCGCGGGGTGGGTGAGGAAACAAATCCCAATGAACTGCCGGATGCGCCTGTGCTGATCTGAGCCGGGCGGCTCATGAACGCAAAAAGCCCTGACCGGGAAAGATCAGGGCTCCGAATCAACGCAACGACACCCGGGCCGCCGCCGTTCAATTACTTTTTCTGGCGGTATTTGCGCAATGCTGCAATCTGGGCTGCCATCACATACAGCTCCGACTGCGCGCGGGCGATATCGAGCTCGCCTTTGGCATTCTTGAGCGCTTCCTCAGCGGCTGCCCTGGCGGCGTTGGCTTTCTCGTCATCCAGATCCTTGCCCCGGATGGCGGTATCGGACAACACCGTAACGCAGTCGGGTTGCACTTCCAGAAGGCCACCGGCCACGAAAATGAATTCTTCGCTGCCGTCAGCTTTTTCAATACGCACCGAACCCGCCTTGATGCGCGTGATCAGCGGTGTGTGGCGTGGATAAATACCAAGCTCGCCCGCCTCACCGGGCAGCGCCACAAAACGCGCCTCGCCTGAGAAGATGGACTCTTCGGCACTGACCACGTCGACGTGGATGGTGTTCATCATTACTCCTTGTAAAAGTCGATTGCAAGCAGGTCGCCGGCTGTCTGGCTATGTGGCGTGGAAATGTGCAAATGCCCATGAACACGCCAACCGCACGCCAGATGGCCGAGTACGACGCTTTAAGCGACTTTCTTGGCTTTCTCAAAGGCTTCGTCAATGGTGCCCACCATGTAGAACGCCTGCTCCGGCAGATGATCGCACTCGCCAGCCACGATCATCTTGAAGCCGCGAATCGTCTCGGCCAGGCTGACGTACTTGCCAGGCGAGCCGGTGAACACCTCGGCCACGTGGAAAGGCTGCGACAGGAAACGCTGGATCTTGCGGGCACGCGCCACCGCCAGCTTGTCTTCCGGTGCCAACTCGTCCATGCCCAGAATCGCGATAATGTCGCGCAATTCCTTGTAGCGCTGCAGCGTGCCTTGCACGGCACGGGCAGTTTCGTAATGGTCCTGGCCCACCACCAGCGGGTCGAGCTGGCGGCTGGTGGAGTCCAGCGGGTCCACGGCGGGGTAAATGCCCAGCGAGGCGATGTCACGGCTCAGCACCACGGTGGAATCCAGGTGGGCGAAGGTGGTGGCAGGCGAGGGGTCGGTCAAGTCGTCGGCAGGCACGTAAACGGCCTGGATCGAGGTAATGGAGCCGGTCTTGGTGGACGTAATACGCTCTTGCAGACGGCCCATTTCCTCGGCCAGCGTCGGCTGGTAGCCCACGGCGGAAGGCATGCGGCCCAACAGCGCCGACACTTCGGTACCGGCCAGGGTATAGCGATAGATGTTGTCAACAAAGAACAGCACATCCTTGCCTTCGTCACGGAAGGACTCGGCAATGGTCAGACCCGTCAGGGCGACGCGCAGACGGTTGCCGGGGGGCTCGTTCATCTGGCCGTAGACCATGGCCACTTTGGAGTCTTCAAGCTTCTCGAGGTTCACGACGCCGGAATCGGCCATCTCGTGGTAAAAGTCGTTGCCCTCACGGGTACGCTCACCCACGCCGGCAAACACGGACAAACCGCTGTGCGCCTTGGCGATGTTGTTGATCAGTTCCATCATGTTCACGGTCTTGCCGACGCCGGCACCACCGAACAGACCGACCTTGCCGCCCTTGGCGAACGGGCAAACCAGGTCAATCACCTTGATGCCGGTTTCCAGCAACTCCTGCGACGGGCTGAGCTCGTCATAGGTCGGCGCCTTGCGGTGAATCGAGGCGGTTTTCGTGGCAGCCACCGGGCCGCGCTCGTCGATGGGCGCGCCCAGCACGTCCATGATGCGGCCCAGAGTGGCCTGGCCTACCGGCACCATGATGGGGTTGGCGGTGTTTTGCACGATCATGCCGCGGCGCAGGCCGTCGGAAGACCCCAGCGCAATGGTGCGCACGATGCCATCACCCAGCTGCTGTTGTACTTCGAGAGTCAGCGTGGAGCCATCCATCTTGAGCGCGTCATAAATCTTGGGCATCTGGTCGCGTGGAAACTCCACGTCGACCACCGCACCGATACACTGAACAATCTTGCCTTGGACTTGAGCCATTTTTTGCTCCAAAAATAAATACGTTTAAACCGCCGCACGTGACCGGATGATCACACCGCTGCTGCACCCGCGACGATTTCCGAAAGTTCTTTCGTGATCGCTGCCTGACGCGTTTTGTTATAGACCAGCTTGAGCTCACCAATCACACTGCCTGCGTTGTCAGTTGCCGACTTCATGGCCACCATGCGCGCCGACTGCTCGGAGGCCATGTTCTCGGCCACCGCCTGGTACACCAGCGCTTCCACGTAGCGAACCAGCAGCTCGTCAATCACCGCCGGCGCATCCGGTTCATAGATGTAATCCCAGCCATGCCTGGCACCAGTCGTCGCTTCGTGCGCTTGCGTTTCGGTCTGCATGGCACTGGCCGACAGCGGCAACAACTGCTGCACCACCGGCTCCTGCTTCATGGTATTGATGAAACGCGTGTAGCACAGGTACACCGAATTCACTTCGCCTCTGGTATAGGCATCGAGCAACACTTTCACCGGGCCGATCAACTTGTCCAGGTGCGGCGTGTCGCCCAGTTGCGTGACATGCGATACAAGCTTGGCACCGATACGGTTCAGAAACCCGAAACCCTTGTTGCCAATCGCCACCGCCTGCGTGGAAACGCCTGCGGCCTGGAGATCGCGCAGCTTGGTGGTGACACCGCGCAGCACATTGGTGTTCATGCCACCGCACAGCCCCTTGTCCGTGGTGACCACAATCATGCCCGCCGACTTGGCGTCGTTGGTTTTCATGAATGCATGCACATACTCAGGGTTGGCCTGACCGAGGTTGGCCGCAATGTTGCGAACCTTTTCGCTGTAGGGACGAGCGGCGCGCATGCGCTCCTGCGCCTTGCGCATTTTGCTGGCCGCCACCATTTCCATGGCCTTGGTGATCTTCTTGGTGTTCTCCACCGATTTGATCTTGCCGCGAATTTCCTTACCTGCTGCCATATGTACCTCCGCAGAGCCGCCTTGAGGCGGTACAAGCCCCCTCGGGGGGCAGCGAGTGCTTGCGAGCGTGGGGGCTCATACTCATTTTCCTTATGCCTTCAGCTGCGGGTCAAGCAAACGACTTCTTGAACGCGGTTGCGGCAGCCGTCATTTCAGCCTCGGCATCCTTGTCCATCGCCTTGGCGGCTTCGAGCTTGACCAACAGGGCCGCGTGCTTGTCCTTGAGATAGGCATGCAGGCCGTGTTCGAACGCCAAAACCTTCTTGACCTCGATGTCGTCCATGAACCCCTTGTTCACGGCGAACAGCGAGGCCCCCATCAGGCTGATGGACAGCGGACTGTATTGCGCCTGCTTGAGCAGCTCGGTCACGCGGGCACCACGGTCGAGTTGCTTGCGGGTGGCTTCGTCCAGATCGGAGGCAAACTGCGCAAAGGCAGCCAGTTCGCGATACTGCGCCAGGTCGGTACGGATACCGCCGGACAGGTTCTTGACCAGCTTGGTCTGGGCGGCACCACCGACGCGCGACACCGAGATACCGGCATTGATGGCGGGACGGATACCGGCATTGAACAGCGAGGTCTCCAGGAAGATCTGGCCGTCGGTAATCGAAATCACGTTGGTCGGAACAAAAGCGGACACGTCACCAGCCTGCGTTTCGATGATAGGCAACGCGGTCAAAGAACCGGTCTTGCCCTTCACGGCGCCCTTGGTGAAGTCTTCGACATACTTTTCGTTCACACGGGCTGCGCGTTCCAGCAGACGGCTGTGAAGATAGAACACGTCGCCAGGGTAAGCTTCGCGGCCCGGGGGACGGCGCAGCAGCAGGGACACCTGGCGGTAGGCCACGGCCTGTTTGGACAGGTCATCGTACACAATCAGGGCGTCTTCGCCGCGGTCGCGGAAGTATTCACCCATCGTGCAACCGGAATAAGCACTGACGTATTGCATGGCAGCCGACTCGGAAGCGGTGGCTGCCACCACGATGGTGTATTCCATCGCGCCAGCCTGCTCCAGCGAGCGCACCACGTTCTTGACGGAAGAAGCCTTCTGGCCAATCGCAACATAAACGCAGGTCATGTTCTGACCCTTCTGGTTGATGATCGCGTCAATCGCCACCGCTGTTTTGCCGGTCTGACGGTCACCGATGATCAACTCGCGCTGACCGCGGCCGACCGGCACCATGGAGTCAATCGACTTCAGGCCGGTTTGCATCGGCTCATCCACCGATTTACGGGCGATCACGCCCGGTGCGACCTTTTCGATCACGTCGGTCAACTTGGCGTTGATCGGACCCTTGCCATCAATCGGCTGACCCAGCGCATTGACCACGCGGCCCTTGAGTTCGGGACCCACCGGCACTTCCAGAATACGACCCGTACACTTGACGGTGTCGCCTTCTGAAATGTGCTCGTAAGCACCCAAAATCACGGCACCCACCGAGTCACGCTCGAGGTTCAGCGCCAAACCATAACTGGGTTGGCCGTCGGCGTCGGCCGGGAATTCGAGCATTTCGCCCTGCATCACGTCCGAGAGGCCATGAATGCGGACAATGCCGTCAGTCACAGACACCACCGTACCCTGATTGCGGATATTGGCGCTGGCGGACAAGCCCTCAATACGGCTCTTGATCAGTTCAGAAATTTCTGCGGGATTGAGTTGCATGACTCTTTCCTTCTTTCGTTAATTGGGCTGACGACGAGAAGCAAAAGCCTCAAGCGGTCAAGGCCATTTTCATTTGTTCCAGACGGGCCTTGACAGAGGAGTCAAGAACCTCATCACCCACCACCACACGAATGCCGCCGATCAACTCGGGCTGCAATTGGACAGACACATTGAGCTTGCGCGCAAACCGTTTTTCCAGCGTTGCCGCCAGGTCGGCCAGCGCAGCACTGTCGATGGCGAATGCGCTGTACACGACGGCATCCGAAGAGCCGCCCCGGGCGTTCTTCAATGCGCGAAACTGCTCCGCGATTTCCGGCAAAGCATTCAAGCGCCCGTTTTCAATCACGGTACGCAAGAAATTTTTGGCCATCTCCGGCAAAACCACTGGGGCCACACCGGAAATCACATCAAATACCTGGGCCGATGTGACGTTGGGGTTGTCGGAAAATTCCTGCAATTGCGGATTTTTCGCGACTTCCTTTAACACCTCAACCCAGGCCGCCGCACCCGACAAATCGGATGACGAAGCCTTGAACAGCGCTTCAGCGTAAGGGCGGGCAATGGTGGCAAGTTCGGCCATGGTTGTCCTCTTACAGCTCGGTCTTCAAACGGCCAAGCAAGTCTGCATGCACACCGGCATTGACTTCCTTGCGCAAGATCTGCTCCGCACCTTTGACAGCGAGGGCAGCGACTTGTTCGCGCAAAGCTTCACGGGCTTTCACGGACTGCTGCTCGGCTTCCGCCTTGGCGGCAGCAATGATGCGGTTTGCCTCTTCCGCAGCGCGGCCCTTGGCCTCGTCCACAATGGTTTGCGCACGGCGCTCGGCATCAGCCAAACGACTTGCGGTCTCATTGCGCGAGCTTGCCAGCTCGGCTTCCACACGTTTGTTGGCAAAAGCCAATTCGGACTTCGCCTTGTCGGCGGCAGCGAGGCCGTCGGCGATTTTCTGTGCCCGCTCGTCCAGCGCTTTCGTGATCGGGGGCCACACGAATTTCATCGTGAACCACACCAGGATCGCAAAAACGATAGCCTGCAGGAACAGGGTTGCGTTTATGTTCACGGTTTGATTCCTTCTCTAACGTGAAGGGCCGTTGATTACTTCAGAACGAAGGGGTTGGCGAACGCGAACAGCAAAGCGATAGCCACACCGATCAGGAACGCAGCATCAATCAGACCAGCCAGGATGAACATCTTGGTTTGCAGTTCATTCATCAACTCAGGCTGACGAGCCGAAGATTCCAGGAACTTGCCACCCATCAGGGCGATGCCGATAGAGGCGCCAACAGCGCCGAGACCAACGATCAAACCACAAGCCAGTGCCACGAGGCCGAGAACGTTTTCCATGAGAAGCTCCTAAAAGTTAATAAAAAAAGAAAATGAAAAAACGAGGGAAAGTTACATCAATGTGCGTCGTGCGCCTGACCGGTATAGATCAGCGTCAACATCATAAAGATGAAGGCTTGCAAAGTGATGACCAGAATATGGAACAGCGTCCACACGGTTCCGGCGACGATATGACCAATGGCCAGACCAACACCAGTTGCCGACAGTGCCCAGCCACCACCCATAAGAGCGATCAACATAAACACCAACTCACCTGCAAACATGTTGCCAAACAACCGCATGCCGTGGGACACGGTCTTGGCAAGGTATTCGATCATCTGCATCAGGAAGTTCACCGGATACAGCGCCCAGTGATCCCCAAAAGGGGCCGCGATCAGCTCATGCGCCCAGCCACCCAAACCCTTGATCTTGATGTTGTACACCAGGCACACCAGCAGCACCGAGGTGGACAAGCCCAGGGTGGTGGACAGATCGGCCGTGGGCACCACGCGCATATAGTCTTTGAAGCCCAGTGCGGGACCGGCACCGTGCCAGAACTGAGGGATCAGGTCGACCGGCAACATGTCCATGGCATTCATCAGGAAAATCCAGACAAACACGGTCAGGGCCAGGGGAGAAATCAGCTTGCGGCTCGTGGCGTTGTGAATCACACCCTTGGCCTGGTTCTCCACCATCTCGGACAGAATTTCAACCGCCGCCTGGAAGCGACCTGGAACACCGGATGTTGCCTTGCGCGCCGCATTCCACAACACAAAACAACCGATCACACCCAGCAAGCTGGAGAAAACCAGCGAATCGAAGTTGAAAAGACTGAAGTCGACGATGCTGTGCTGCTCGACGTTTTCAAACTTGAAGTTTTTCTGCAGATGATGCAGGTGGTGCTGGATGTACTCTCCAGCCGTCGGGGCAGTTGTTCCAGCGTGTTCAGCAGCAGACATAAATCACCAGTTCTTCAATTCTTGTTGAGTGAATCCTTGCGCACCGGACGCAACCACGCGGCCACCCAGCACACCTTCATCGTCACCACAAAGCCAGCCAGCAGCGCCAGCCAGTTCAGTTGCAAAATCAGCCACGGGGCAGCAAACAGCATCACCACCGTCAGGACAATCTTGACCATTTCCCATACAAAAAAACCCACCAGCGCCGAGCCCGCATTGGCCGCTCGCAGCTGGCGCGCCAGCCCGCGTAAAAACAGCGCAGCAGGGATAAACACCGCCGCCGCACCATACATTGCAGATGCACCCGCAGCCGGGCTTCCGGCATAACCCCAGGCAACCAAGGCCACCAGCACCCCCACCACCACCTGCAAGCCCACCACCCGCCAAGGCGAGACATGAGGACTGGATTCACGCAAAGCCTGCGCCTCCTCAGCACTCAGCCGCTTGAACTCCGGCGCATCGGACTCATCTGCATCAAATTCGGAACTGGATGTAACTGTCACCATCTCAAATTTCACGCAGGTTAAGTCCGGCGATTGCCGCAAAGCCTCACATTATACGTAGAAACCCGGGCACTCCAAGCATCGTAGACGACAATTCATCCACGAACCCCTTCCTCTCCTACGTAACCATGCCCTCATCTTCATCAGACAACACACGCGCCGAATCGCTCATTGACTATCCGTCGCCGTTTCCCATCAAGGTCATGGGCGCCAAGGTGGACGGGCTGGTACATGCCATCACCCTGATCGCCTGTCAGTTCGACCCCGCCTTTGACGCCAGCACCATTGAATTGCGCGAAAGCAAGGGCGGCAACTATCTGGGCGTCACCATCACCATCACCGCCACCAGCCGCGAACAGCTCGACGAGCTGTACCGCACCTTGAGCACGCACCCGATGGTCAAAGTGGTGTTGTAGCGTCGCGAAACCGCTTACCGGGCGACGACGCGCACCATCTCCAGGCACTTGTTGGAATAGCCCCACTCGTTGTCATACCAGCTCACCAGCTTCACGAACGTGCCATCCAGCGCGATGCTGGCCTCAGCATCAAAAATGGACGTGCGGGTGTCGCCACGGAAGTCGGTGGCCACCACCTTGTCTTCGGTGTAACCCAACACGCCCTTCAGGGCGCCTTCGGATTGCGCCTTCATCTCGGCACAGATTTCAGCCAGCGTGGCGGGGCTGTTGAGCTCACAAGTCAGATCGACCACCGAGACATCGCTGGTGGGCACGCGAAACGACATGCCGGTGAGCTTCTTGTTCAGTTCGGGAATGACGACGCCCACCGCCTTGGCCGCACCGGTGCTGGAGGGGATGATGTTTTCCAGGATGCCGCGGCCGCCGCGCCAGTCCTTGTTGGAGGGGCCGTCCACCGTTTTCTGCGTGGCGGTGGCGGCATGCACGGTGGTCATCAAACCGCGCTTGATACCCCATTTGTCGTGCATCACCTTGGCCAGCGGAGCCAGGCAGTTGGTGGTGCAGGAAGCATTGGAAATAATGGCCTCGCCCTTGTAGCTGGCGTGGTTCACACCAAACACAAACATGGGCGTGTCGTCTTTGGACGGAGCGGACATGATGACCCTCCTGGCGCCCGCGTCGACGTGCTTCTGGGCCGAGGCCTTGTCCAGGAACAGGCCAGTGGACTCGATCACGACGTCGGCGCCCACTTCGCTCCACTTCAGATTGGCCGGATCGCGCTCCTGCGTCAGGCGGATCTTCTTGCCGTTGATAACCAGGGTGTTGCCGTCCACCGACACGTCGCCCTTGAAGCGGCCATGCACGCTGTCGTACTGCAGCATGTAAGCCAGGTAGTCGGGCTCCAGCAGGTCATTGATGCCAACGACTTCAATGTCGCTGAAGTTTTGCAGTGCCGCGCGCAGCACGTTGCGGCCGATGCGGCCAAAGCCATTGATACCAATCCTGATCGTCATGCTTTTCTCCAAAGTTAAGAAACTGAAAACTGATGGGTTTGGTCATTGCGAGCGCAGCGCTCGCAATGACGAAGTGACAGAAGTGCCGTGATTTGATTACTTGCGCAAAACCTGTTCCACCGTGTCCGCCACATTCCCGGGTGTAAAGCCGAAAAACTCGAACAAGACCGGCGCCGGTGCCGATTCGCCATAGGTATCGATACCCACCACGGCGGCGCAGCCGTATTTCCACCAGCCCCCGGTGACGCCCATTTCCACCGCGATGCGCGGCACGCCGGCCGGCAACACGCTGCTCTTGTAGGCAGCGCTTTGCTGGTCAAACGTGGTGGTGCTCGGCATGGAGACGACGCGCACCGCGATCTTGCGGGTCGCCAGCAACTCTTGCGCCTTGAGGGCCAACTGAACTTCGGAGCCGGTGGCAATGATGACGGCCTGGGCTTTTTTCTTCAAACCGACTTCGCCCGGCTCGGCCAGCACATAGGCGCCCTTGCTGATGTCACCCAGACCGCCCTTGGGCGCGTAACTGATGTTCTGGCGGCTCAGCAGCAGGGCGGTGGGCTGGCTCTTGTTGCGCAAAGCCACGGCCCAAGCCACGGCAGTCTCGGCCGTGTCGCCGGGACGCCAGACGTCCAGGTTCGGAATCAGGCGCAGACTGGCAGCGTGCTCGACCGACTGGTGGGTCGGGCCGTCTTCGCCCAGACCGATCGAGTCATGGGTGAACACGTGAATCACGCGCAGTTTCATCAGTGCCGCCATGCGCACAGCGTTGCGGCTGTAGTCGCTGAAGGTCAGGAAGGTGCCGCCATAGGGGATGTAGCCACCGTGCAGCGCAATGCCGTTCATGATGGCGGCCATGCCGAACTCACGCACGCCGTAGTTGATGTGGCGCCCGCCGTTGCCCGCACCGGTGACCGCGTCAAAACGCAGGTTGGGCGTGCTCTTGGTGTTGGTAAGGTTGGAGCCGGTCAGATCGGCCGAGCCGCCCAGCATTTCCGGCAGGGCGGCGGTGAATGACTCCAGTGCCAGCTGCGAGGCCTTGCGCGAGGCTACCGTCTCCGCCTTGGCGTGCGCGGCCACCGCCGTGTCCACCGCGACCTGGTTGAAGTTTTTCGGCAGTTCGCCCTTCATGCGCCGCACCAATTCACTGGCCAGTTCGGGGTGCGCCGTTTTGTAGGCGGCAAACTGCTCGTCCCAGCGGGTTTCGGCAGCAGCACCTGCCGCTTTGGCGTCCCATGCGGCAGCCACGTCCTGAGGAATCACGAACGGCTGATGCGGCCAGCCCAGTGACTCGCGCGCAAGCTGAATCTCTTCGGCACCCAGGGGCTCGCCGTGGGCCTTGGCGGTGTTGGCGCGGTTCGGGCTGCCTTGGCCAATGGCCGTTTTGCAGACGATCAATGTCGGCTTGTCGGCCGACTGCCTGGCCTCGGCGATGGTGCTGGCAACCAGCTCGGCGTTGTGACCGTCGATGGGGCCGAGCACGTTCCAGCCGCAGGCCGTAAAACGCTGCGCGGTGTTGTCAATAAACCAGGGCGCGACCTGGCCGTCAATCGAAATTCCGTTGTCGTCGTACAGGGCAATCAGCTTGTTGAGCTTCCAGGCACCGGCCAGGGCGACGGCCTCGTGGCTGATGCCTTCCATCAGGCAGCCGTCGCCCATGAAGACGTACGTATGGTGGTTGATGACGGCGTGGCCGTCGCGGTTGAACTCCTGAGCCAGCAGCTTCTCCGCCAGCGCCATGCCCACGGCATTGGTGATGCCCTGGCCGAGCGGNNGGTGGTTTCCACGCCGGGCGTCACGCCCACTTCGGGGTGACCGGCGGTCTTGCTGTGCAACTGACGGAATTTTTTCAGCTCGCTCATCGGCAACTTGTAGCCGGTGAGGTGCAGCACGGCGTAAATCAGCATCGAGGCATGGCCATTGCTGAGCACGAAACGGTCGCGGTCAAACCAGTGCGGGTTGGCCGGGTTGTGCTTGAGGTGCTGGCCCCACAGCGCCACCGCCATGTCGGCCATGCCCATGGGGGCGCCGGGGTGGCCCGAATTGGCTTGTTGCACTGCGTCCATTGCCAGCGCGCGAATCGCGTTGGCCATTTGTTGGGTATTTGCCATGGGGGGCGGCTCCGGAAAGGGTGGTCAGAGGAAACCCGGCATTTTACCGGGCACGGCCTGGCGCCCCAAACCGGGTGGATGGGCGGCACGATAACCTTTGGGCGCGTTTTGGCTTGCGCTGATGCCCGCTTGCCCTTGTGCAGATCGAGGCGGCAACGCCCAATTTAAGGGCAGGGCGTGGTCACGCGGCGCGCAACAAGGCGATCCCCCCGGAAACATCGACAACCCACCGGACAAGGCAAAATCAACGCCAATGAACCCCTCACCCCCCATCCCCGCCATGCTGCTGGCCGCCGGCCGCGGCGAGCGCATGCGCCCGTTGACCGACACCTGTCCGAAGCCCCTGTTGCCGGTGCGCGGCAAGCCCCTGATGCAGTGGCCGCTGGAGGCGCTGGCGCAAGGTGGCTTGAGCCGGGTGGTGGTGAACACGGCCTGGCTGGGGGAACAGATTGCCGAGCGCTTCGGCCCGGCTTTTGAATCGCTGACCATCAGCTACTCGCACGAGGGGCGCGACTTCGGCGGCGCATTGGAGACGGCCGGCGGCATCGCGCGTGCGCTGCCGCTGCTGGGCGACCTGTTCTGGGTGCTGGCCGGTGATGTGTTCGCGCCGGACTTCGTGTTTTCGCCCGAGGCCGTGCAGCGCTTCGCCGCCAGCGACAAGCTGGCGCACCTCTGGCTGGTGCCGAACCCGGCGCACAACCCCAAAGGTGACTTCGGCCTTTCGCCCGAGGGCCTGGCCCTCAACCTGCCGGCCGATCACCCCGGCCCGCGCCACACCTACAGCACCATCGGCCTGTACCGGCGCGCGCTGTTTGCCGCGCCCTGGTGCGACATTCCCGCCGGCAACCCGCCGGGCATCAAAGCCCCGCTGGCACCGCTGTTGCGCCGGGCCATGGACAATAGCCTGGTCAGCGCCGAGCCGTACACCGGGGCCTGGACCGACGTCGGAACTCCGCAACGGCTAACGCAACTCAACACCACAAACCCATGAGCACATCCCTGTACGCCCAGCGCCGCGCCCGCCTGGCCGCCCAGCTCGGCCCGGACGGCATTGCCATCATCCCGACCGCGCCCGAACGCCAGCGCAACCGCGACAGCGAGTTCCTGTTCCGCTTCGACAGCTACTTCCATTACCTCTGCGGCTTCTGTGAGCCCAATGCCTGGCTGGTCATCACCAGCGAGGGCCACAGCACGCTGTTCTGCAATCCGAAGGACCTGGAGCGCGAGATCTGGGACGGCATTCGCCTCGGGCCCGAAGCGGCGCCAGCCGCGCTGGGGGTGGACGCTGCCTTTTCCGTGGCCGAGCTGGAGCAGCGACTGCCCAAACTGCTGGAGAACAAGGCCGCCGTCTGGTACCCGTTCGCCACCCACACCGGACTGGAGAGCCGCATCGATACGTGGCTCAAGGCGGTGCGCGCCCGCGTGCGCTTTGGCGCGCTGTGCCCGCAGGCGCAACGCGACCTGTGCGGCCCGCTGGACGAAATGCGCCTCATCAAGGACGCGCACGAAATAGCGATGATGCGGCGCGCCGCGCAGATCAGCGCCGGCGCCCATGTGCGCGCCATGCAGCTCTGCGCCCGCATGCTGCGCGAAAAGCAGGACGTGCGCGAGTACCATCTGGACGCCGAGCTGCTGCACGAGTTCCGCCGCCACGGCTCGCAGTACCCGGCCTACGGCTCCATCGTGGCCGCCGGCGCCAACGCCTGCGTGCTGCACTACCGCGCCGACAACGCGCCGATCCGCGACGGCGAGCTGGTGCTGATCGACGCCGGCTGCGAGCTCGACGGCTATGCCAGCGACATCACCCGCAGTTTTCCGGCCAACGGCAAGTTCAGCGGGCCGCAGCGCGCGCTGTACGAGCTGGTGCTGGCCTCGCAGGAAGCGGCGATTGCCGCGACCCAACCGGGCGCGCGCTTCACCGACCCGCACGAGGCCACGGTGAAGGTGCTGACGCAGGGCATGCTCGACCTCGGCCTGCTCGACCGCAACCAGGTCGGCACGCTGGAGGACGCCATCGAACACCGCCACTATTTCGCCCACTACATGCACCGCACCAGCCACTGGATCGGCATGGACGTGCATGACTGCGGCAGCTATGTCGAGCCGTCCGAAATCGGCCAGATCAGCGAGCGGCGCGACCCGCTCTCCGGCGAGACCCTCCAGAACCGGCCCAGCCGCATCCTGCGGCCCGGCATGGCGCTGACCATCGAGCCCGGCCTCTACGTGCGTCCGAGCGACCACATCCCGCGCGAGTTCTGGAACATCGGCATCCGCATCGAGGACGACGCCATCGTCACAGCCGACGGCTGCGAGCTGATCACGCGCGACGTGCCGGTAGCGGCCAATGCCATCGAGGCCTTGATGCGCGGCTGAACGCGAGCCCATCAAGACACCCACCGGACCTCATGACATGCTGGACAACGTGACCCCCTTCCTGTTGCACTGGGCCATTACCGCGTTGTCGCTCTGGGTGGCCAGTCACCTCTTCAGCGGCATCAAATTCGCCGACACCTCATCACTGATCGTCTCCGCGCTGCTGCTGGGGTTTGCAAACGCCATTGTCAGGCCGCTGCTCATTGTGCTGACCTTGCCGCTGACCTTTGTGACCTTCGGCCTGTTTCTGCTGGTAATCAATGCCCTGATGATTTTGCTGGTCTCGGCGCTGGTCAGGGGCTTCACGGTATCGGGTTTCTGGACCGCTTTTTTCGCCAGCATGTTCATCGCTGTGCTGAGCTTTGTGATCGGCGCATTCGCGCTGGGCGGCAGTCCGGCACAGGTCATCCACCTGCCCCACCGCGGCACGTGGCTCTGAGGCCAAGCTCCCGCCCCTTCCCGATCAGCGCCCTGGTGGTTCAAAAGAAATGACCGCTCACTTCAATACGATTGAATGGACTGGCCCTCGCGGTCTCTAAACTTTGTTCAAGTCCGTGTTCCGTGCGTCACCGGCGGGATCGGCTTCGCCATTGACATCGCCAGTGCCGCTTCGGGCGCACCGCGGCCGGGCGGAATTTTTCTTTGTCCTCAACCTTCACTTTGGGAGTTTTCCATGCGTTTTCCTCTTCTGTCCGTTGCCGCCGCTGCTGCCCTGCTGGCGGGCGTGTCCCAGGTTCACGCCGCCACCTACACCCTTGACCCCGACCACACCTTTGTGACGTTCGAGATCGGGCACTTCGGCACCTCCACCAACCGCGGCCGCTTCGACAAGAAGGAAGGCACGGTCCAGTTTGACCGCGCCGGCAAAACCGGCAAGGTCGACATCGTGTTCCACACCGCCTCCATCAACACCGGCACCGAAGCCTTCAACCAGCACCTGCAAAGCGCCGACCTGCTGGATTCAGCCAAATTTCCCACCGCCAGATTTGTGGCGAACAAGTTCGATTTCAGCGGCGACAAAGTGACACAGGTCACCGGCAACCTGACCTTGATGGGTCAAACCCATCCCATCACGCTCAAGGCCAGCAACTTCAACTGCTACGACAATCCCAAACACAAGCGGGAAGTCTGCGGCGGCGACTTTGAAACCACCCTCGACCGCTCCCAGTTCGGCATCAACTACGCCATCGACTGGGGCTTCCCCAAAAACGTGCGCCTGTTGATCCAGGTGGAAGCCATCAAGCAGTAAGACGGCTTTGGCCGAGCAAGGTGTCGGCGCTCACATGGCGGTAGCCCAGCGCCCGCGCCACCGCCGCATGGGTCACCTGGCCGTTGGCCACATTCAGGCCCTGGCGCAGGTGCGGGTCATCCCTGAGGGCCTGCTGCCAGCCCTTGTCGGCCAGTGCCACGGCGTGCGCCAGGGTGGCGTTGGTGAGCGCAAAGGTGGCGGTGCGGGCCACCGCGCCCGGCATATTGGCCACGCAATAGTGCACCACGCCATCCACCATGAAGGTCGGCTCGGCGTGCGTGGTGGGGTGGGAGGTCTCGCAGCAGCCGCCCTGGTCAATGGCCACGTCCACCAGCACGGCGCCTTTTTTCATGCGGGCCACCATGCCGCGCGTTACCAGCCTGGGTGCGGCCGCACCGGGAACCAGCACCGCGCCGATCAGCAAATCGGCCTGGAGCACCGCCGCCTCCACACTGAGCACGCTGGCGCACAGCGTGCTGATGCGGTTGCCAAAAACCAGGTCGAGCTGGCGCAGGCGATCCACGTTGCGGTCCAGCACCGTCACCCGCGCGCCCAGGCCGACGGCCATCTGCACGGCGTTGCTGCCGACCACGCCGGCACCCAGAATCACCACGTGCCCGGCCGCCACGCCGGGTACGCCACCCAGCAGCAGGCCCATGCCGCCCCGGGCTATTTCCAGATGCGCCGCGCCGGCCTGCACCGCCATGCGCCCGGCCACCTCGCTCATGGGCGCCAGCAGCGGCAGGCCGCCGCCGGGACCGGTGATGGTTTCGTAGGCAATGCACACCGCGCCGGACTTGACGAGCGCGGCCGTCTGCGCCGGGTCGGCGGCCAAATGCAGGTAGGCATACAGCAGCTGACCCGGGCGCAGCAGGGCGCACTCCTGCGGCTGCGGCTCCTTGACCTTGACGATCAGGTCCGCCTGGGCAAACACGGCGGCGGCGGTGGCGGCCAGGGTGGCGCCGGCCGCCAGATACTGTTCGTCGCTCAGGCCGATGGCGGCGCCGGCGCCGGTCTGCACCAGAACCTGATGACCATGCGCCGTCAGTTCACGCACACTGGCCGGCGTCAGGCCCACACGGTATTCATGAACCTTGATTTCCTTGGGCAGCCCGATGCGCATGTGCGTCTCCTGGTCAATTGTTGAAGTCGGTAAACCCTGTGCCGGGGGCGAACGCCCCACCGGGCGGAGATCATCATACGTTTCGCCGCAGGCCCCTCACGGGCATGAATGTCCCGCCTTGTCTTGCGTCAGGCATCCCGGTCGCCGAAGCTGGCATCATCGGCACCATGGATTCCAACGTACCCCCCCTGATCCAGGCGCTGCTGGCGCCATGGCGTTACCCGCATGCCGTTCAGCACGTGACGCTGGTCGAGACTCACATCTCATGGGTCCTGCTGGCGGGTGAGTTCGCCTACAAGATCAAAAAGCCGCTGAAGCTGCCGTTTCTGGACTTCAGCACACTGGCGCTACGCCAGCGCTACTGCCGCGATGAGCTGCTCTTGAACCGCCGCTTCGCACCCGACCTGTACCTGGACGTGGTCGGCATTTTCAATACGCCGCAAGAACCGCGTTTTGACGCAGCGGGCACCCCGCCAATCGAATACGCCGTCAAGATGCGGCGCTTCGAGGAGGCCAACCGGCTGGACCGACTCTGTGCCCGGGGTGAGTTGCAAGCCCGGCACCTGTCCGGCCTGGCCGACACCCTGGCCGCCTTTCACGAGGTCGCCGCCATCGCACCGCCTGCATCGCGCTTCGGCACCGCCCCTCAGGTTCTGGCGCCCATGCAGGCCAATTTTGATACCTTGCTGCACCAGCTGCCGCAGGTCGACGTGCAGACCCGGCTGATCGCTTTGCAAACCTGGACCGAAGCGCAATTCGGGCAGTTGAGCCCACTGCTGCAATCGCGCAAACAGGCCGGACGGGTGCGTGAATGCCATGGTGATCTGCATTTGGGCAATCTGGTGTTGATGGGCGAGCAGGTGCGAATGTTCGACTGCATTGAATTCAACGAAGACTTCCGCTGGATTGACGTGGCAAGCGAAATCGCTTTTCCTTACGTCGACCTGCTCGCACACGGTCAAGCGGGACTGGCCAACTGGTTTGTAAACGAGATGTTGAGCCGCAGCGGCGACTATGAGGCGGCGCAATTGCTGCGCCTTTATGCCGTGTACCGGGCCCTGGTACGCGCCAAGGTGGCGGCGCTTCGCAGCGCCCAGACGGCCGACGAGAGCGCCGCGATCGAGGAAGCGCTGGCCTATGTCGCACTGGCAGAACGCATGGTGGCGCCCCCCCCGGTGCGGCTGGTGATCACGCACGGCCTGTCCGGCTGCGGCAAGACCGTCGCCTCCAATGAATTGCTGCAGGGCGACCCGCAGGCGGCCACCTTGCGACTGCGCTCGGACCTGGAACGCAAGCGCCTGTCCGGACTGGCGCCCGGCGCGCGCAGCGGCTCGGGCCCGAACGCCGGCATCTACGCCCCCGATGCCCGCCTGCGCACCTACGCCCGGCTGCGCGAACTGGCTGCACCCTTGCTGCGGGCGGGCTGGTCGGTGATTGTGGACGCCACCTTCCTGAAACGTGCCGAGCGGGATGCCTTTCGGGCCCTCGCCCGCGACACCGGTGCGGCGTTCGGCATTCTGGCGCCGCAGGCCACACCCGCGCAGCTGCGCGAGCGCATCCAGGCGCGCGCGGCGCTGGGACAGGACGCCTCGGAGGCCACGCTGGACGTGCTGGCGCAACAGATGAAAGAAATCGAACCGCTGGCGGCGGACGAAACCTGAATCAACCCCGGCCGGGCCAAACCCGGCGCAAACAACTGTCCACAATGATGAAAGCCAATTTCATGAACCTCTGTTTTCACAAACGGCTGCTGCCCGCCCTGCTGATGCTGGCACCGCTGTTGGCCAGCGCGCACGGCATCTCCGAAGCGGACCGGCAGCGCATGCTCGATGGCAGCTACCTGCAGTACATCGGCCTGGGTGCCAGCCACATGCTCACCGGCTACGACCACCTGCTGTTCCTGCTGGGCGTGGTGTTCTTTTTGACCACCTTCAAGGACGTGGCCAAGTTCGTGACCGTTTTCACCATCGGTCACTGCATCACCCTGATTTTTGCAACCTATTTCCGGATCAGCTGGAACTACTACCTGGTTGACGCCATCATTGCCATCAGCGTGATTTACAAGGGTTTCGACAACAACGGCGGTTTTCAAAAGCACTTCGACATGAAGTCGCCCAACCTGCTGGCGGCTGTCTTCGGGTTCGGGCTGCTGCACGGCTTCGGCCTGTCAACCCGCTTGCAGCAGTTGCCGCTAGGCGATGACAATGCAGGAATGCTGCTGCGCATTCTGAACTTCAACGTCGGCGTGGAGGTGGGGCAGATTGCCGCCCTGCTCGTCATGGTGACGCTGTTGGCCGCGTGGCGGCATCGGCCTTCGTTCAAGCGCTTCAGCTTTGCGGCCAACCTGGGGCTGATCTATGCCGGCGTGTACTTGCTGTTCACCCAGTTGCACGGCTACCAGCATGACACCCAGCCGGACAGCTTTCGCTTCCCGGTCGAGGAACACCGGCATGTCCATGAGGACATGGACATTCAAAACACCTTCGATTCCGGCCGCAACGCACTGTAATTTTTATCCATCAAAAGGACTTTGACATGAAACACCTGATCTCCATCGCCGCCTTGACCGCTGCTTTTTCATTCGCCCCGCAGGCCATGGCGTCAGAAGGTGGAAGCTGCCATTTCCACGGCCACACCCCGGCCAAAGAGGCCACCGTCACCACTTGCGCCAACCAGCACAAGGAGTCGCTGGTCAAGCGTGGCAAGCTGGACAAGACATGGCTAACCGCTCCGCTGGACAAAGCGGAACAAGTGGAGGGCAGCAAAGGCAAGGAATGGAAGCTCAGCTACAAAAACCCGGCGGTAACGGACAAAAGCAAGGAAACCCTTTATTTGTTCTATACCCTGCCGGGCAACTTCATTGCCGCCAACTTCACCGGCCGGTAAACAGTGACCCCTCCGAGCGCCCCGGCCCTGCGCGGTGGTTTGCTGGCCCTGCTGGCCGCCACCCTTTTTGGCATCAGCACGCCGCTGGTGCAGCGGCTGGGTGCGGGCCTGGGGGCCTTCAGCACAGCCGCCCTGCTTTACGGCGGGGCGGCCATGGTGGGGGCCGCCTTGCAACGCCGCCGGGAACAGGAGGCCCGGCTGCATCAGGCCGACGGGGCGCGATTGCTGGCCATGGCCCTGTTTGGCGCGGTGCTGGGGCCGGTGGCCCTGGCGTGGGGCCTGCAGCGCACCAGCGGGGCAAGCGCGTCATTGATGCTGACGCTGGAGGCTCTCTTCACGGCCCTGCTGGCCCGGCGGCTGTACGGCGAAACGATGGATGCGCGGGTCTGGCTGGCCATGCTGCTTCTGCTGGCCGGTGGCATGGTGCTGATACTGGACCAGGGACGGACGGGAGGCGTGCAGCTGACGGGACTGCTGGCCGTCCTGCTCGCAACGGCCGCCTGGGGCATCGACAACACGCTGTCGCGCGCCCTGGCCGAGCGTGACCCCGGTCAGGTGGTGCTGTTCAAGACGGCATTGGGCGCTGCGGCGACGAGCGCTTTGGCCTGGTTCAGCAAGGAATCCCTGCCGCCGCTGACTGCGGCGCTTGGCTTGCTCGCGGTGGGTGCCGCAGGCTACGGCCTGAGCTTGCGGCTGTACCTGCTGGCGCAGCGGGCGTTTGGCGCCGCCCGCACCGGTTCGGTCTTTGCGTTTGCGCCGTTCATCGGCGCCTTGTTCGCATTCACACTGGGCGAGCGCCCGGCCGGAGGACTGATGATGGCGGGCGGTCTGCTCATGCTGTGCGGTGTGGCACTGCACCTGGCGGAACACCATGCGCATGAGCATACCCACACCCCCCTGGACCATGAGCATGCCCACGACCATCAGGATGGCCACCACGACCACGTCCATCAACCAGCGCCCATCGGCCCGCACAGCCACGCGCACCATCACGAGGGCCTGCGCCATGCGCATCCCCACGTGCCGGATTCACACCACCAGCACACCCACTGAACTGCGTCATTGAATTGCGGCCACCGGATGCCCGGCGCCACCTCGTTTGGCAAACACCCTCGCCATCAAAACAATGGTCAATGTGCCGCTTGCGGGCGCTCGATCCGTTTGCCGTGGGGCAGGGTGGCCAGTCGCGAGAACATGCGGCGGCAATAGCCGCTGATCTGCAGGCATTTGTTGATCTCATCGACCGGCAGGGGGCCGGACACCACCACGATGTCATTGGCGCTGTCCAGCGCACCGGCGGCTCGCAGACGGCGACGCGTCCCGCTGGCCCAGGAATGGATGCGCGCGGGGCTGCCATGCTCATGCAACATGCCGGTACGAACGTCAAAAGCGATGGCAACGGTGTCGGTCTTGAGCCGCAGACGGTGTTCCCCGGTGAGCCGGCTGGCCGGTGTGCTCATGTCATACAAATGGTAGCTGCCTTCTTTAAGCTGGTACTGCAATGCCATGAAACCTCCTCGTTGAAACCTATTGTGAGTTGCGGCAAGGAAACGCTAAAGCCACAAAAGAGGCTGAAACCCACACCTGTTTCAAGAGTTGGTCAGGCGCATCCCAAGGCGGCCATGATCTTCGCTGCAGTGGCTTTCAATTGTTCCGTGTCGACCCGCTCGGTCGCGTGGCCTTTCACCTCGCGACCAGCCCAGCGCGGTATGACGTGAAAATGCACGTGGGGCACCGTCTGCCCCGCAGCGGCGCCGTTGAACTGGGCGAGCATGATGCCCTCGGCGGCGACGGCGGTCTTGACGGCCGCGGCAAGGCGTTGCGCGACGGCAATACAGGCGGCGGCGCTGGCGGGGCTCAACTCGAAAATGGTCTCGGCGGCTTCTTTGGGCACGACCAGCGTATGGCCTGGCGACTGGGGCATCAGGTCCATGAAGCAAAGCACCTTGTCGTCTTCATAAACCCTGATGCAGGGCAGTTCTGCGCGCAGAATTTTCGCGAAGATATTGTCCGGGTTGTA
>DIVK01000017.1 GCA_002422455.1 Rhodoferax sp. UBA6134
CGCGCGGCTTGTCCAGCACATCGGCAACCAGGTTGGCCGTCAGGCGGGCTTCCTCGTCCTTGAAGCCGCGCGTGGTCATGGCCGGGGTGCCCACGCGCACGCCGCTGGTGACCATGGGCTTTTCCGGATCGTTCGGGATGGCGTTCTTGTTGATCGTCATGTGGGCGGCGCCCAGCACGGCCTCGGCTTCCTTGCCGGTGATGCCCTTGGCACGAAGGTCCACCAGCATGACGTGGCTTTGGGTGCCGCCGCTGACGATGCGCAGGCCGCGCTGGGTCAGCGTCTCGGCCACGATCTGGGCGTTCTTCACCACCTGCTGCTGATGGCTCTTGAACTCGGGCGCCATGGCTTCCTTGAAAGCCACCGCCTTGGCCGCGATCACATGCATCAGCGGACCGCCCTGCAGGCCGGGGAAGATGGCGCTGTTGATGGCCTTCTCATGCTCGGCGCGCATCAAAATGATGCCGCCGCGCGGGCCGCGCAGGCTCTTGTGGGTGGTGGAGGTCACCACGTCGGCGAACGGCACCGGATTGGGGTAGACGCCGGCGGCAATCAGGCCGGCATAGTGGGCCATGTCCACCATGAACAGCGCGCCCACGTCCTTGGCCACTTTGGCGAAGCGGGCGAAGTCGATCTGCAGGCTGTAGGCCGAGGCCCCGGCGATGATCAGCTTCGGGCGGGTCTCGTGCGCCTTTTTCTCCATGGCGTCGTAGTCGATCTCTTCCTTGGCGTTGAGGCCGTAGGAGACGACGTTGAACCACTTGCCGCTCATGTTCAGCGCCATGCCGTGGGTCAGGTGGCCGCCTTCGGCCAGCGACATGCCCATGATGGTGTCGCCCGGCTTGAGGAAGGCCAGGAAGACGGCTTCGTTGGCGGAGGCGCCGCAGTGCGGCTGCACATTGGCGCAATCGGCGCCGAAGATCTGCTTGACGCGGTCGATGGCTAGCTGCTCGGCGATGTCCACGTATTCGCAGCCGCCGTAGTAGCGCTTGCCCGGGTAGCCCTCGGCGTATTTGTTGGTGAGCTGGGTACCTTGGGCGGCCATGACAGCGGGCGAGGCGTAGTTTTCGCTGGCAATCAGCTCGATGTGGTGTTCCTGGCGGGCGTTTTCAGCCTGGATGGCGGCAAACAGCTCGGGATCGGTTTGCTCGATGAGGATGTTACGGTCGTACATGGCAGTCCTTGAAGACGTTGGGCCTGGGGATCATGCGGTGTGATCCCAGGGCTGCCCAGGCGAACGGCTAAACACAGCTGCCACTCCGGCAGTGCGGTACGCTCCCCCGTGGTGGCCCCACTTCAGCCTCTCTCGCCCGGTGAGGGGGGAGCGCCTATCGCCAGTTGCGTACGCGTCGAGTTTAACCGACGGGGCGCGGGATCTGCCAAACCCCGTTGACCAACCCTCCTGAAATCAGGAGTTGGACAGCATGGCCACTTTTTCGGTTTCAGGGTTGTCCACGGATTCCACCGGGGTTGCCAGTACGGGAATGCCGCGGGGAGCGGACAGCGGAACTGCGCGGCCTTTGGCCACCAGTTGCAGACGGGCGTGCTCTGCCATCACCTTGTCTGCGTAGCCGCCATCGTCCTCAATGTTGGCGGCCCCCACGTAATAGCGCAGGCCACCTTCCAGGGAGCCGGCGCGGGCGATGCATTCCTGCAGCACCTTGACGCCCACCCGCAGATTGGTCAGGGGATCGAAGGCCGCCAGTTTGCCGCCGAAGTTTTCGTACTTGTCGCTGTGGACTTTGGTCATGACCTGCATCAGCCCTTGCGCGCCAACCGGGCTTTGGGCAAAGGGGTTGAAGCGGGATTCAATGGCCATGACCGCCAGAATCAGGGTGGGGTCGAGCTTGGTGCGAATACCGATTTCGTAGGCCTCGGCCACCAAGGCGCTGATCGGCTCAGGTGCCACCCGGTATTTTTTGCTTAGCCAGAAGGCGACGGCGGCCTGCTGTTTGGGCAAGTCCTGCGGGTTGCTCGCGGTGGCGCGGTCAATGGCGCCGATTTCAATGGGCAATCCGGTTGCTGCCATCTGGCGGGTCTGCAGCCAGCCGAAGAGTTGAACCTCGCCCAGTTCGCGCAGCTCGGGGCGGGCCGTCAGGGCGATGACGACAAACATGACAGCCAGCCCGACCAAGGCAAAGCTGTTGTGCGTGATTGCAAGGAAACCCTGGACGATCTCGGATGCGAAGGTTCGCAGGCCCTGGGTGAATTTTTGTGACGCTGTCATAGCTCTTCCTTCTTTCGCGGGGGACGAAGGCATTGCTCTGCAGGCAGAGACAATACTCGCGACACCTCGTTTGGGTTGGTACGCCGTCAATATCCTGCGCTGTTGAGCACGTATGGCGCAGAGATTTGAATATGCCGGGTTCGGCAGCGGGTTTGAGTCATCCCTGAACTCTTTTTTTGGGATGGGCGGATTCTAGGGGGGCTTTATATATCAAGTCAACCATAACAAATTGATTTGTTATTTATATTAATGCTGTTGAAAAGTGACGCCTACGTTGATGCGTGAGTGGTGGTGCGCCGGTTTTTGTGCCATTTCACCTGTGTTCAGGCAATCAGGGATCGGTTCCTGATTGGAAATCTCATTTGAGTTTAGGCCACTGCTTGCCTAACCTGAGCGGGCCTGTCGCACGATGGGCGGCCC